>NZ_JBQQCB010000085.1:0-48037 GCF_052246675.1 Nonomuraea sp. KM90 | reverse complement strand
CCGCGGTCATCGCCGTTCTCCTTCTTGGAATCGTTGCTACGAAGGATCACGCGATGGCCGTTCTCATTTCACGGCACCACACCCGCTGACCAGGTCAAACTCGTACACCACTTCCGTGGACGCAACCCCCCGCGGCAGCCTGAATTTCCGCTTTCCAGGCGAGGCAATCCCCCTGCTCGGCTCATCGAGACCGTGGTCAGGTGCATGGGCACAGTGGCGCGTGCGGGTCGGCGGGTGCGGGTGTTGCTGTCAGCACAGCCTCAGTCATCCGGTGGCATGGCTTGATGGGAGGCCGCAGCAGCCGATCACCCTAGTCCGAGACGCGAGAACCGAAGCCGGTGATCGTCCCCCGCCTCAGCCGAACACTTCAATACAGATGCTGTGGTCCACCCAGCTCTGCCAGTGTCTTGTGAATCCACGAGATATCGTCGGGACCATGTCTGACGCGTTACCGCTCCGCATTTTCCTGGCCTCGCCCGGCGACCTCCTGGACGAGCGCAAGGTTGTTCGCTCCTGCATCGACGAGTACAACGCTCGTTGCAGAGGCGAGAGCAACGTGACCTACGAAGTCGTCGGCGGGGAGCGTGTGCGTGGAACTGCCCGGCGGCCACAGGAGGCGATCAATGAACTGATCGGGGAGAGCCACTTTCTGATCGCGCTGTTCAAGGGATCTTGGGGTAGTGAGTCGGGCAGTCCATGGGAATACACGTCCGGTAGTGAGGAGGAGCTCTTCACAGGCTTGCTTGAGCTCGGCCGCACCGAGCAGCCAATGCGGGACGTATGGGTGGCCTTTCTCGATCACCCTTCGCCCGCCGAGCGGATCGTGAAGCTTCGAGAGCAGATGTCCTGGCACCACGCGGTGATGTACGAGTCCATCGCGGACATGCGTGAGCTCAAGACAAGGCTAACTGAGCGTCTCGGTACCTGGGAGGCCCTGGCCGGATTGAAGGTCCATAGGTATGTCGACCTGCTGCCGTCGTCAGGAAAAGACGTCTTGCGCGCTGCGAACCTGCGCCTGCGCGGCGAGAAGTTGGTCGACCTTGGCCAAGCTGAGGCGGGACGAGCGAGCCTCCGAGAGGCAGCCGCGTTGGGCGGTCCATCCGAACAGCTGGCCTACGCCCGGTTCCTGGCTCGGCACGGCGAGCTCGACGAGGCGTACGCCGCGACGCAGCGCGCCATCGACCACTTCGTCAATACAGCCTCGCACCTCTACTCACCGCTCGCGGCAGAAGCCTTCGCTGCCCAAGCGGGGGTGCTGCGCCGGCAGGGACGCGACATTGATGCAATCGGAAGGCTCGAGCAGGCAGTGACACTCCTCAACGAGAGTGACGCCTACGCACAAAAAGTCCACTGTCGGATCCTCGACGACCTCGGCCTTGCGCATCAGAAGATCGGCGACCTGGTATCGGCTCAGCGTGCCTTCCAAAAATCTCTCGATTCTAGGCGCGGTTCAGACAACCGCCTGGACGTGTGCCAGTCCCTCGTCAACCTGGCCAGGCTTGAGGTTCGCATGGGGGACTTGGAGACCGCGGCTTCTCATGCGGACGAAGTGATCCATACTCTGCGCGGCACACCACCGGCCGCGCTGCACGCCAATGCCGAGGTACTGGCCGCGCAGGTGCGCCTCCGCCAAGGGCGACCTGATGAGGGTGTGCCGTATGCCGAGCGGGCTTTGTCTCTGAATCGCCAGATCGCGAGCAGACGGGGGGAAGCCATCTCCCTGCTTCTGCTTGCGCAGTGCTGCCGTGCGGCCGGCATGAGACGCGAGGCAGGAGAGTACGCACGCGCCTGTTTAGAAGTGAACAAGGCGATGGCGAATAAGGAGGGCATACAGCGAGCCGAGTGGCTTCTCGATCAGCTGGACGAGTGACCGAGCGCTGGTGCTCCCGGTCAGCCGGTCACGATGGAGCCATGGGCGTCAACCTGGACATAGTCGAGACTGGGCCACAACAGAGCCGTCAGGCGACCGTCATCGGACCCACAGCCGGTATCCAGCTGCGCCGAGCTGGGGCCGATCCTCGGGAGCTTGCCGACTACAAGATGTGCACTGATTCGGTACTTGCGCGTCGAGGCAGACGGAGGAGTGTGCCGGGCGATGAAGTCGTTCGACTCGCATGTCTCGGGCATATGCCGCATCCCGTCCAAATGCTCGTTCGGGAAACTTGCCCGGAAGTCGCTAAGCACGTCAGGCCCAACTTTCGCCCCGACATACGAGCGAATGGTCATCGCTCCGCCCATCTTAAGGAAAGCCGTCAAGTCCCCGGTGTCCAATGCGTCAAGCAACGCTGCCTCGTGGTTCCCCCTGAGGAGGGTCGCGTGTCCGGATCCGGCATACCCAAGGAGCTCTTTCACCACCTCGGCAGATTGCGCACCTTTGTTAATGTAGTCACCGAGAAAGATTGCGTGCGGTCCACCTCTCGCAGTTAGGACATCACATAGTCCTCGGAGTGCGCTCAAATTCCCATGAATGTCGCCCACGAACGCGATATCAGCACTCACAGTAAAATCTTCTCCACCTCGGCGTAGTCGGATGTCTTCCCGGTGACGCCCAAGGCCATAAACGCCATCGAAAGGATGTCGCTGGGACGTCCCCATTCGTTGACGACTGTGGCCTCAAGGGAACCATGTTCGCTGGGCGGGAACTCACCAATAATCCCGCGCAGCCGGGACAAGCATTGCGCTAGGTCTGCTGCCGTCGCCTTACCTGGCTGCCGTGAGGCTAGGAGGTGGGTCAAATAAGGATCTCCATGCCGAACGGCCAGCTCCCGCACCGAGAAGCAGGGGGCACCGCCCGCGATGGCCTGCGCGTACAGGCAGCTGCGGAGCAGGTATCGGGCTTGCCGCAAGAGACCGGAAAGATACTTCGGCAAGTCTCGATCCAAGCTGGTGAAGAGCTCAGACAGCCCCCGAGCACGGGCAAGGAGTCGCTTGGTGTCTACCTCGCCCATGTCCTCCACAGCGCGGGTCAGATGGCCGTATCTGTCCCAAACAATCTTGGCGTCACGCTTGAGATGGGCTCCAAAGAGAGTGCCGATGCCCGTCGAGAGCTGCTTCTGGGTGTAGTAGCTCACGTGCACGTAACCGGAGTCAGTGCTGGGACGCTGAGCTGTCACTAGGGCCAGCACATCCAGGTCCGAACCCGGCACGGCGTCTCGGCGAGCCTGGCTCCCGTAGACCAACACCCCCTCAACATCCGCAGGTAGCTCAGGAAAGTCCTCTAAGACGCCGGCCGGAACATCCATCCCCACCAGGACGTCGACAACATCATCACGGATCACGTTTCCCCAACCTATGCGACCTGCCTGCGCTCCTGAGACAAACGACATCCAGCCCTACGGTCGTGTGCAACTAGCTCCCGACGAGGCGACAGAGGCAGCTAGCTGGTCCGGGCAGTATCTCTGAAATGACCTACCTTTGCTCGCTCGCTAGATCGTCGCTCGCTGCCCGCAGTTTGTCAGCGAGAACTTTCGTCTCGCTGATGGGTAGCTCGGGCACGTCGCCCCACTCAGTTCGCCCACCGGGCAGTGTGCCAGCCACATGGAAGTGAACATGACTAATCGACTGCCCCGCAGGCACTCCATTGTTCTGCCAGACAGCGATGCCCGGCCGTCTTTCGGCGCGGTCGATCACGCGAGCCGCCTCACGCACGGCGATCATCACGGTACGTGCCTCCTCGTCACTCAAATCGAGGATGGTCTCGACATGGCGGACGGGGATGACGAGCAAGTGGGCCACACCGCGCTGTTCCCGTGTAACCAACATGGCCGTGACCTCATCGCGGGCCAGGATGGTGTACGGGCGTTCGCCGTTGAGGTAAGCGCAGAAGGCGCAAGAACCATCGTCTGGGAGCTGAATTGAAGCCGCCATCACGACGCCCTCAGCGACATAAGGAAGGCCTGGATCTCCAGACGGTCGATCCGGTCGTACTGCTCCGATTGCACTACGATTTTGAGCTCATCGCATACTCGCTCCCGGCGGCAAGCGAACATAAACGACAAAATGGTAAACCGAACCGAATCCTGAGCAGGCAGAATTTGCGACAGCCTCGCTAGCCCGCCGCCAAGAACCGGGACAGCAACCGTACCGCCATTCGCGTGATCGGCAACCTCGCGCCAGAGCTGATCGAGACCTCGCCAGATATGCTCAATTGAGCTCCGGGCCACGTTCTTTGCGTCCATTTCCGAATACGCGACGCAAAAGAAGCTCCGGGTGGCCTGCTCCAGCACTGCCACCGTTCCGACCTCATAAGTTTTCGTCTTCCCCGGTTTCGTGATCGTGCCCACCGGGGCTTTACCGCTGAGCGCCTGATCCAGCTCACTATCAAGGCGCTTCACGTCCCCACCGTAAATCTTGTCGACGAACTGGGCCTGGAGGCTTGTCCGAGCGATAATTCGCGGCGTCTCCGTATCGAAGGTTGTCTGCATACCGATCACCAGGTGATCTGAATCCTGCTCGAGGATGTCTCCCCGAACTAGGCTTATTTTCACATTCGGCGCCTCGTACTGCTGCTCAATCGGCCGAGGCCAAGACCTGACCGTGGCGTAAATCAGCGCAGTTACGACCGTTATGATGGTCATCCATGTCCCGACGCCTTCAGCCACGTCAGGGAAGAAGACATCGTAGAGGCCCGCGAGCACCGCTATGAGACCGACCGCCGACAGGGCATGGACCGCGAAGTGTTGCCAGAAGCGCTGACTCTTCAGGTCATGAAGCAGTGCCCCGCTCATATACCGAGCTGCTTGTATACGCTGGGCTTGTACTGATAGCACCCTGTATAGGAGCTGAGGGCGTACTCCTCGGCGTAGTTATCCAAGGCGTACCTGATGATTGCCGGCTGGAACGACACTGACATGGCGTAGTAGTCGACATCCAATAGCGGCTTGGGAATGAAGTTCCGATCAATTGTCCGATCACCATTAAGGTTGGTGACCACTACTGGCAGGTCGAGGTCGACCATCGTCTCGACCTCATATGCCAAGAATGAATAGCCGTCCCCACCCTTCCTCTTGGCGATAGTGCTGCCGAGCAGGACGAACTGCTTGGCGTTCTTCATCCGCTCCCGTAGGTTACGCTTGATCGTCTCGCGACTACTAGAGTCGCGCGAGACGTACAGATCATGCGCATCATAGAAGTTGAAATCGATATTCTTGTTATCGCGCCAGGCTTCCATCAGTCTATAGGATCTGATGTCTTCGCTGGCGAAGGCGACATACGTCTTATTGCGGTAACTCACGGAATGCCTCACCTTTTATTTTATCACCAGCAATAGCTCAACTGCTAGATTATTCCAACTCGATACCGCAAAAGTGCCTTGTTCCACTGGTCCTCCTTGCGATGCTTGGGTCTTTCGTCGGATTTGACTCCTTTAGCAGCTAGATTCCGGATACATAGATCCGGGAAGGAACCTTTCAGTGACACAGACGGCATCGGCAAGGTGAACACTCGGACGAGTGGCCAGGCACGGGCTCAACCGTGGACGGGCGCATTGGGTGGCGCTGACCGCGACCAGCCGGAGAACCGCAGCTCGGCCAGCGACCGCCCACGCGCGGCAGTCTGCCGGACGAGCTGCCGTTGACCTCTGTGGCGATATCGCTCATCCACGCATGTGTCGGCGCTTCGAGCTGGGCGGGTGGTGGAACGCTCCCTGTGGATGAGCGGCGGGTCGGTTGAGGGCGCCGGGTGACCTTGCTGCTGAGGCTTCGGCGGGAGGCCGGGAAAGCAAGGTGTCAGAGTCCAGGCGGATAAACGGCGGACGATGACGAGGCGGCTGCGGTGACAGGGAAGTACCTGGCGTTTGAACGCCGCCGGCACGGCAGAAGCGAGGAAAGCGTAGATGCAGTCTAAGCATCAAGCTTCTCTGTAATAGCAGCTATCAGTCGTGGCTTACGCATCTCAGCAGCATCGGCGATCCCTAACCCTGTAGCAACTATCTGCAATTCAGGGGGTGTTAATAGAGCCCCTATGCCTGATACGCCCCGACTCCTCAGTTCCGCTGCTAACGCAGACGATGGTACGTCCGTGAACGAGACTGTGGCCGGTTGAGACTCAACCATGGATCGCTGGATCTCGCGTGTGCGCTCTAAGATTTCTCCGACTATGTCAGAAACTTCGCGACTCGGCTGTTCAGTGACTGGAGAGGATGATGCTGATATTGATTCCAACTCAGTCTCGAATTCATGCCATGCTCGCTGAAACGAACGCTCTAGGCGCGATTCGTCCAGCGGCGCCTCACAAGCATCGTTAAGGGACTTTATAAGCCGTAGCATGTCTTTCTGATCGCTAGCTACTGTAGCTTGAAATTGCGTCAAAGGCCCAGTTACATCAGCCGGCTGCAAATCAAAGAGTACTGGACGGACCGAGGCGTCCTTGAGAGACTTAGCCAGAGCACCCGCTTCAAAATTCAACCAAGACTCTTTCACATTCTCGCGCGTTACACAAATAATTCCCTGATGCGTGGCGTCTAGCCGACTGCCGATTTCTACCCCCCAGCGCTGCCCCTTTCTGATATTTTCACTTGACATCCAAGGTTCCAGTCGATGGATGACCTCTGGCAGCCAGCTATGCAGTGCAATTGCTAAACTTTGGCCCGTCGCCTTTGACCAACTGATAAATACATCCATTATTACCCTTGTATCATTACGCTAGAATTCAAGATGTAAAACCTCTTCGCGAACACTTGCGCTAAGACGCCCCCACATCTTCTCGTCTCGGGCAAGGTTGTACTCAATCTGTACACCGCCTCTTGCGGCAACTAGTTGTTTCCATTCGTAGCGGAGAATTCGTCGGGCAGCCCCAATTATGGGTTCAACCCATTTGTCAAAATTAGCACTAGACGATATCAGATCTCGATATGTCTCAAACCCTCCATCCTTAACTTCACGGAGACCTTCTGCGGTAAGCCCAGTAACATAGCGAGCTAGCCGATACAGGTATCGGGCCTCGTCAGAAGCCTTAGTCCTCTCGTCGGTACGCAGCTTTCGCCCTAGGTCCTGAATACGATGATGGATAGCAATGGCGGTGGCTCCGCATGCGAGGTGCTCAGAAGTCCATGTTTTGGCCTCCTTGCCATCGATGCCGAAAGCCTCCCAATAGCGCTGTTGGCGATCAAAGAATTGCTGCGGCTCTCGATAGCTAATGATAGGCCCGTACAGAAAACAGTGTCGGATGCCAGCGAACTGCTCTATCTTGAGACCTCTACCAGTTGCACCCTTTGGCTTATGGCCGGATTTGTGTGCATAGTAGAAAGCTGGTATTGGACCTTTTCCTGACAGCTTTGCTAGATTATAGCTGAGCCAGACCTGTATATCGTCGTTAGCGTAGAAGTCGGACGCCTTGACCGGGTTCTGTGTGTTGTTGAATCGGATTATATTTTCGGTGAGACTTCCACCATATTCTTGGGTTGTCTCGGTTAGGCGAAAGAGCACATATACGTCAGTGTTGGCCGCTGTCGCTCTTGCCTTTACCAGAGCACTCACTGTCTGCGCGCCGTTAATTATTTGGAACCGGTTCGCGGTAAGCTTTGTTCCATCAAGTGAATAGCTGCTACAAACTGCGGAAACTCCGTTGTTGTAGTAGAAGAAATGGGAACTTTCTTGAGGGTCAACCGCAGTCTCAACTATTTTCGAGTTGACTTTCTTGCTCCCTAGAGGCATCCTAATATTAAGATTGAAGAGCCTGTTCCCGACGCCCCGCCGCCTATATAGATCAACCAGTTCATTTGCTTTAATCGCAGCCACGATAGTTCTATATGGATCTGTAAGCTCGATAAACTTATCCTTCTGGAGATTGAGCCGCACGGTCTCGACGAACCCTCCATCGATCGCGGGGTCTAGTTCGTCTGTATGCTTGGCCAATTCCGCCAGGCCGACGAGCTCGCAGATGATCAGCCGGTCATTCGTTTCATAGAATTGATTCTTCGCCTCAACGACTTCTAGCAGACGATTCTTATCTCCTACTCTTAAGTTCGTGACGAACCGGAGACAGATCTCGTAACCATCGTCCTCCTTTTCTTTGAAGCCCGACAAAAGATCCTGTATTTGTGCATCACTTGCGCGGATGTAGTCGGGGGACCGCAGCCTTGCTGGAACGTCAAAAAATGAAGATAGCCTGTCCTCTTCGAGAACACGCTTCGATCTCCATGCAGCTTGAACAAGTAGAATTCTTCGGTTGATTTCATCCTCTAAAACGACGTCTATGCCCAGGTCGTTTGGTTGGCAGATGTACTCGCCGAGATCTGCTTCAGCGGCTGGTTCACCATCAAGCACCGCGTCATAGCCGGCTTCTTGCGCATACAAATGCGCAGCATAACACTTAAGGCCACGCTCTAACTCGGTGATCCTGTGTCCATATTTGGCAGCATAGTGTTCACAGCTGTGACGCAGCGTCTTCTCGTCAAGCACTGCCAAATCTCCTCGACGTGTCGCAACAGCGGTAGGAAGACCGTAGATCGAACCAATATGCAGGTCAACCCATGCATCCGAACTTACTCCAGATTGTGTGATAGTTGCATACTTCGACAGTATGTGAAGATTGTGTCCATATATCCGAAAAGCCCAGTGTTGCTCTGCATGATGCGGTGGTGAGTGCTATCCATGTGCTGCCCGCATCGACTACAGAGGCTGGTTCGAGTCCAGAGTGATGTCTCTGCGGGCCGGAGATCGCCGCCGGTTACAACCTCGCTCCTACCCCAACCCATGCACGTCTGCGGCATAGTCCACAATGGCCGTCCTTCAACTGTTTGTCTTGGCACTGGTTGGCGCGTGCCCTCTGCTGGCCGCGACCGGCCGAAGAGCCGCAGCGCGGCCAGCAGAGGACCGGAACGCGCCGCGGACCGCCAGAGGCGGGCCGCCCTTGATGACGTGCAGATAAGTTGCTTTCTGGGCTGCCCGTAGCTGTGTCTGATGGTGTCTGAGCTAGTCCTGACAAGGCATTGCGATGGTCCAGACGCGCGCCATACTGGTGAGGTAGGTAGCTGCCGGCCCTTGGTCATGGGCTCCAGGCAGATGCATGACCGGGGCGTTGGCTGCTGGTGTGCCGTAGGCGTGGGTGTTGACGAGCAGTTCGTCGTCGGCCCGGTAGATGGAGTTGTAGAGCACTGTGCGGTGGAGGCGGATCTCTACGCCTTGGACTCGGAGCAGCGGCCGGTACAGCGCGAGCGCGTTCTTGACCCTGGCCGCCATCACCTCCGCACCGATGCCCTCATCGGCTCCACGCGCGGCCACCTCCTGCCCGTCCGGATCTCCGAGGAGGACACGGACCTTCACCCCTGCCTCGGCACGGGCGGTGAGGATGTCGAGAACTGCCCGATCCTCCGCGAGAAACAACGCGCTGTAGGCCAAGATGCCGATCTCCCGCCTTGCGCGGCTGAAGTGGTTGCGCCAGACCGCCTGGGGGACGGCCCAGCGATGCGGATAGATCGCGGTGACGCCATCGGTGAGTGCCTGGTGTCGTGACGCGATGTCGGGCCACAGGTCGGCCTCGTCGACCTGGAGGAGGTCGGCGACGGCCCAGCGGTGGCGGGGGTACGGGATACGGCCTTGGAGCCATCGGGCGACGGTCTTGGGGTCGACGGCCAGGGCGGCGGCGACGTCGGTGGGGTTGAGCCGGGAGGCAGCCAGTGCGTAGCGGAGGTTGTTGTTCATGTCCGGGCTGCTCCTCTCGCAGAACGACCCTGTGCTGCGACGTTAGCATCAGACGTCCCTAGACGTCCCCAAGTTGTGGTGTTCCCGCCCCTGGCCGCGGGGCGAAGCTCGACGCACGGAACCGCACGAGACGTCAGGGAGGACGAGGGTGCGCAACAGCCAGACCATCAAGGAGCAGCAGCGAGCGTATGCGGAGCGGCTGCTGGTCGCGCTGGGCGAGCAGCTCGGCGCGCAGGGCGTCCCGCACGTGTTGGTCGTCACCCAGGACGGGCGGCCGGCGCTGGATGTGACCGACAGCCGGTGCCGGGTGCGGCGGGTGTTCGTGCACCTGCCGTTCTGCTGGTTCTACTGGGGTGATCAGCAGAACGAGCGGGTGTCGTTCCTGCAGATGGCCGTCGCGGTGGACCGGATCGAGGAGGCCGCGCAGGAGGGGTGGGCGGACGGGGAGCAGGGGGATCTCAGCGTCGATCTGAACAAGCTGCTCGATGCCTACCGCGGCTGAGCCTGTGGCTACGGGGCGGTGGCTGACCGGCGGGCAGGTCTACCTCCAGATCGCCGATCGGATGCGGGAACGGATCCAGTCAGGTGAGTTCGCCCCTGGTCAGGCGCTGCCCTCGGAGGCGGAGCTATGCCGGGAGTTCGGGGTGGCGCGGAACACGGTGCGGCGCGGGTTGGCGATCCTGGAGGAGGAGGGGTTGCTGATCACGGTGCCATCCAAGGGGCGCGTAACCCCCGGGAAGAATACCGATGCCCCCTACCGCTACCAGGTGGTCGCCGCATGGCTGCGCGAGCAGATCGAGCGGGGTGACCTCGCTCCAGGCGCGACGCTGCCCAGCGAGGCCAGGCTCCGGCGGGAGCTCACGATCTCGCGCAATACCGTGCGGCAGGCGATGGCCGTGCTGGAGCGCGAAGGTCTGATCGTGACGGAGCAGGGCCGGGGGCGGTTCGTCCGGCATGAACCACCGTCAGGAAGGACGTCCCAGGACGTCTAACCGGCCCACGGCGTTTTCCGCCGCATTTCATGCCTATCGTGAGGCACGTGGGACATACCGAATGGGCATATGGCCTGGCCAAGGACCTGCTGGCGACGACGTTGCCCCGGCGGTGGGCACACACCCAGGGGGTCGCCGACCAGGCCGAGTCCCTGTCTGCGGTTCTCGGGGAGGACACCGACACGCTGATCGCCGCCTGCCTGTTGCATGACATCGGCTACGCCCCGGACCTGGTCGACACCGGCATGCACCAGCTCGACGGTGCCCGCTACCTGCGCGATGTGGCCGGGGCGGACGAGCGGTTGTGCCGTCTGGTGGCCTACCACTCGTGTGCGGACAACGAGGCCCGGCAGCGTGACCTGCTCGACGTCCTGGCCAAGGAGTTCGACCAGGAACGGCCGGACCTGGCCAGGGCGCTCACCTACTGCGACATGACCACAGGCCCGGACGGCTGGCATATGGATGTGCTCGACCGGCTGGCCGAGATCCACTCACGGTACGGACCTGAGCATGTGGTCAGTAGGTCGATCACGGATGCCACACCGTGCATCGTGTCCTCGGTGCGGTCGGTGGAGGCCGCGCTATCCGATGTACGGCAGGCCGGCGCCGGTTAGGTAGTGCTCGATCCGCATCCGCATCGACCGGTCCATCGGCAGCGCCATGACCTCGCCCTGGGGCACCCAGCGGACCTCTCGGGACTCCTCGCTAAGGGTCGGCTCGCCCTGGAGGGCGCGGCCGGTCAGGACGATGGAGAACTCTTGGCGGGCCTCGCCGTCGCTGGTGTAGAGGATCACGTGCCGGGGGTCGCTGTAGGTGCCGACCAGGCCGGTGATCTCGCACGTGATGCCGGTCTCCTCGGCCGTCTCGCGGATGGCTGCCTCTGGGATGGACTCGCCGAGGTCGATGGCGCCGCCGGGGACGGCCCAGTTGTCGTTGTCGCTGCGGCGGATCATCAAGACGTCCCCGGCCGTGTTGGTGACGATGACGTTCACGGACGGGACCAAGCTGTTCGGCTCGGGTGCGGCGGGGTCGTCGTAGAAGTCGATGCGCTTGGCCATGGTCAGGACTCCACCGGGACGGCCCCGGCCCAGACCTTCTCGAAACTGTCAGCGTAGGTGGTGACCATCTCCCCGCCGGCCACCCTGCGCAGATGGAGCACGGGCGCGTTCCCGGCACGCATGCCGTACACGTGCATGTTGATCAGGTGGTCGTCATCGGCCCGGTAGATCGAGTTGTACAGGATCGTCTGGTGCAGCCGCAGCTCGAAGTTGTCCACGCCGAACAGCGGCCGGTAGAGCACCAGAGCGGTACGGATCTCCGAGGCCATGCCGTCCCCCACGCCCTCGTCCTGCCCACGCTGGGCGACCTCGGCACAATCCGGGTCGCCGAGCAGGATGCGAACCCGCACGCCTGCCCGCGCCTTGTCGCCGAGCAGGCGCACCATGGCGGCGTCGTCGGCGAGGAACAGCCCGCTGTAGACCAGGACGCCGATCTCCTCGGACGCGGCGGTGAACAGACGTCCCCACGCGTCCCGGGGCACGGCCCAGCGGTGTGGATAGATCGCCAGGACTTCGCTTTCGGATGCGGCGACCACCTGTTCACGGGACAGGGCTTGCGGCCACAGGTACGTCTCGTCCACGCCCAGATAGGAAGCTGTGGCAAAGCGGTGCTTTCGGTACGGCTCGCGGCCCTTGGTGATCCACCGCTCGACGGTCTTGGGATCGACTTCGATCGCCTCGGCCAGGTCCGCGATGCTCGCGCCCTTCTGCAACAGCGCCGCGCGTAGCCGTTCGTTCGCCATTTCACCTGCTCCCAAGGACGTCCGGGGACCTGGCCATCGTAGGCCGGACGTCTTGAACATGTCCCGTCGTGTAGTGATCTCGTCCTGACTCTGCGTCGCATTCTCGGTTGCACAACGCCACAACGGCACCGACCGAAGGAGGAGATGCACTCATGAACAACGAGATCACCATCCTGGGCGAGACGCCCGCCTGCGAGTGCGGCAACGCCCTGGCCGAGGGACAGACCCGCTGCTCCAAGTGCCTGGCGCGGGACCGGTGGGCGCGCAAGGAGCGGGCCAGGAACCGGCGCAACCGGCGCTCGGAGACCCGTCGTCCCCCGCGCGGTCCCGCGCCTCGGCCGCGATGGGGGTGAGCTGGACGTGAGCTGGCTTCCGCTGATCATCGCCGTCCTGCTCAGCATCACCCTGCTCGCTGGCTACGTCATGGTCCTCATCGGCATCCGCCGCGAGGACAAGGCCCTGAGCCTGCGCAGGCACCCCGGCGGGGCTTCGGCGTCGCTGGCCCGGAAGGTTACCGGCTGCTACGTCCGGGACGGCGTGACGTGGACGTAGCCAACTGCTCCTCGACCTTCGCCAGCCGTACAGACAGGTTCCGCACGGTGGCGCGCAGCTCGGCCAGGTCGGCCTGCTCGTCGCCGGCGGGGCGCTCCTCGGCGTCGCGGACGAAGACGCCCTTGCCCTGCTGGCCGATCACGAGGCCTTCGTTGCGCAGGATGCCGACGGCCATCTTCACCACGCTCAGCGAGGCGTCGTACTGCTCGGCGAGCTGGGCGGTGGAGGGCAGCGGGGTTCCGGGCGCGAGGGAGCCGCCGCGGATCTGCGTGCGGAGATCGTCGGCGATCTGGAGGTAGCCGGGGCGCCCGGTGTTCTGAACCATCGCCACCCCATCACATCACGAAACGAAGACCAAGCCAACCGGGAACACATTGACAACCAAGCCAACTAGGTTAACTATGTTGGTGAACGGTGAAAGAGGAGGTCACAGCCCATGCGTTCCGTCCCGATCCCTGTGGATGTCAGCAAGCTCGCCATCACCTGCGTCAAGGGCCCGCGCCCGCGCGTCCTCAACAAGGACACCGGCGAGATCAAGACCGACAAGAACGGCAACACCGTCTACGAGGTCACCGTCTCCGTCGAAGACGAGTTCGGCCGCATCGAACTCGTCAAGATCGGCATCACCGGAGAACCGCCCATCACCGTCGGCGACCAGATCAACGCCATCGGCCTGCTCGGCTACGTCTGGGAGATCGCCGGCCGATGGGGCATCGCCTACCGCGCCAACGCCCTGCTCCCGATCAAGGAGACGGCCGATGCCTGACGCGCTGCAGATGCTCGCAGTCCTGGCCGCTCTCGCGGCCGGGCTGTGGGCCTGGCGCCACTACCACTACCCGTCCTTCTGGCTCGCGCTCGGCTTCCCGCTCGTCTCCCTGTCAGTACGCGCCTCGTGGCGGCGGGTCGCCCTCGGCTGCAACCTGACCAAGAAGCGGCAGCGCTTCTGGTTCACCACCGTCCCCGGCCTGGTCGCCTCGACCGGCATCGTCCGCGTCAAGCGCAAGTGGCAGCGCATCGCCGTGGACACCAAACCGTTCATGTGGCTGCCCCTGCCGACCCGGCACGGCTGGCGCGTCACCCTGCACACCCTGGAAGGCCAGACCCCCGCCGACTACGCCGACGCCGCCGAACGCCTCGCCCACTCCTGGGGTGTGCACGCCATCCGCGTCTCCTCACCCGGCCCTGGCCGCGTCGTCCTCATGGCCACCATGCGCGACCCTCTGGTCAAGGTCGATGAGTTGCCGCCCTCTCCTGAGCTGCTCAAGGTTACCGTGGGGCGGCTAGAGACCGGCAAGCCCTGGACCATCGACTTCCGTACCGTGCCGCACTGGATCAATGCAGGAGCCACCCAGTCCGGAAAGTCCAACCTGGCTAACGCCCTCATCGTCGGCCTCGCACCGCAACCGGTGGCACTGGTCGGCTTCGACCTCAAGGGCGGCGTGGAGTTCACCCCGTACGCGCCTCGGCTGTCGGCGCTGGCCACCTGCCGCGCCGAGTCCGTCGGCCTCCTGGATGACCTGGTCGCCTTGATGATCGACCGGATGGGGCTGTGCCGCCAGGCCGGCGCCCGCAACATCTGGCAACTCCCGCCCGGCGTCCGCCCGGTCCCGGTCGTGGTCCTGGTGGACGAGCTGGCCGAGCTCTACCTGATGGCCGACAAGTCCGAGAAGGACGAGATCGCCAAGACCTCAACCGCGTTGCTGCGGGTCGCCCAGCTTGGGCGGGCGTTCGGCATCTACCTGTTCTGCTGCGGCCAGCGCATCGGCTCCGACCTCGGCCCCGGCGTCACCGCCCTGCGCGCCCAGTGCTCGGGACGGATCTGCCACCGCGTCAACGACCCCGAGACCGCCACCATGACCCTTGGCGACCTCGACCCCGCCGCCCTCGCCTCGGCCCGCTCCATCGCCGCCGAGACACCCGGCGTCGCCATCGTCGCCTCACAAGACGGCCAGTGGTACCGCGCCCGCTCCTTCTACGTCACCGAGCAGACCGCCGAACACGCCGCCCGCACTCATGCCCACCTCGCCCCGTCCTGGGACGAGATCACCGCTCACCTGCCCGAACCTGTCAACGCCTGAACCCATGAAGGGAGGAACGATGCGACGCTTCGCCTGCTGGATGCTCGACACCGGCCCGGTCCTCGTCCTGGCCACCATCGCGGGTGCCGGATCGTTCACCCACATCCGCGACACCGCCAGCCAGCACGGCCAAACCGGCTGGATGTCCTGGGCCATCGCCGTCTGCATCGACCTGACCTGCGTCATGGCCGCCCGCGAACGCCAACGCGACAAGAAGACCGGCCGCACCCAGCGCAGCCCGCTCTCCTGGCCCGTCCTTGTCCTGACCGGCGGCATCATCCTGTCCCTGGCCGCCAACCTCGCCCAAGCCGACCCGACCGTCTGGGGCTGGATCACCGCCGCCACCCCGGCCGGCGCCTTCCTCATCGCCGTCTCGATGCTCGAACGCCGCGCCACTCGCCTCGAACCGTCCACACCCGCGCCCGCACCGGTCCTGACCTCGCCCCCGGTCCCTGAACTCATCCCGACCCAAGCCCAGGACGATGACGACACCCAGGACGAGCAGGCTGACCCTCTCGCGCCCGCGCTCATCGACTACGCCCAGCGGGTCGCCGACGAACACCACGCCCGGCACGGCAAGCCCATCACCGGTGACGCCCTGCGTACCCGCCTGGGCGTCTCCAGCCAGCTCGCCACCGACCTGCTGCGCACCCTGCGCACCGCCTGAAGGGAGAACCCAACTCATGACGTACGACCACCGCACCGCCCTCATCAACGGCCTGCTCGACCTGGCCGCATTCCTCGAAGCTCATCCCGACGTGCCCGTCTCCTCCAGCGTCACCGTCCACCACTTCCCCGGCCAGGCCAGCGACGCCGACCAGTGCGCCGAGATCGACCAGATCGCCGCCCTCGTCGGCTCACAGATCGACTTCGAGGACTCTCCGTACGGCCACTACGCCACCTCGTGCCTGTTCGGACCGGTGGAATACCGCGCCGTCGCCATCCTGGCCGCCGCCCGCGCCCGCCACGACGCCGAAACCAGCTACCGCGGCTGCATCCAACCCGACCCCACGCCCGCCACCTGACCAGGAGAGGACCCGACCATGCGCATCCGCATCGACGGCACCCGCGCCGAGATCATCGACGCCCTGTTCCGCCTGCGCCTGCACTTCACCGTCATCGGTGTCTCACGCGCCTACCCCGACCGCACCCGCCCCCACCACTGGCGCGTCTACCTCACCACCGCCCGCAACAGGCAGAAATGACCGAGATGAACGAGGTGATCCACTACTGCTGCTGCACCTGCAACGGTACCGGCATTGACCTTGAAGACGCCCGCTGCCGCGACTGCGACGGCACCGGCATCGACAACCACGGCGCCTGAAACGCGCAGCGCCCCCGGCCTGGCCGCACATCCGCCAAGACGCCTGCCAGGTCGAGGGCCATCCCTTCACCCGAACGAGCGAAAGGAGGACACCATCTTGCCCACAACCCACGCCACCGCGCACGCCAAAGCGGGCATGGTCGCCCGACTCAACCACCCCGACTACGACCGCTGGGCCACCCAGATCCGTGCCACCGGCGGCTGCCGCCAGCCCATCCACCTACGCGGCAAGGTCGACCACTACGACCAGGCCACCGGCCAACTCCTGCACCGCTACACCACCAAGCACGAGCCCGACGGCATCCTGCGCGTCCCATGCAAGACCCGCCGCGCCTCCCGCTGCCCGGCCTGCGCCGAGACCTACCGCGCCGACACCTACCACCTCATCCGGGCCGGCCTCGTCGGAGGCAAAGGCGTCCCGGACACGGTCACGGGCCACCCGACCCTGTTCATCACCCTCACCGCACCCAGCTTTGGAGCGGTCCACGCACGGCACGAGAAGAACGGCAGGGTCCAGCCCTGCCACGCCCGCCGCGACGCCGCCACCTGCCCGCACGGCCGCGTCATGTCCTGCACCCAGCGCCACAGCAAAGACGACCCGCGCCTCGGCGAACCGCTGTGCTCCGACTGCTACGACTACACCGGCTCCGTCCTGTTCAACGCGCTCGCCCCGCTGCTGTGGAAGCGCTTCGCCGACTCCGTACGCCGCCACCTCGCCAAAATCGGCGGCCTGTTCCTCAAGGATCTCCGCCACCACCTCACCCTCTCCTTCGCCAAGGTCGCCGAATACCAGCGCCGTGGCGTTGTCCACTTCCACGCCGTCATACGCCTCGACGGCCCCGGCGGCCCCGAAGCACCCCCACCGCCCTGGGCCACCGCCGAAGCCCTGGCCCAAGCCATCCAGCACGCAGTCAAGGCCGTGTCCGCCAAGGCTCCCGCCTACGCCGACCAGCCCGAACGCCCGCTGCGCTGGGGCGGCCAGCTCGACATCCGCCCGATCACCCTGAACGGCGACCTCACCGACCAAGCCGTCGCTGGCTACATCGCCAAGTACGCCACCAAGGCCGCCGAATGCGTCGGCACCCTCGACCGCCGCATCAACCCACTCGACAACCTCGACGCCTACAACCTGCGCGACCACGCCCGCCGTCTCATCACCACCTGCCTGCACCTGGGTATCGAACCCGGCCTGGCTGAACTTCGGCTCGCCGACTGGGCCCACATGCTCGGCTTCCGCGGCCACTTCTCCACCCGCTCCCGCCACTACTCCACCACCCTCGGCGACATCCGAGCAGATCGCCAACAGCACGTACGAGACAGCGAGATCACCACCGGCCGCCTGCCGTTCTTCGACGAGGACACCGTCCTGGTGATCAGCGAATGGACCTACGCGGGCAAGGGCTACAGCCTCGGCGACCAACTCGTCGCCGCCGCCATCACAGGAACCCCGCTCGGAGACCCACATGATCTCTGAGCTGCTCACCGTTCCGCAGGCCATGGCGGCGCTGCAGGTCAGCCGCTGGACCGTCTACAACCTCATCCGCTCCGGCGAACTCGGCTCCATCGTCGTCGGTGCCCGCTGCCGTCGGATCCCCACAACCGCGCTGAACGACTACATCACCCGACTCTGCGAGGAGGCAGCCTGATGCCCACCAAGACCGCGCTCGCCTCCCCGGAGGAGCCCAAGCGCCCGCGTAAAAACGGACGCACCCGCGCCAACAACGAGGGCTCGATCTTCCCGTACAAGAACGGCTGGGCAGGATACGTCTGGGTCACCACGCCGGAAGGCAAGAAGACCCGCAAGTGGGCGTACGGCAAGACCCGCGAGGAGACCCATGAGAAGTGGCTCAAGCTTCACGAGCTGGCCCGCAAGGGACCCGTGGTCACCAAGTCGCCGAAGCTCTCGGACTACCTGGCGTACTGGCTCACGAACGTCGTGGAACCCAACCTCGCGCCCAAGACGGTGGCGAACTACGAGATGTTCGCCCGGCTCTACATCACGCCAGTACTCGGCTCCAAGCGGCTCGACAAGCTGACCGTTCGGGACGTCCAAGCCTGGCTGAACAAGCTGCGCCGATCCTGCCTCTGCTGCGACCAGGGCAAGGACACCGCCCGGCCCGAGCATCACAGCAACCCGAAGCGGCGTCGGCACTGCTGTGCTGTCGGCAAGTGCTGCCGGTCGCTGCCCTCGGAGTGGACGGTTCATGACGCCTACATGACGCTGCGGGCCGCGCTGAGCAACGCAGTGCGGGAGGAGACGTTGGCCCGCAACGTCGCAGCCAACGTCAAGATGTCGGTCCCTCGCAAGCGCAAGGTCAAACCCTGGTCCGTTGAGGAGGCGCGGGCCTTCTTGGAGTCGGCTCGTAAGAACGAGGACGCGATGTACCCGGCTTACGTCCTGGTGCTCGTTCTCGGGCTGCGCCTGGGTGAGACGCTCGGGCTGCGCTGGGAAGACGTCGATCTCGACCAGGCCGAGATGACGATCGGCTGGCAACTCCAGCGCGTCGGGGGCAAGCTGCTGCACCGCCAGACGAAGACCGACGCGTCCGATGCCACTCTGCCCTTCCCTGAGATCGTCACAGCGGCTCTCCGTGCCCGTCAACGAGTGCGCGACACCGCCCGGGAAGCGGCTGGAGACGACTGGCAGGACACCGGGCTCGTCTTCACCACCGCCAGTGGCCGGCCGATCGAACCGTCCAACTTCCGCCGCAGCTTCGCGAACGCCTGCGCCAAGGCCGGAGTGCGCAAGGTCCACGTCCACGCGACCCGTAAGACCTGCGCGTCCTTGCTCGTCGCCCTCGACGTCCACCCAAGGGTCGCCATGCAGATCCTTCGCCACTCACAGATTGCGGTGACCATGAACATCTACAGCGAAGTGTCCTCGGAGGAGACCCGCAAGGCCCTCAGGAAACTCGCTGATCATTTGGATTCATAACCCATGTCGTGGCGCCCAAGCTAGGGCGCCACGACATCAACCGAGGATCGTGTGAAGGAGTCCAACTACAAGGAGAGCTGTGCCAACGCCAGCTGCTAGGTTCGCGGTTGCGGTGCCCAGCCATACGCCAGCGATGGAGCTGACGAAAAGGATGACGGCCCAACGGAGCGGCAGTGGTGATGGACCTCCGCGTGGGGGTTCATCACTGGGCTCCTCGGAGCGTCGTACTAGAATCACGATCGAGTGTCCTTCCTTACCTGATGGGTTGGGGCATGAGAGCGGCTCCCTGTTGCTGCAGGGGGCCGTTCGCTTTCGCTGTAGGCCAGAGCTCTCATTCGCTGCATCTCTTGGATCCCTCAGGTCCGTGTGGACCTCGTTACAGGGAAAGCCGCCACTGAGCACGCAGATCAGCGGGAGGCCTCCACCACGGAGATCCCAGAATTGAATCTATTTCTACCACTTTGATCACTCGCGCATCAAGAGAACCAACTTGCAATCGAGAGGAACTATAAAGAGGCATTTGCAAGTAAAATGTTCACGTTGCGCGCCCTAGGGCCGGCGCTTTGGCGGCCCGGCAGAGGATGACGGCAGGGGGGACCGCCACGGTCTGCATGTCCCGCCATGCATGGTTTCTCGCCCGCAGCCACGGCTTCCATGGTCAGCATCTCTACGACCAGAGTCGATCAGTGAAGCGCGGAGAAGACAGAAGCGCTTGGGCTGTTTGACTGCGGCTGCGCCTGTAGCTGTACTTTGCAGCTGTACAAGATCGAAAAGGCCACTTCCTGACCTGAGGAAGTGGCCTTTGACCTGGAGTGGAGCCTAGGAGATTCGAACTCCTGACTTCCTGCTTGCAAATCGGTCTGATCTTCGAGTACCACGGCCTCGACCTGGGCGACCGGCAGTCCGCCAGTGACCGTGATTGACCCCTGTTGACCGCCCTTAATGGCACGCTAATGGCATGGCGAACATGTGCATGGTCACGGGGTCTGTTCTGCCGGACCCCTGTTCTACGGTGTGCGGTCACCGTATTTTTCGATGATCGAGCTGAGAGAGCGTGAGGCTGACGGCATCTCCTGCCCCAGTGGATCCGGTGAGGTGACGCCAGTGTGTACGGATCGCATCCATTCGTCGTCGACCACAGCCTGGCATAGCGCTTCGGCGGTGATGAGCGTGGCGAGACCATAACTGTTCTCCCAGGTCTCCCGACCCGCTGGGCTGGCGGCGATCCATTGCTCGACGCTGGCGAGATCAGGAACTGGATACCAGTCCCAATCACTCATGTCGAACTTGACCACCAGGCCGCTCTCCGTCCGATAAGAGACCAAGGCTGGGGCTTCATCGATCCATACAGCACTCAGGCAGGGGCCATACTGCGCCAGAATGGGAAGAGCACCCTCGGTGACAGAATCGACGCGGTAGTCCATGATGACGGTGCCCTTGCCGAGGCGCCCGATGAGCATGTCGACGTCGTCTGCGAGGAAGCGCGCCGGCTGAGTGCTCTCGGGTGAGATGCCATACGCAGCCAGGACGTCGTCAATCTTGGTGGCGGAACACCACGTCAAGTGGACGACAAGCCGGGTTTGCTGGCGAAACCACTTGCTGTAAGTAGAGTCGATCACGGACGTTTCCTCTCAGCTGACACCGGCATGGGCCACGCTCAAGGATCTTTGCGCATCCGCGTGCCGTCCGCCGCCGAACCGCGATCAGCCACGTTGCTCGGTGAGCCAGGGTGAGGAACGAACCCTGGATCGTCGATCGCCCCCGAGCACGTACGGCGTCCAGCCATGCAGTGGCGATCGTAGGGCTGTAGCTGTGCGGCGGCGCGGCAACCCCGGCCGGAGCGTTCGATTGGTACGGCGGGGCCGGCGTGCGGTGCCCGGCCCGGTGTCCCGCCGCCGTCCGGGACCGGCCTCCAGGCCGCACGCCCGGACGGCGGGCGGGCGGAGGGCCGGGGGTACGGCGGCGCGCCGCGCCGCCGCTTGATACCTACAAGAACAATTCGGCAGTGCACTGTACGGGTGATCTCGTCATGCAGACGGCTGGCTCAGGCTCCGGTGTGCCGAGTTGATGGCGGCCAGGAGTTCACGGGCTGAAGCGTCCCGCTTGCCGGTGAGGGCGTTCTCGACTCCGGCGAGTTGTTGGAAGGCCCAGCGGGATTCGGTGCGCTGGGCGGTCTCCAGTGCCCGGCGTCCGCTGGTGAGACCCTCGTTGAGGTCGCCGATGCGGAGTTGGGCGGCGGCGATGTCGGCGTGGACGGCGGCGATCTTCTTGTGGTCGGTCTCGTGGGAGAGGGCGTTGAGGGCGGCTTGGCCTTCGTCGATGACGCGGTGTTCGTCGCCGAGGTTGACGTAGGTCGAGAGCCGGTAGGCGGCCATTCGGCCGGAGTCCAGGAAGCGGGTCCAAGCTCGTTCCCGCTGTGGACGCGCTTCGCCGTACGCGTCCCTCGCCTGCTCCAGGCGGATAAGCGCCTGGCGGTCGCCGAGGTTGGCGAGTTCTTCGGCTTCGCGGGCCAGCAGCCAAGCGCGGGTGGCGTTGTCGCCCTGGGCCGGTAGATGCTGCTGGGCCAGGCGGATGTTCTGCACGGCGGGGGCGCCTCGAACGGCATAGGAGCGGTAGGCGTAGGCGCATGCTTGGATGATCGGGTGTCCGCTCTCCTGCGCCGCCAGCGTGGCGATGCGGTCGAACGCGGCAGACTGGCCGGGCTGCTTGATCTCCCAGGCGATCCACGAGGCCAGGACGGCGGCCTCGCCGGTGGTGGCGGCTAGCCGGCGGCGTAGGCGGTCGGGCAGTCCTGCCTGTAGCAGGGTGCTCAGTTCGTTGAGGTGGGCGGTGAGGCCCTGATAGAGGCTGCGGGCGGGCATGGTCTCTTCGAGGCGGTGAAAGCCGATCGTTCGGGCTTCGAGGCGTTCGACCGTGTCGTCTTGATCGGCGCGGGTGCCAGAGAGGGCCAGGGTGAGGCGCTCCCAGGGGTTGGCGACGGAGGCGGCGCTTTCGGCGGTCAGTCCGGCTGCGATGAGGAGCATCGTTCGGCGGTCCATGTGGCCATCTAGCCTTCCCACAATCCAGGCCAGCGTCAGCATGTCAACGTCGCAAGCGTCGTTCGGCTGGCGCGAGCCGATGACTACTTGTTCCACGCTAAGAAGGCTGCTTGCTGGTGTTCCATCCCGTCGCGGGATGGGTGTGGGCGGGTGGGTGACGCCGGTGAGAATCCGCGGGGCGAGGCCGAGGAGCATGCGGGCGGGGTCGGGCATGTGCAGGCCTTCGGCGATGCGCTCGAAGACGTCGAGTGCGGTGACCTGGGCCTTGCCTTGCATGTACTCGCTGACCTTGCCCTGACTGAAGCCCACAGCGACGCCGATACGGGTCTGGCTGACGCCTGCGTACTGGCGGACGAGTCGGAAGAGGTGGCCGATATCGCGATTTGTGAGGGCGGTATGCATGTCGGGGCGTTGCCACAGGTCGGCCGGTATGACGACCGGTTCGGCCCCGTCTGCGGGCATGTGCCGTTTCCCCTTGCGTCCTTGGACTGCCGGTAACTCCACGCTCACGGTTCGGAGTTATCCCGTCAAGGGATATTGCTGATCCCGTCCGAGGATTCCGGCTCGGGATGGGTTGCTTTGCCGCAGGTGAAGACGCTTGTCCCATGACTCGGAGCGATCAACCGACAAGTGAGAGGTGCCGGGCCTGTCGGGCCCAGGGGTGGCGTTGGGTGCGCAGGAGCCGTGCCGAGGCGCTACGCCGTCTTGACGGGACGGCGGTCGAGCTTGTGCAGGTGACCTGCTTCGAGTGTTCCGGAGTCGGCAGAAAGCGGGCCACGTAGTGAAGATCATCACGGGCTGCCTCAGTCCGCACGTCAGCGAGGTTCAGGAGGGGCACATGCAGTTGGTCTGGCGCCAGGCTGCGAAGCCTGACGATCGTGCCCGGGTGGTGGCCTGGTCGTGCCACTGCCGGTCAACCGTGTACGAGCTGCGTCGCCTGGGTGGTCAGTCGTACATCCGCCGGACGGAGTACGACGGTGACGGTGGGGAGACGATCTACGAGACTCATCGGTGGTCGTACAAGAAGGCTGACGAGGTCTGGCGCACCTTGCTGCAAGGTCAGACGGTGTAGGTGTCGCTTGACGGCGCGGTTCCCTGAATGTGGGGGCCGCGCCGTCGTCATTCTGGGGTAGGCCCATGTGTCGTTAGAAGGGGTTGCCTAAGCAGCATGCGCTGATAGCCTGCTTGGCTAGACAGGCATGTTGAATGTGGAGCCCTGATGTCATTTGAGTACACGCCCCCGAAGTACGCGCAACTGATCGCGGAACTTGAGCGGCGCATCGACTCGGGCGAGTATCCGCCCGGCTCCCCGCTGCCCAGTGAACACCAGCTCATGGCCGAATTCGCGATGGCGCGCCCGACCGTCGTCAAGGCCCTCGGTGTGCTGCGCGATCAGGGCTGGATCGTCACCCACCAGGGCAAGGGCCGGTTCGTGCGCGGTCGCCCGGCCATCCCCACCGGTCAGCAGGCACGGGCCGGACGCGAACTGCTCGACCGCAAGGAAGCCCAGGTCTCCAGCCGCTTGCTGGTGACCGGAGAGGTCGAGGCACCCAATCGGATCGCCTCGTATCTGGGGCTCAAGCCCAAGTCGCCGGTCATGCTGCGGCGATCGCTCACCGAGCACGACGGCGAGCCGACCGAGATCTCCTCCACCTGGCTGCCGGTTGAGGCGGCGCACGGTACGGCGCTGGCTGAGTCGGAGGAGTTGAAGCAAGGCCTTCGGCGCTACGTCGAGAGCGTGGCCGGCGCTTCGCTGGATCACATCATCGAGCACGTCACCGCGCGCAATCCGACCAAGGAGGAGTGTTCCCTCCTCGGGGTCAAGAGTTCGGCTGCGCTGCTCGTCGTCTACGCGGTCGCGTGTGACGCGACGGGCAAGCCGTGGGTGGTGGTGGAGTCTGTTCTACCTGGTGACCGGCACGAATTGGAGGATGCCTACCCAATTCGGTAGCCGGAGTTCCAACTTCTTCGCGAAGCCCGCTTGGTGCACTTGACTGGCCAAGTGGGCTTCGTGCTTAATGGGCTTACAACTTGATCAGTCAAGATGGCTGACCGCTCAAGAGAGAAGTGATTCCACATGGCAATGCAGGGACCCATCCCCGTGACGTTCGCCCAGGTCTTCCCGCACGGCTGCTACAGCGTCGGGGAGGTCGAGCCGGTCAAAGACTTCGAGGCTTCCACGAATGGCAGGTTCGTCCAGGCGCGGGACAAGCAGACGGGCGAACCCGTCTGGCAGATCCCGGTCATGGACGCCGACCCGACGCTCAAGGCGGCTCAGAAGACCGTGGCGGTCAAGATCCTCGCCCCGGTCCAGCCGGTCGCCCCGGCTCCCGTCGCGGGACTGCCGTTCACGCCGGTCGAGTTCGACGGCATGACCGTCACCCCGTACGTCAACGGCTCCGGACGGCTCGCCTACTCCATCAAGGCGCGGCAGATGCTCGCGCCCCGCACCAACACCACCAAGTCCAACGGCAGCAAGGAGGCCGCTGCATGAGCGAGTTCCGTCCCTACACCTACGTCACCTTGTCCATGAAGCCCGAGTCCACGCCTTACGTGGGGGTCTCCTTCCACACGCCGCGCCTGAAGGTCAGCGCCGGGATGTTGCTCAGCAACCCGCGCCCGTACCTGGAGCTCCGCTCCTCGGAGGCCGACGTGCACATCTCCACCACCGGGGCCGGGCCGGTCACCGATGCCGACCTGGCACTCGCCCGCGACATCTTCAACGCCGCCGCCCGCTACCTGGCCGACTGCGAGTGCCTGTACGCCGAACAGTCGGCCCAGGATGCGGCCGAGTCGGCGGCCTGACAAGCAAGCGGGGCCGCTGGAACTGGTCCTTCCGGCGGCCCCTCATCTCCCCTGACGCGAATCACGAGAGGTCTTCAGCCTAATGTTCAAGAGGCTTCCCGGTGACGAGGCGCGCAACCTG
Source organism: Nonomuraea sp. KM90 (assembly GCF_052246675.1). NCBI lineage: Bacteria > Bacillati > Actinomycetota > Actinomycetes > Streptosporangiales > Streptosporangiaceae > Nonomuraea > Nonomuraea sp. KM90. The sequence continues at coordinate 22,750 of NZ_JBQQCB010000085.1, read as the reverse complement.
GTCACCACCACCCCGGACACCGCCGTCGTCTTCCAACCGGCCGTCGTCCGCACGCCCGCCATCATCACCCTGGTCATCTACCTCTACCGCTTCCTCGTCGCCCTGGTCCGGACGATCTGGCGTCACCCGGTGGCGACGGCCGTACCCGCTGTCCTCGGCTTCATCTGGTATCAGTACGGCTGGCCGCTGGCGGCGTCCCTGTTCGGGATCGTCGTGCTGAGCCTGGTCTCCTGGGCCTTCATCGACCGGGCCTCTTTCGCCCAGCTCATCGGCTGGCGACTGCTGGCCTGGTGGCGGCTCATGTCGGTCTACCGGCGTCACTGGCAGTCCGTCATGGACGTCTCCGGTCTCGGCAAGCGGGTCTCTGGACGCACCTACCTGCCCCGGCTGGTGCGCGTCCAGTGCGATGGCTGGGCCGACCGCATCACCGTGCGCATGCTGCGTGGCCAGGCGGTCAAGGACTGGTCCGATCGCATCGACAACCTCGCCCACGGCTTCGGCGTCACGTCCTGCCGGGTGGCGCTCATCAAGGGCGGCAGACTGCTGCTCATCTTCCCGCGCCGCGATCCGCTGGCGACACCGATCCCAGCGCTACCCGTTCCCGACGAACCGACCGTGGGACCGGTCGAAATCGGCAAGCAGGAGGACGGCCAACCACTGAAGCTCAAGGTACACGGAACCCACGTCCTGATCGCGGGGGCAACCGGGGCCGGTAAGGGCTCCTTCCTGTGGGACACAATCCGCGGTTTGCTCCCCGCCATCCGGGCGGGCCTGGCCGAAGTCTGGGCGCTGGACCCCAAGCTGATGGAGCTGTCCTTCGGCCGCGAACTGTTCCAGGGCCGCTACGCCGCCGATCCCGCCGACTGCGCCGATCTCCTCGACGAGGCGGTCAGCGTCATGCAGAAGCGCGCGGCCCGCTTCGCCGGACTCCAGCGCTCCCACATCCCGACGATCGAGGACCCGTTCGTCCTGGTGCTCGTCGATGAGGTGGCGTTTTTGACCGCCTACCAGCCCGACAAACAACTCCGGCAGCGCATCTCCGCAGCGCTGGCCACGCTCGCCACCCAAGGCCGCTCAGTCGGCGTCGGCGTCATGGCCGCTCTCCAGGACCCGCGCAAGGAGGTCATGAACATCCGCAACCTGTTCCCCGACAAAATCGCCCTCCGGCTGGATGAGTCCGAGCAGGTAGACATGGTCCTCGGCGACGGCGCACGCGACCGGGGCGCCCTGGCCGACCACATCTCACCCATCCCCGAGCAAGGGGCCGGCGTCGCCTACATGCGCCTGGAGACCTCACCCGAACCCATCCGGGTCCGCGCCGCCTACGTCTCCGACACCGACATCCGCGCCATGGTCGCCCAGTTCGGGGAGGCCGCATGACACACCTTCTCGACGGGCTGCGCTGCGCCTCCTGCGGCACGCTCAACGCCCTCTGGCTCGACCCGATCCGCGCCCAGGTCGAATGCTGCGAGTGCGGCCAGACCGCGCTCATCCTCACCGACACCGACGAAGGGAGGCCCCTATGACCCATGCGCACGACCGCGCACTACCCCGAGCGGTACGACTGGCCATGCCTCTGGCCCACGACGTCGTCGAAGAGGTCGCCAAGCTGAACGGCGTCTGCATCCGGCCCGTCCCACTCAAGCGGCTCGACACCCACACCGGCCAGTGGGAGATCATCGACGTCCCGTGCGGCTCGCCGATGGACAGCAAGTGCCCACCGTGCGCCAAGCGCAACAAGCAGCTCCGCAAGGCCCAATGCCGGGAAGGCTGGCACCTCGACGAGGAACCCACCATCACGCCGGACGATCCGAACGAGGAACAGCGCTGGCTGGTCGAGTTCCGCGCCGACATCCAAGCCCAGCGCGACCAGGCCGAACAGTCCGGTGACGACACGACCGACCTGGACGCGGTCATCGAGGGCCTGGACGAGGAGATCAACGCGGCAGGCATGCGCGGCAACGTCCTCGGCCGGACGGCGTCCAAGCGCTCCCGCTCGACCAAGCGCAGGCAGGACGCACCAGACCTGCCCAAGCGCAAGATGGCACACACCACACTGGGCCGGACCTTCCAGGCCCCGGACGGCAAGACCTACCGGCCTTCGCTGTTCGTCACGCTCACCTTGCCCTCGTACGGCAAGGTCCGCGACGGCGTACCGGTCGATCCGGACACCTACGACTACGCTCGCGCTGCCCGGGACGCGCTGCACTTCTCCAAGCTGGTGGATCGGTTCGTGCAGAACCTGCGCCGCGTGGCTGGCTTCGACGTGCAGTACTTCGCAACCGTGGAGCCTCAGAAGCGGCTCGCCCCGCACCTGCACATGGCCATCCGTGGAACGCTCCCACGAGCGGAGATGAAGCAGATCGCGGCGGCGACCTATCACCAGGTGTGGTGGCCCTCCGTCGATCAAGTGATCTTCGAGGGCGAACACCTGCCCATCTGGCAGGAAGGGACCGGCTACCTCGACCCCGCCACCGGAGAGGTCCTGCCCACCTGGGACGAGGCCCTCGACGAGCTGGACGCCGACGAGGACGCCGAACCCCTGCATGTGATCCGCTTCGGTGAGCAGGTGGACGTCAAGGGCGTGCTCGCGGGCACCAAGGACGCCGATCAGTGCATCCGCTACCTGTCCAAGTACCTCACCAAGAGCCTCGGCCACGGGCTCGACAACCAGGCCCAGCACGAGCACGCAGCCCGCTACGTCGATGCCCTGCGCTACGAACCCTGCTCGCCCACCTGCCCGAACTGGCTCCGCTACGGCATCCAGCCCAAGGGCGCCAAAGCCGGAATGGCCCCCGGCCGCTGCCGCTCCAAGGCCCACAAGCCCGAACACCTCGGCTACGCCGGACGCCGCGTCCTGGTCTCCCGCAAGTGGTCCAACAAGACCCTCGCCGAACACAAGCAGGACCGCCGTACTTGGGTCCTGGAAGCCCTCGGCAAGAGCGACGAGCCCGTAGACCCGCACCGCTACGTCTGGCGGCCTATCCCGGCCGGTGACGCCAACGTCGCCCCCTTGGCCGTCCGGCTCCTGCGATCCGTACGCGAGCGGCAACGCTGGCGCGCTCACATGGCCGAACTCCAGGCCAGAGCAGACGGACAAGATCTTTCGGCAACTCCGCAGGCAGCGTGAAGGGAGGCAAACACATGGACCACCTACTGACCGTCGATGAAGCAGCCGAGTTGCTGCACACCTCGGTTCGTTTCGTCCGTCGCCTGATTTCCGAGCGACGCATCGAGTTCGTGAAAGTCGGCCGACACGTCCGCATTCGCGAATCGGCTCTGATCGCCTTCGTCGTCGCGGGCACCGTCACACCACTCACGCGCAGCAACGTCACGGAAAGGGCCGCCTGATGGCCAACGAGGATGGGCACCGGCGTTTCGGTAGTATCCGCAAGCTCCCCTCCGGACGCTTCCAGATTCGCTATCCCGGCCCAGACGGCGTGCTCCACACAGGTACCACGACCTACAGCACCAAGACGGACGCCGATCGAGCTCTGACGCTTATCGAGGCTCAGATGATCTCGGGGGAATGGACCGACCCCGAGCGAGGCAAGGTTGAGTTGGGCGTCTACGCGCGGGACTGGGTCAAGGAGCGTCCGGGGCTTCGGCCGAAGACTCTGGAGCTGTACACGTGGCTGCTGGAACGTCACATCGTCCCGACGCTGGGAAACGTGCCCGTCGGCAAGCTCACGGCGAAGACGGTCCGTGCGTGGCGTGCCGGACTTCTCGACCGTGGGGTCTCCGTTTCGACGGCGGCGAAGGCGTACCGCCTGCTTCGGGCCGTGCTGATGACGGCGGTAGAAGAGGACAAGATGATCAGTCGTAACCCATGCCGGATCAAGGGCGCGGGCAATGAGCACACTCCGGAACGCCCGGTGCTCACCGTGGCCCAGGTCTTCGAGCTGGCCGACAAGATGGCCGACCACCGTTTCCGGGCCATGGTCCTGCTGACCACCTTCGCCAGTCTGCGGTGGGGTGAAGTGACAGCACTTCGCCGGTCGAGCATCGATCTCCAAGCCCGCACCATCAATGTACGGGAACAGCTTCTCGAACTCGACGGCGGCGAGATGCGCCTTGGGCCGCTCAAGTCGAAGGCTGGCCGGCGAACCGTCAGCATCCCCTCGGTGATCATTCCGATCCTCGCCGAACACCTGGCGACGTATGTCGATGAGGCCGAAGACGCCTTCGTGTTTCTCGGCAAGCGCGGGGCGTTCCTCCGGGGGAGCAACTTCCGGCGTGAGGCCAAGTGGGCTGACGCGCTCAAGGAGATGGGCGTGCAAGGGCTGCACTTTCACGATCTCCGGCACACCGGCAACACCCTGGCGGCTCAGTCAGGAGCAAGCCTCGCCGATCTCAAGGCACGCATGGGACACGACAGCGACCGGGCCGCGCTCATCTACCAGCACGCCACCCGAGACGCAGATCAGAAGATCGCCGACGCGCTCTCGGCCCGCGTCAAGGCCGAGCGGAAGAAGACGAAGAAAAAGCCCAAGAAGGGAGATGACGACGGCAGCGCGGGAGCGCTGGTCCCCGCAGGGTAATGGCACGTTAATGGCACGAACGCCCCGTCACAAGATCAGTGGCGGGGCGTTTCCCCTGGTGGAGCCTAGGAGATTCGAACTCCTGACTTCCTGCTTGCAAAGCAGGCGCTCTGCCAACTGAGCTAAGGCCCCTTCGACGAAGATAGCTTACCGGGCGGAAGAAGCCACCTGCGTCGTACCAAGGTCGTCACTAAGGACCAAGCTCGGGAAATCCGCGATCGAGTCCAGGATGTGCGTAGCCCCGCCCTTCAGCAGGCGTTCGCGGCTGTGCACCCCCGTCATCACCCCCGCCACGATCGAGGCTCCCGCGCGCTTGCCGCACAGCATGTCGCTCTCCGAGTCGCCGATGACGGCCACCTGGCGTACGTCATCCACCCCCAGTCGGAGCACCGCGTGCAGGACCATGTCCGGCCAGGGGCGGCCGCGGCCGCCGGCGTCCTCGGGGGAGATGGCCAGGTCGATCTTGTCGTGCCAGCCCAGGACGCTCAGGACCCGGCTCAGGGTCGTGCGGCTGAAGCCGGTGATCAGGGCGAGCTTGATGCCGGTGCCGCGGAGTTTGTCGAGGACCTCCAGGACTCCGGGCATGGGTACGAGACCCGCCCGCCCCAACGCACCCTCGTAGGAGCGTTCGAACGTCAGGTTCGCCGCCTGCGCCTGCGCCTCGTTGCCAGGGAAGATCCCGCGGAAGACATCGATCTTGGGGCAGCCCCGGGACCGGTGCACGTGAACCATGGCACGCGCGTACGCTCCGGTCCCGGGCACTATGCCCTGGGTCGCGATCGCCTCGGCGAAGGCGCGCTCGACCATGGCGATGTCACCGACTGTGGTGCCTGCCAGGTCCAGGCACGCCAGCTTGATGGGGACGACGTCACTCATCGCCTCGCCGGTCGGTTAGTTCTCGCTGCCGGTCGCCTCGGTCCAGAGATCGAGCTCTGCGCGGTCGGCCTGCACCTTACGCCAGATCAGCAACCCCCCAAGGGCGATCAGCGCCAGTACGAGCAGCTTCTTCACGGTGTGACCCCACTTCTTCGACGGCCTCACCTGCCGGGGTGAGACCCAACGGTTGACAAGCAGCCTAGCAAGGTATGGCTGCGCTCCCTGTGTTGCGCACGGACCAGATGTGTGGAATGTGCGAAGGACGGGCGTTCAACCCCTGGTGGGGCCGCTATACCCGTCCCATCTTGGACAACATCCCAGTCAACAACGTTCCGGGCACCCCAACGTGGACAACAGCTCGATCATGCCAAATATCCAGCCGGGATGCGCAGCGCGGGGGTCCGCCAAGGGGGCCGGCTTGCGGGCTTGACATACCCCCTAGGGGTATATTACGTTCCTCGCGATCCAACAGATACCCCCACGGGGTAAGGAAGGAGGGCAAGGAACATGACTGACAACAAGCGCTGGTGGGCCTTGGTCGTGCTGGCCGCCGCCCAGTTCATGGTGATCATGGATACCTCGATCATCGGGGTCGCGTTGCCCGACATGCAGCGTGACCTGGGCTTCTCCCCCGGCGGCCTGCAGTGGGTGTTCAACGCCTACGTGGTCACCTTCGGCGGCCTGCTGCTGCTCGGCGGGCGGCTGGCCGACCTGTTCGGGGCGCGCAGGGTGTTCGTCACGGGATGGGCGGTGCTGATCGGCGGTTCCGTGGTCGCCGCGGCCGCAACGACCGCCTGGGTCGAGGTGGCGGGACGCGCGGTGCAGGGCGTCGGCGGGGCGCTGATCGCGCCGGCCGCGATGACGCTGCTGATGATGCTCTTCGGGCACAACTCGCGCGAGCTGGGCAAGGCCATGGCCCTGTACGGCGCCGCGGCCCCGGCGGGCGGCACCGCGGGCGTGTTCCTGGGCGGCGTGATCACCGAGTACCTGAGCTGGCCCTGGGTGTTCATCATCTACATCCCGATCGGCCTGGCCACCCTGGCCGCGACCAGGCTGCTCCCCGCGGCCGCCGGTCGGCGCGGCTCGGTGGACCTCGTCGGCGCGGTCTCGGTCACGGCCGGCATCGCACTCGTCGTGTACGCCATCGTGGCCACGAACTGGCCCGCCGGGATCGCCGGCGCGGCGCTGCTGGCCCTGTTCCTGCTCGTGCAGCGTACGGCCAGGAACCCCCTCATGCCCCTGCGGATCTGGCGCACCCCCGGCCTGGCCACGGCCAACCTGGCGATGGCCCTGCTCGGCGCCGCCTGGATCCCGATGTGGTACTTCCTCAACCTCTACCTGCAGCAGTCCCTCGGCTACGGCGCCTTCGCCGGCGGCGCGGCGCTGCTGCCGATGACGGTGGCCATCATGATCTTCATGATCGGCATCACGGCCAGGCTGCTGGGCAGGTTCGGGGCCAAGCCGCTCATCGTGACCGGGCTGGCGGTGCTGGCGGCGGGCGTGGCCGGGCTCCAGTTCACCGGCGGCTTCGTCACGAACGTGCTCCCGGCGAGCCTGGTCGCGGCGGTCGGCATGTCCCTGGCGTACATCCCGGCGATGATGTCGGCCATGTCCGGCGCGCGGCCGGAGGAGGCCGGGCTCGCCTCGGGCATCGTCAACACGACCTACCAGGTCGGCTCCGCGCTGGGCCTGGCCGCCATGACCGCCGTCTTCACCTCGCAGACCAGCGGTTTCCAGCCGGCCTTCGCGGGCGCGGCGGTGGTCGCCGTAATCGGTGCCGTGCTCAGTGCCGCCTTCATGCGCAAGCCGGCCGTATCTGAAGTGGAGAGCACGATCTGAAGTGTTGGACCCGGAACGAGGTAGAGACGTGTCGAGGAGACGGACAGCGATGAGCACCGCGGCCAACGGCCACGACATGGCGGGCCGGTCATGAGGACGGCCGCCAAGCTCGGCTCGTACGCCCTGGGGCTTGCCGTCGTCTTCGGCGGCGCCCTGGGCGTGGGCAGGTTGATCACGCCGACGGCGGCCGGCACCACGACGGCGGCGGACACCCGGACCGGTGACGACCAAGCCGCCGGTCACGCCGGTGACGACCACGCCACCGGCCACACCGGTGCCGAGCATTCCACACAGCAACCAGTGACGAGCGATACCCCCGGGGGGCTCCAAGTGTCGCAGAACGGCTACACCCTCAACCCGATCACCTCCATCACGACCGGCGTGCCGACGGACTTCAGGTTCACCGTGATCGGCCCCGACGGCAGGGCGGTCACCGACTACCAGGTCGAGCACGACAAGAAGCTGCACTTCATCGTCGCCTCCCGCGACCTGACGAGTTTCCAGCACGTGCACCCGGACCTGGCCGCCGACGGCACCTGGTCGGTCAGGCTGACGCTCCCCAAGGCGGGGGCGTACAAGGCCTTCGCCGACTTCGTCCCCAAGGGCGGGGAGAAGCTCACGCTCGGCGCGGACCTGCAGGCCGCGGGCGACTACCGGCCCGAGCCCCTGCCCCACGTCAGCCGTACGGCGGCCGTCGACGACTACACCGTCAACCTCGCGGGAGACCTGGTCCCCGGCCGGGCCGGGAAGCTCACCCTGACGGTCAACAAGGACGGCGAGCCGGTCACCGACCTGCAGCCCTACCTGGGCGCGTACGGACACCTGGTCGCCCTCCGCGCCGGTGACCTGGCCTACCTGCACGTGCACCCGGAAAAGAGCGACAAGGCGGGACCGGAGATCACGTTCTACGCCGAGGCCCCCAGCCGGGGCGACTACCGCCTGTTCCTCGACTTCCAGCACGAGGGCAAGGTCCGTACGGCGGCCTTCACGGCCACGGCCACCCTGTCCGACGGGCATGCCCCCTCCGCCACCCATGACCACACGCACTGAGGAGGGGAGAGGTGATGTCCTCCGTCACGGCGACCGCCGAGGGCCGGGCCGTCGAGCCGGCGATCGGCGGCCGGTGGCCGGTGGCCGGTGGCCGATGGCATGACGTGCGCGTCCCGCGCGGACCGGATCGAGCGCACGCTGAACAAGCTGGCCGGCGTGACGGCGACGGTGGACTGCGCGGCGGAGCAGGCGCGGGTCAGCTTTCCGCGCGGGGTGAATCCGGCGGTGCTGGTCGCGGAGGTGCAGAAGGCCGGGTATACGGCGGTGCTGCGGCTACGCCGGCTGAAGTGACCTGGCCCACCTGACGGCCGGTGCCATCGCGGCGCCGGCCGTCGCGAACATGGCGCCGGTCAGCAGCCAGCCCAGCGTCCCGCCGTCCAGCACGAGCGTGGTGAGCACGACGGGCCCGAGCATCCTGGCCACGGCCACGCCGGTGCCGAAGAAGGCCTGGTACTGGCCCTGCCGGTCGTCGGGGGCGAGGGTGAAGCTGATCTCCCAGGCGCCGGAGGCCAGCAGCATCTCGGCGGTCACCTGCAGGACGGTCGCCACGAGCAGGAACGCCCACCCGTACGGGCTCAGCGCAAATACCAGGCAGGCCGCGAACATCACCAGCCCCGCCTGCCGCACCGCCGCCGAGGCGTCCCGCAGCCCGGTCACCCGCTTGGCCGCCCGGACCTGGAAGAGCACGACACCGCCCGTGTTGATCAGCAGCAGGACCGAGACCACCCAGGTGGGGGCGCTGGTACGGGCGGCGATCCAGAGCGGCACGACCAGGCTCAGCAGCGGCATGTAGAACAGCATCACCGCGTTGATCAGCGTGATGAGCGCGTAGGGCCGGTCCCTGAGCACCGCCAGCCGGGGCCCGGACGGAGCCCGCACCGCCCGTACCGGCGGCAGGGCGAGCAGCAGGGCGGCGGCGGCGAGGAAGCTGACGGCGTCGAGCGTGAGCACGGCCAGGTAGCCCTCCCGCGTGCCGAGATGCAGCGCGAGCCCGCCCAGCGCGGCGCCGACGGCCAGGCCGGCGTTGAGCGTGGCCTGCAGGACCGCCCGTACGGCGGTCCGCTCGGCGGGCTCGATCAGGGCGGCGAGCAGCGCCTGGCGGGCGGCCGACAGGCCGGTCTGCGCGGTGCCGTACAGGCAGGCCACCAGGACGAACAGCGCGAACGAGCGTACGAACAGGAACGAGCCGACCGCCGTGGCGGTCGTGAGCGCGAGCAGCACGGCGACGCCGCGCGGGCCGCGCCGGTCGGCCAGGTGGCCGAGCGGTACGCCGGCCACCGCGCCGACGGCCCAGCCCAGCGTCAGGCCGAGGCCGATCTCGGTTGCCGACAGGCCGACGATCGTGGAGAAGTAGAACGCGGAGGTGACGAGGTAGACGCCGTCCCCGATGGAGTTCGCCAGCTGCGCCTGGGCCAAGATGCGCCGATATTTCGACATATGCTCATCATCGAAGCCATCTTGTCCCGGTGTAAGCTCCAATTTCCGGCGAGATGATTGGGCCAAGTTGGACGTTCACATCAGCCTCGAAGGCCGTGGTGACCTGGCCGCACAGGTCTACCGGCAGCTCCTCGACGCCATACTCGACGGCCGGCTCAGATCGGGCGAGCGGCTCCCCCCGACCAGGGAGCTGGCCGGCCGCCTGGAGATCTCCAGGAACACGGTCGCCCTCGCCTACGACCGCCTGGTCGCGGACGGGTTCCTGGTGGGGCGGGCGGGCGCGGGCACGTTCGTGTCGGCGGAGCCGGTCAGAGGCCGGGCCGCGCCGAAGGGCGTCGTACGCCCGCGTGCCGTCTGGCAGGACCTGGAACTCCCGAAGGGCATGACCCCCGCCCGGTACGACTTCCGCGTCGGCGTCCCTGACGCCCGCCTGTTCCCCATGGAGACGTGGCGCCGCCTGGTGGCCCGCGAGCTGCGGGTGAGCGCCGCCGGCTACGGCGACCCGGCCGGGCACGAGCCGCTGCGCGAGGCCATCTCCCGGCACATCGGCCTCAGCCGCTCGGTCCACGCGGGCCCCGGCGACGTGCTGATCACCAACGGCGCGCAGCAGGCGCTGGACCTCGTCGGCCGCGTCCTGATCGAGCCGGGCGCCGTGGTGGCCGTCGAGGAGCCGGGTTACCCGCCGGCGCGACTGCTGTTCCGCTCGCTGGGCGCCCGGGTCGTCGGCGTGCCGGTGGACGGCGAGGGCCTCGACGTCGGGGCCCTCCCGCGCTCGGCCCGCCTGGTGTACGTCACCCCGTCACACCAGTTCCCCCTGGGCACGCCCATGTCGCTGGCCCGCCGCGCCGCCCTGCTCGCCTGGGCCGAAGCCCGCCGGGCGGTGGTGATCGAGGACGACTACGACAGCGAGTTCCGCTTCGGCGAGCGCCCGCTCGAACCCCTCCAGAGCCTCGACCGCGCGGGCCGCGTCGTCTACGTGGGTTCGTTCTCCAAGACCCTGCTCCCCATGCTCAGGCTCGGCTTCCTGGTCGCTCCCGCCTCGCTCGGCCCGGCGCTGCGCGCGGCCAGGCAGCTCTCCGACTGGCACGGCGAGCTGCCCACGCAGGCGGCCCTGGCCCGCTTCATCGACGAGGGCCTGCTGGCCAGGCACATCAGGAAGGCCACCCGCGAGTACGCCGCCCGGCACGCCCTGATCGCCGAGGCCCTGACCGGGGACGAGCGCCTACGCCTTGTCCCGTCCACGGCGGGCCTGCACCTGTGTGCCCGGTTCGCGCCGGGCGTGACCGTACGTCCCGCGCCCGGCCTGGCGGTGGAGCCGCTGGAGGCGTACTGCGGCCAGACCCCGGCCCAGCCGGGCCTGGTCCTGGGCTACGGCGCGATCGGCCGGGACGCCATCCCCGAGGGACTGCGCCTGCTCAGGTCACGGATGTCGGCGGGTCCAGAAGCGGCGGTTGCGCTCCCCTGACATCTCCGGGTCGTCGGGCGGCGAGGGCTGCTGCACGATCACGACCGTCGTGCGCGCGTGGCGTGCGCAGTACATGCTGGTCGAGGGCAGGAAGATGCGGCTCAGCAGGCCGCGCCGCCCCCGGCCGAGCACCAGCAGGTCGCCTTCGCGGGCGAGGTCAACGAGGTGGTATCCAGGATCGCCGACCCGGCCGACGACGGCCACGGTGAGATCCTCGGGCACCCCGCCCGCCACGTCCTCGAACACGCCCGTGATCACCTCGTTGCAACGCGCCTCCTCGCCCAGCCTGACCGCGTGCTGCACGGGCAGCGCCTCGGGGAAGGGATGGACGGGGGCACGGCTGACGTGCACGGCCACGAGAGCCATCCGGTGCAGCCTGGCCGCGCCGATGGCCCAGGCCAGAGCCCAGCGCGCGGCCGGGGACTCGTCGACCCCCACGATGAGCCGCGCACCGCCGGGCAGATCCTGTTCCACGGTGCCTCCTGTCGAAGTACGACCATAGTGCGCCTACCCACCGGTTACCGGGAGGTGGCAATTTGCGAACTCTGGAGTCCCTGACGGACCCCGCGTAGCATGCGGGGGTGGAACGAGGGTGGGTGCATCCCCGTCCCGCCCTCGACCGGCGGCTCGACGGGGCTCTCGCGCACAGGCTCACCTCGCTCGTGGCCACCACGGGCTATGGGAAGACGACCGCGCTGACCGGCTGGAGCCGGGCCGTGGGCGGCGTGCTGCACCGGCTCGGGCCCGCCGACCGCGACCTGCCCACGCTGGCCGGCGCGGTGGCCTCCGCGTTGTCCGGCAAGGTGCCCGAGCTGCCCACCGATCTGGTGACCGCGGCCGCGGCCCCGCTCGGCCCCGACGCCGACGAGCTGTCCAGGGCCGCGGCGCTGGCCGGCGCGCTGGCCCAGGCGCTGGCCGGGCGACTGCGGCGCGGGCTCGTCCTGGTCTTCGACGGCGTCGAGGCGATCGTGGGCGCGCCGGGCCCGGTGCGCTACGTGGAGACGCTGGTCCGGGCCGCGCCCAGGCACCTGCACCTGGTCACCGCGTCACGCGCGCCGCTGCCGTTCCCGACCGCGCGGCTGCGGCAGGACCACGAGGTGCTCGACCTCGACGCCATCGACCTCGCGCTCGCCCCCGACGAGACGGCCGCGTGGGCGCGGAACCTGCTGGGCGAGGCGGGCGCGGCCATCGCCGCCGAGCTGCACCGCACCTGCGGCGGCTGGCCGGCCGCCGTGCAGGCCGCGCTCGACGCCCTGGTCCGGGAGGACCCCGCCACCTGGCCCGGCATCGTGGCGGGCCTGACGGCGGGCTCCGCCACGCTGGAACGCCTGACGCTGGCCGCGTACAAGGACCTGCCCGCCCCCATGCGGGAGCTGCTGCGGGCAGCCACCGTGCTGCCGGTGCTCACCCCGGGCCTGGCCGCCACGCTGGGCGCGCCGCCCGACACGCTCGACTCGCTGGCCGGCCGGGGCATCTTCCTGGAGCCCGGCCAGGACGGCCACCGCCTGACCTCCACCGGCGGGCACGTGCTGGCCAGGCACGCTCCCCTCGACCGGCACGAGGCCCACGACGTGGCGGCGGTCGCCGCCCGCTGGTACGCCGAGCACGACCGGCCCGAGCTGGCCCTGCGCGCCGCCGTCGCGACCGCCCACACCACCCTGGCCGCCTCCCTGCTCGACGCCCACGGCCCGGCCCTGGCCGAGCGCGGGGACGTGCTGGCCGCGCTGGAGCTGTTACCCGAGCCCGCCCGGCGCTCTCCCCCGATGCTCAGGCTGGCCGGCATCGCCGAGCAGAACCGCGGCCACTGGACGAGGGCCCGCGAGCTGCTCGCCCAGGCCGCCGAGGGCCCCGCCTTCGACGCGTACGTGGCCCGGCGGCTGGCCTTCATCGACCACATGCGCGGCGAGCTCGACACCGCCCTGGCCATGTACGAGCGGGGCTACGCGCACGGCCTGCCGCCCGCCGACGCCGCCATGTGCGCCGCGTCCATGGCGTCGGTCCACTGGCTGAAGGGCGACCGTTCCGGCTGCGCCGAGCTGGCGGACAAGGCCATGGAGCAGGCCAGCAGCCTGGGCGATCCGGGCGCGCTGGCCATGGCCAACACGGTCCTGGCCATGCTCGCCGCCCTCGACGGCGACCGTCGCGCGAACGACGCCTACTACCTGCGGGCCCTGGCCTACGCCGAGCGGGCCGGCGACATGGTGCAGCTCATCCGCATCCACGCCAACCGGGCCTCCCGCCACCTGGACGAGGCCGCGTACGCCGAAGCCCTGGCCGAGACGGAGATCGCCGGCCGGCTGTCGGACCTGGTGCCGTTCGCCCCCTTCGCCGCCCTGAACGTGGCCAACCGCGCCAAGGCCCTGATCGGCCTGGGCCGCCTGGAGGAGGCCGCGGCCGAGGCCGCCGACGCGGCGGCCAGGTGGGAGACGATGGGCTCCAGGCTGACCGGCGCCGGCCTGAACCGGCTGGCCACCGTGCACGCCCTGCGCGGCGACCGCGGGACGGCGGCCGCCCTCTACCGGCGGGTCATCGCCGAGTCGGAGCCGTCGGGGGAGGTCCAGGCGCTGTCGCTGGCGCTCAACGGGCTCGCGGAGCTGCTCGCCGACGACGATCCCGAGGAGGCCGCCCGGGTGGCCCGGCGGGCGCTGGAGCACGTGGAGGGCATCGCCGGGGTGTCCGCCAGGGTCGTGGCGGCCCAGGTGGCGCTGGCCGCGGGCCGGCGGGAGGACGCCAGGGCGCTGCTCGACGAGGCCGAACCGGTCGCGGTGAGCCGCCGGGACCACGCCGCCCAGGCCGTCATCGCGGAGCTGCGGGCCGAGCTCGACGGAGACCCCGCGGCGGCCGACGAGGCGGTGCGCCGGTGGGCCCGGCTCGGCGACCCGATCGGGCTGGCCAGGGCCGAGCTGGTCAGGGCCGCCCTGGCCGATCCGGCGACCGGCGGGGAGGTGGCCGCGGCGGTGCGCGAGCGCATGCACGCGATCGGCTGCCGGGCTCTCGACGGCCGGATCGACGCGCTGGTCGCCCGGGCCGCTCCCCCGCGCGGGGCTCGGGTGGCCGTCGAGACCATGGGAACGTTCCGGGTTTCGCGGGGGTCCGTGCCGGTGCCGCGTACGGCCTGGCAGTCGCGCAAGGCCCGTGACCTGCTGAAGATCCTCGTCAGCCGCAGGGGGAGCGGGATCGGCAGGGAGCGGCTGGTCGAGATCCTCTGGCCGGAGCAGGAGGGCGAGGCGGTCGGGCTGCGGCGGCTGAACGTCATGGTGTCCACGCTGCGGGCCGTGCTCGACCCGGAGCACGAGTGGCCGGCCGACGAGATCGTGGTGTCGGACGAGGGGACGTTGCGGCTGGACCTGTCCAACGTCGAGGTCGATGTCGAGAAATTTCTGGATCTGGTGGCTCAGGGCGTCCGGCTCGATCAGGCGGGCAGGGCGGCCGAGGCGCTGGAGCGGTGGGCCGCGGCCGAGAGCGCGTACGGCGGGGAGTTCTGCGAGGAGGACCCGTACGCGGACTGGGCGGTCGGGCTGCGCGAGCAGGCTCGCCTGGCGTATGTGCAGGCGGCCGCGAGGCTCGCCACCGCCAGGACCGACGAGCACCGCTACGACGAGGCCGCCCGCTACTGGCTGCGGCTGCTGGAGCGCGACCGCTACGACGAGCGCGCCCACCTCGGCCTGGTACGCGTCCTCGACCTGGCGGGCCGGCGGGGCGACGCGCGCCGGCGCTACCAGCTGTACGCGGAGCTCATGCGCGAGCTGGAGGTCGAGCCCGCCCCCTATCCGGGCTGACCTGAACCAGACCTGAACCGCCCGGGGAGATCGTGCTCAGATGAGAACGGTCATCGTCCGGCTGGTCGAGCCCGAGCAATCCGGCGGCCAGCTCCGCGGGCTGCTCGAAGAGGTCGGAGGCGAGCCGGTGCCGTTCAGCGGCCCGGAAGCCGTCATCGACCTGCTGATGTCCGCCGCCGGGTTGGACCGGGATCCGGCCTGAACCTCCCGCGAACCTCGCTCGCCACGATGGGTGGCGAGAGGAGGCACGATGAGCGAGCAGGGGAGCTGTTGGCCGTTCGTCGGGCGAGGGGGGCCACTCACGACCGTGCGGGAGGCATTGCGGTCGGGGGCGGGCATGATGATCGCCGGAGCGGCGGGAGTGGGCAAGAGCAGGCTGGCGGCGCAGTCGCTGGCCGGGTTACCGGGGTACTCGGTCGTGCGCGCGCTGGGCACGGAGACCGCGTCGATGATCCCGTTCGGGGCGTTCGCGCACGTCCTGACGGGGCCGCCGCGCAGCGGCGAGAACCTCCTGCGCTGGGCCGCGCGTCACCTGCGCGACCGGGCGGGACGCGACCGGCTGCTGGTGAGCGTGGACGACGCGCACCGGCTGGACCCGGCCTCGGCGGCGCTGGTGCACTACCTGGCCGGGAACGGGCAGGCGCGGCTGCTGGTGACGGTCAGGTCGGGGGAGCCGCAGCCGGACCCGGTGACCGCGCTGTGGAAGGACGAGCTGCTGGAGCGGATCGAGCTCCCGCCGCTGACCGTGGAGGAGGTCGGGGAGGTGCTCGCGGGGGCGCTCGGCGGCGAGGTGGCGGCGGAGACCGTCCGGCATCTGGCGGGGGTCAGCGAGGGGAACGTGCTGTACCTGCGCGAGGTCGTGCACGCGGGGCGCGCCTCCGGCTGCCTGGCCGAGCGGGACGGCGTGTGGCGCTGGCGGGGGGAGGTGTCCATGACGACCCGGCTGCGCGAGCTGGTGGGCGACCGGATCGGGCATCTCGACCCGGCGGAGCGCGAGGTGCTGGAGCTGGTGGCGTTCGGGGAGCCGCTGGGCACCGAGCTGCTGGAGGGGCTGACCTCGGCGGCGGCCGTCGAGCGGGTCGAGGCGCGCGGCCTGGTCGTGGCCATGGGCGAGGGCAGGCGGGAGCACCTGCGGCTCGGCCACCCGCTCTACGGCGAGGTGGTCCGCGGCGACTGCGGCACCCTGCGGGCGCGGCGGCGGCTGCGGATGCTGGCCGGGGCGCTGGAGGCCACCGGGCTGCGGCGGCGCGAGGACGAGCTGCGGGCCGCCGTGTGGCGGCTGGACAGCGGCTCGGTCACCGACCCCGCGATGCTGGCCTCGGCCGCGAAGCTGGCCTGGGGCCGGCAGGACCCCCGGCTGGCCGAGCGGCTGGCCAGGGCCGCCATCGACGCCGGGGCGGGCGTGGCGGCGGTCGCGCTGCTCGGCGAGGTGCTCATGGTGCTGGGCGACGCGGACGTGGCGGTGACCGCGCTGCGGCTGGCGGCCAGGGACGCGGTGACCGAGAGCGAGCGTGCCCAGCACGCCTACAGCCTGGGCGTGAACCTGGCGTGGGCGGGCGCGGACGCCGAGGCGTGCCGGGTGCTCGACGTGGCCGCAGAGACGCTGACCGATCCCGGCTGGCGGCAGGAGGCGTACGTCTACCGCGCCGTCACCGACTGCTTCGCCGGCCGGCTGACCGGGGCGGCCCAGGCGCTGGCCAGGGCCCGCGCGTGCGAGCCGGGGACGCCGCGGGGCGTGGCGCACGCGGCCTCCCTGGAGGCGTGGGTGGACGCGTACGCGGGCCGGACCGAACGCAGCCTGGCCGTGGCCGATCGCACCATGGCGACCGTCGAGGACTGGCAGGACGATGCCCCGCACGCGCTGCCGACGTTCCTGGACGCGCTGTGCGCCGCGCAGACGTTCTCCGGGCGGCTGGAGGCGGCGGCGCGCACCGCGGAGCGCGGCATGGAGCTGCCCGCCGCCGAGCTGTCGGTGACCGGGTTCGCGGCCTACCGGGCGATGGTGGCCAGGTTGCGCGGCGACGCGGAGGAGGCGGTGCGCTGGTGCCGGCAGGACATGGCCCGGCTGCCCGAGCGGGAGCCGTACCTGGGGCGGTGCGTGGCCGAGCAGGCCCACGCGCTCGCGCTGCTGGGGCGGCTCGACGAGGCCAGGGAGTCGCTGGCCGAGGCCGAGGAGCTGACCGCCAGGTGGGCGTTCACCCGGCAGCACGTGCTGCACGCGGCGGTCTGGGTGGCGGCGGCGGCCGGCGACCTGGCCGAGGCGGTGCGGCTGTGCCTGGTGGCGGCCGAGCACGCGGAGCGGCACGAGCTGCGCGGCAACCTGATGTTCGCGCTGCACGACCTGGTGCGGCTGGGCGCTCCGGAGCCGGCGGTGGAGCGGCTCGGGGCGCTGGCCGGGCAGATGGAGGGGCCGCTGGTCGAGGTGCTCGCCCGGCACGGGCACGCGCTCGGGGACGCGTCCGCGCTGCGGGCGGTGGCGGGCGAGTTCGAGCGGCTCGGCCTGCCGCTGTACGCGGCCGAGGCCACGGCGCACGAGGCCGCCGCGCATCGGGAGGCCGGCCGGGGCACCCTGGCCAGGGGCACGCAGACGCGGGCATGGGCGCTGGCCCGGGGTTGCTCGGGGGTCTCGACCCCGGCGCTGGTCGAGCTGGCCGCGCCGGACCTGACGCCGCGGCAGCGGGAGATCGTCCAGCTCGCGGCGGCCGGGTTGACGAACCGGCAGATCGCCGACCGGCTGACGCTGTCCACGCGGACGGCGGCCAACCATCTGCAGGCCGCCTACGACAAGCTCGGCGTGAACGACCGCACGCAGGTGGGCCGCCTGCTCGCGGTGCTCTGACCGAGCCCGGCGACGGGCTGTTCTAGACGAGTTTGAGCAGCCCGTCGTGCAGGGTCTCGCGCTCCCCGGCGGACAGGATCCGGTACGGCGCCGCGGCCCGCCGGTTCGTCTCCGCCTCGATCCCGGCGCGCAGGGGCCCGTCCGCCAGGCCGACGATCTCGGCCGCGGACAACCCCGCCGCCTGCCAGGCCGCGGCGTGGGCGTCGGCGCGGTGGTAGCGGACGGCGGCGAGCCGGTTGAACAGCAGCAACCCGGGCGCCGCCCCGTCCGGCTCGTACGGCGGCGCCACCAGCGCCAGCGCCCCACCCGGCACCCGCTCGGCCCCGTCGAGCACCCTGCCCATCAGCCCGGCCAGCCCTGGCAGGTCGTTGCCCGCCCAGACGCGCTCGGCCGTGGCGGCGTGGATCTCGTACAGCCGGTGGACGAACTCCAGCCCCTTGCCCGTCAGCCGCAGCACCCCGTCGCCGTCCTCGGCCAGGGTGCCCTCGCGCAGGTGCTCCTGGAGGCCGCGCTCGCGGGCGGCCGCGTCGGCGTACCGGTCGATCGTGGCCAGTCCCGGCCGGGTCAGGGGGCGCAGGGGGAGCGTGAACCGCAGGTCGGACAGGAGTCCCGGGGTCACGCCCGACGTCTCGGCGAGCTCGGCGACGGCTCTGGCGGCCGAGGCGTGCACGTTGACGTGGACTGCGCCGGTGATCGGGGCGAGTGCCGCCGCATATTCCGACAGGTCCTGAAATTTCGGCATCGCGTTGATTATGCGGCGATCCGTAGCGGATCCGCAGGGAATCGTAACGCTCCGGCTCCAGGGTGAGCTCAACCGTCCACCGCCTGCCGGTGTTCTCCCACCGCCTTCCTCCGCTGTCTCCCCTTTCCCCTGCCTCCCTGGAGTCCTCGTGACTGCCCGCCGCTGGGCGGCCCTGCCCGTACTGCTGGTCGCGGTGTTCGTGACCACGCTCGACTTCTTCGTCGCAAATCTGGCCGTGCCCTCCATCCGCGCCGACCTGCGCGCGGGCGACGCCGCCGTCCAGCTCGTGATCGCCGGGTACGGGCTGGCGTACGCGGCCGGGCTGATCCTCTCCGGGCGGCTCGGCGACCTGTTCGGGCACCGGCGCGTGTTCGCCGCCGGGCTGGCGCTGTTCACTCTGGCCTCGGCCGGGTGCGGGCTGGCCGGTGACGCGACGGTGCTGGTGGCGGCCAGGGTCGCGCAGGGCGTCGCGGCGGCGCTGCTCGCCCCGCAGGTCCTTGCCCTGCTCGGCGTGCTGTACCAGGGCGCGGACCGGGCCAGGGCGTTCGGCTGGTACGGCACCGCCGTCGGGCTGGCCGGGGTGAGCGGCCAGGTGGTCGGCGGGCTGCTGGTGGCGGCCGATCCCCTGGGGCTGGGCTGGCGGGCCTGCTTCCTGGTCAACGTACCGATCGGTGTGGTGGCGCTGGCGGCGTCCCGGCGGCTGCTCCCCCGTACCGGCGGCTCGCGCGGCGACCTCGACGTGGCCGGGGCGGCGCTGGTCGCGGCCGGGCTGGTGGCGGTGGTGCTGCCGCTGGCCGAGGGGCGGGAGCAGGGCTGGCCGCTGTGGACCTGGCTGTGCCTGGCCACCGCGCCGCCGTTGCTGGCCGCCTTCGTCCGCCGCCAGCGGCACCTGACCGCCTCCGGCCGGGTGCCGCTGCTCGATCTGGCCGTGTTCGCGGAGAAGGGGTTCGTCTGGGGGCTGGTGGCGGTGGGGCTGCTGTTCGGCACGTCGGCGGGGTTGTCGTTCGTGCTCGCCCTGTATCTGCAGGACGGGCTCGGGCTCGGCCCGCTCGCCGCCGGCGCCGTGTGCACCGCGCTGAACGCCGGCTTCTTCGTGGCCTCCCTGCGTCCTGGCCGCTTCGGGGCGCCGGTGCTGGTGCTGGGGCTGGGGCTGCTGTACCTCGTGGTGGCGGGGGCGGCGGAGCCGTACCAGGTGGGGCTGGCGCTGCTGGTGACGGGGGCCGGGATGGGGCGGATGATGTCGCCGCTGCTCTCCTCCGTCCTGTCAGCGGTACGGCCCTCGCGGGCGGGGGCGGCGGCCGGCGTGCTCGGGACCGTGCAGGAGGCCGGGGGAGTGCTCGGCGGCACGGCCACCGGGGCGGTGTTCTTCGGGGCGCTGGGCGGTGGGTGGGACGCGGCGGCGCTGGCCGCACTCACGATGCTCCTCGCGGCGGCACTCGGCCTGCTGGCTCTCCGGCTTCCCCGAACCCCGGCGAACACGGGGTTTCACGTGAAGCACGATCAAAGCCGGGTCTGAGGCCGGGTCTGAGGCTGGGGCGGGGACCTGGGGCGGGGACCTGGTGCGGGGACCCGGGGCGGGGACCCGGGGCGGGATCGGCGCCCGGACCGCGTGGGTGGCGTGGAATGCTGGGCGTATGGCAGTGCCGTTCCGTCTGGCCCGCACCGCGGTGTTCGCCGTGGCGTGTCTCGGGCTGGGCGTGGCGGCGCACCTGCTCGGCGGGGCCTCCGTGCCGGCTCCGGCCATGGTGGCGGCGTTGGGGCTGGCGTTCGCGGCGGCGTACCCGCTGGCCGGGCGCGAGCGGTCGCTGACGGTGATCCTGCCGCTGCTCGCCGGGCTGCAGGTGCTGCTCCACCTGCTGTTCTCCCTGTCACACGCCGCCTCGCCGCAGATGCCGGCGTCCCACCTGCACTCCGGGCTCGTGCCCGGTGCGGGCATGCTCGTCGCCCACGGCTTGGCGGTCGGGTTGACCGCGCTGTGGCTGGCGCGCGGCGAGGCCGCGCTCTGGGCGCTGCTGCGCCGCCTGGCCGTACGGCTGCTGGTCATCTGCCTGCCGCTCCTCACCACACCTTTCTCCACCTCCCTGGGTACGACCGAGCCGCCCGTGCTGCGCTCGGCCGTGCTGCGGCACGTCGTCAGCAGAAGGGGCCCGCCAAGGGCCGTCACCGCCTGACCCCTTCCCCTTTCCGGCCCTCTGGCCACGGGCAGGCAGACGTCCCTCTCTCAGACGACCCCCGCCGCCCGGCAGGGTCTGCTTCGGCATGCCGGGCGGAGAAAGGCATTGCCATGTTCTCTCGTCATGCCCTCGTGCTGGCCGCCGCCGTCGTGGCGCTGGCCGGCTGCGGCTCCCCCGCCGCCGCCCCGACCGCCGCTCCCACGGTGTCCGCCTCGGTCACCGCCGGGCTGAGCATCACCGATCCCTGGGTGAAGACCACCAGGAAGGGGATGACCGCGGCCTTCGGGACGCTGGTCAACAACGGGGACTCGCCGATCACCGTCGTGTCCGGCGCCTCACCCCTCTCCCCGGCCATCGAGCTGCACGAGGTGGTCGAGTCCGACGGCAAGATGGTCATGCGGCCCAAGGAGGGCGGGTTCGTGGTGCCCGCGCACGGCACCCACGAGCTCCAGCCCGGCGGCGACCACATCATGCTGATGGGCGTCACGAAGGAGGTGCTGCCGGGAGCCAGGATCCCGTTCACCCTCCAGGTCAAGGACGGCGAGCCACTGGAGTTCACCGCCGTCGGCAAGGACTTCGCCGGCGGCGAGGAGGACTACCAGCCGGGGCACAAGTGATCAGCCGCAGAGGGCTGTTCGCCGGGGGCGCCGCCACCGCGGCCGGCGCCCTCGCGGCCGAGTCCTCCGCACGGGCCGAGCCGCCCGCCCCGGCACGGCCGCAGGCCCAGGTCCCGTCGCCCGGGCGCGTCGAGCCGTTCCACGGTGCGCACCAGGCGGGCGTGGCCACGACGCCGCAGGCCCACGCCGTGTTCCTGGGCTTCGACCTGCTGCCGGACACCCGCCGGGAGGCGATCGTACGGCTGCTGCGGCTCCTCACCGATGACGCGGCCCGCCTCACCCAGGGGCGACCGGCGCTGGCCGACACCGAGCCCGAGCTGGCCACGAACCCGGCCAGGCTGACGGTCACGTTCGGGTTCGGGCCGGGGCTGTTCACGGCGGCCGGGGTGGGATCGCCGGTCGCCGCGCTGCCCGCGTTCGGGACGGACCGGCTGGAGAAGCGGTGGAGCGGGGGCGATCTGCTCGTCCAGGTGTGCGCGGACGACGCCGTGACCGTCGCGCACGCCGTACGGATGATCGTCAAGGACGCGCGGTCCTTCACCCGCGTACGGTGGACGCAGCGCGGGTTCCGCAGCGGCACGCGGCGCAACCTGATGGGCCAGCTCGAAGGCACGGTCAACCCCACCGACCGGCTGGACCGGGCCGTGTGGATCGGCCAGGGCCCGTTGCGCGGCGGCACCACGATGGTGCTGCGCCGGATCCGGATGAAGCTCGAGACCTGGGACGCGGCCGACCGGGTGGCCAGGGAGTTCACCATCGGCCGCCGCCTCGGCACCGGCGCCCCGCTGACGGGCGCGGCGGAGACCGACGAACCCGACTACGCCCGGAAGAACCACCTCGGGTTCCCGGTCATCTCCGAGTACGCCCACATCAGGCGGGCCCACGTGACCGATCCCGCGCTGCGCCTGCTCCGGCGGCCCTACAACTACGACGAGGGCCTCACCGAGAAGGGCGGGTCGGACTCGGGGCTGCTGTTCGCCTCGTACCAGGCGGACCTTGCCCGGCAGTTCGTCCCCGTACAGCGCCGGCTGGCCGAGGGTGACCTGCTCAACGAGTGGGTCACCACCATCGGGTCGGCCGTCTTCGCCATCCCGCCGGGTTGCGCACCCGGCGGCTGGATCGGGGAGGGCCTCCTGACCTGACAGCCGGGCGGCCGGGGAGAAGGGTCGCCTCCCGCCTCCCCCGGGTCCGCCACCGGACCCGCCTCCCCGGCCATGTCTCCGGCGCCCTCCCCCAGGCCCGCCGCCGGACCACGCCTCGCCGGGCGCCGCTCCCCCGGCCGGACCACGCGACCTCCGGCCGGACCGCACCCCCGGCTGGAGCGCGTCTCCGGCTGGAGCTCGTCTCCGGCTGGTGGGGAGGCGGCAGTCCAGGCTGCGGCGGGCCTGGTC
>NZ_JBQQCB010000084.1:0-48410 GCF_052246675.1 Nonomuraea sp. KM90 | reverse complement strand
GGTCTGGATCGTGTGTCGCCTGGGCCAGGGCGGCGTCAGGCGCTTTTCGTGGGCGGCGGGCGCCCGCAGCCCGATCGGCGCGTCGCGGACCTGCGGCGCGCTCACTGCCCGTTCCCGTGGACGGGGCGGTACGTGGGCTGCCACATGGCGTCCTGAACCTGCTGGACGGTGTCACGCAGATCGACGCGGGCCAGGTGCTCCTCGGCCGCCCGGTTCGCGACGGCCACGGCCACCGTGGCAGAGACCTCGCGCAGGTTGTCCACCTGAGGCAGCAGCGACGCGCCCGGGGCGGACACGTCGACCATGTTCCCGACGGCCTCGGCGGCGGCCTGGAACATGCCGGGGCTGACCCGGCGGGCCCGCGCGACCACCACGCCCAGCCCCAGCCCCGGGTAGAGCAGGGCGTTGTTGGCCTGGCCGATGACGTACGTGACGCCGTTGTACGTGATCGGCTCGATCGGGACGCCGGTGGCGATCAGAGCCCGGCCGTCGCTCCAGCGGATCAGGTCGGCCGGCATGGCCTCGATGCGCTCGGTCGGGTTCGAGATCGGGAAGATGATCGGGCGGTCCACACCCGCCGCCATCGTCCGGACGATCTGCTCGGTGAAGGCGCCGTGGGCGGTGGAGGTGCCGAGCAGCATGGTCGGCTTCACGCGCGTGACGACCTCGGCCAGCGAGATGCCGTGCTCGTCGCGAGACCAGTCGGCGACCTCGTCCCTGGGGCGGGCGTACGGCTGCTGGTAGTCGCGCAGGCCGGCCATGTCGTCGGTGAGCAGGCCCTGCTTGTCGATCGGCCAGATCCGCCGGGAGGCGCTCTCGCGGTCCAGGCCGTCGCGGATCATCGCATCGCGCAGCTGGTCGGCGATGCCGGTGCCCGCGGTGCCCGCCCCGAAGATGACGATCCGCTGCTCACGCATCGGGGTCCGGGACACCCGGACGGCGCTGAGCATGGCGGCCAGCACGATCGCGCCGGTGCCCTGCATGTCGTCGTTGAAGGTACAGATCCGGCCGGTGTACTTCTCCAGGATCCGGCGGGCGTTGGACGGGCCGAAGTCCTCCCAGTGCAGCAGGGCGCCGGGGAACATCCGGGTGGCCGTGGTGACGTAGGCGTCGATGAAGTCGTCGTAGCGCTGCCCGCGTACCCGGGCGTGCCGGTTGCCGACGTAGGCCGGATCGTTCAGCAGGGCCTCGTTGTCGGTGCCCACGTCCAGGGCGACCGGGATGACGCGGCCGGGGTCGATGCCCGCGGCGGCCGTGTAGACGGCCAGCTTGCCCGTCGCGATGCCGGCTCCGCCGCCCACCCCCCAATCTCCGATGCCGAGAATCTCCTCGGCATCGGAGGCCACGATCAGGTCGACGTCGTCCGGGCCCAGCCCGAGGTTCCTGAAGGCCCGCTCGATCCCGCCCGGGTCGTCGATGGACAGGTACACGCCACGGGGGCGCTGGTACTCGTGGCTGTAGGCCTTGATCGCCTCGGAGACGGTCGGGTCGTACACGATGGGCAGCATCTCGCGCAGGTGATCGCTCAGCAGCCGGTAGTAGAGCACCTCGTTGCGGTCCCGCAGCCCCTCCAGGTAGACGTTCTTGAGCAGGTCACTCGGCTGTGCCCGGTACTGCGCGTACATCCGCCGCGCCTGCTCCTCCAGCGTCTCCACCGCCAGCGGCAGCAGTCCCTCCAGACCCAGCTCGGCCCGCTCCTGCGGCGAGAACGCCGTGCCCTTGTTCAGCAGCGGCTCCTGCAGCACCGCCTGGCCCCGCAGGGACGTCACGTAGCTGCCGTCCGGCTGCTCGGCGAACATGAGGCTCACCAGATCAGGCTTCTTCTTCCCCATCGACACCGTCATCCCTCTCGGCTGCATCGGCCTGGCACTCGGCGCCGGGCCACGGCGAATCAGGCTGCCCCGGCCAGGAGGACGGACACTGAGCCGCGCCTCACGACTCCACAAATCCGGACAAAGGAAGTGCTGCTCGGCTGAGGAGGTGGCCCGGTCATCGCGGGTGCGATCCCTTTCGGAGAAGTCGTGTTTCGGAGGGGTGACGCGTCAGCCGGCCCGGTCAGAACCGGCCGGAACGCCCGGTGAACCGGTCGGGCCGCGCTCCAGCAGCCGGCGCAGATCAGCGACGGGCTGGACCCCGGAGACCGGCGGCCGGCCGTCGATCACCAGGCTGGGGACGCCGGTGACGCCGAGCTCGGCCGCGCGAAGCCGATCCGCCCGCACCTGGTCGGCGTAGTCGTCACCGGCCAGCACGGCGTGCACGTCATCGGCGTCCAGGCCGGCCGCGCCGCCCAGGCGCCGCAGGACCTGCGGGTCGGCCACGTTGAGCCCTTCGGTGTGGTACGCGTGCAGCAGCAGCTCCATCATCTGGTCGGCCCGGTCGTGGTCGGCGGCCAGCTTGCACAGCCGGTGCGCGTCGAAGGTGTTCACCGGCCGGGCCAGATGCAGGTTCAGCTCCAGGCCTTCCGCGGCGCCCAGCGACCGGATCAGGGTGATTCGGGCAGGTGCCTGCTCGCCCCACCATCCGGCCATGGCCTCGGCGGCGGTCGGACCGGGGACCCGGCCTTCCTCCGGGGCGAGCTCGTAACTGCGCCAGGCGAGCTCCACGCTGTCGCGGTCGGCGAGGCTCGCCAACGCTGCCGTCAGGCGTCTTTTGCCGATGTAGCACCACGGGCACAGCACATCGGCGTATATCTCCAGCTTCATGCAGGTCCTTTGTAGGAGGTTTCGGCGATCAGGAGTCGAGGCCCTGCGGCCCGGGACCGACCTCGCGGGCCACGGTGTAGGTGGGCGGCCCGGTCATGCGCGGTTCGGCCTTGCCGGACAGGCCCCGCAGCGCCCTGCCGATGGCGGCCACCCGGCCGTCGGTGTCCGAGGTCTCCACGAAGGCGCGGTAATCCGCCTCGCTCGCCCAGTGCACGATGTTGTACACGCGGGTGCCGTCGGTGCTCACGTGAAACCGGGCTGAGCGGTAGCCGGGATAGAAGCGCACCCACCGCTCCTGGATCTCCGCGAACGCCTCGACGAGCTCGCGCTGAGTGTCGAATCCGTCGACGGTGTAATCGATGATCGAATAGAAACCCGTGTCCATGCTCACGCGCATGCTCCTCGAGGTCGATGGCAGGACAGGCCCCCGATCGCCATCCTGCAATCTCAACCGCGGTTGAGGTCAACCACGGGCAGGCGAGCGGCCCCGCTCCACCCGCCGTTCGCGGCGCACGCCTGGGTGGTGGAGGCCGGTGGCGTGCCGGTGGAGGAGGCCGTGCCGGAGGGGTACCTCGCCCCGCTGATCACGGTCGCACCGTGGCCGGCTACGGATGCGCCCGCAACGTGAGGGGGTCGAAGGCGTGCCCGGCCCACAACTCACGGGAGGTTTCCTCCGGGTACGCCGTCATGCCGGGCTCGGTGTCGATGACCCAGGTATGCCGGTTCTGCGGCTCGTACGCCGGCCAGCCGGGATCCCCGGTCGTGGCGAAGGCGATCCAGGCCGCGCGGACCCGGGCCGACAGCTCGGCCGCGGCCGGTGGCGGCTCCTGTCCGAGCAGCAGTCCCGCCGCGCCGGCGGTCAGGTTGCCGAACGTGAGCGGCAGGCCGAGCCCATGACAGGCGCCGAGGACCTCGCCGCCCATGCCGGGGGCCGGCCAGGTCAGCTCGTACAGGTGGGCCCGGCCGCGCCTCTGGTGGGCCTCGGCCAGCCGGACGGACGGCATCCGGAACAACCAGTCGGAGTGCACCAGCTCGTACAGCCGCTCCTCGCCGGCCTTCGGGTGGGCGGCCCGGAAGGCCTCCGGGTCAGGCGCGAGCTCCCGCAGCGCGGTGGCGGCCCGCTCGGCGGTGATCTGGCCGGAGTCGCCGCTGATGGCCATGAACAGCCGGTATTCGTCGCGGGTGTGCCCCGCGATCAGCTCCACCTCGCGCGCGGCCCCGTCCGCCAGTGACCGCCACGGCACCGCGGGCAGCACCTCGCCGTCCACCACCGGCGCGAACGGCGACCGGATGTACGCGGCCCGGCCCCACTGCGGGCGGCCGGCCATCTTGTCCGCCACCGCGTCACCGGCGTCGTTCAGTCGCTCCGGCGACAGGCGGGCGAGTTCGTCCGCGCGCGGGGGCAGGCCCAGCTCACCGGCCACGGCGGCGGCGATGTCGGCGGCCAGCTCAGCGGAGAAGAACAGGCCTGGCACGCTCTGCGCGATCGCCCTGCCGAACAGACCGGCGGCCATGGGCATCGCCATCAGCGCCGCGATGCTCCCGGCTCCGGCGGACTCCCCGAAGACGGTGACCCGGTCCGGATCCCCGCCGAAGGCCGCGATGTTGTCGCGCACCCAGCGCAGGGCGGTCACCTGGTCCAGTAACCCGCGGTTGGCCGGTGCCCCCCGGAAATGTCCGAAGCCCTCGGCGGAGAGCCGGTAGTTGAAGGTGACCACGATGACGCCGTCCCGGGCGAGCACGCGGCCGTCGAAGACCGGGTCGCCGGACCATCCGTACATGTAACCGCCGCCATGGATCCACACCATCACCGGCAGCCGGGCAGCGCCCAGGTCGGGGGACCACACGTTGGCGGTCAGCCAGTCGCCGTCCGTACCGTCGACGCCGGACGCGCCCAGCAACCTGGACTGCGGCGGCGGCGGACCGAACGCGCCGGCCTCGCGCACCCCGTCCCACGGTTCGGCCGGCACCGGCGCGGCCAGCCGCAGGGCGCCCACCGGCGGGCGCGCGAACGGCACGCCGCGGAAGACGGCCACGCCGTCCTCCATCCGCCCGCGCAGCCTTCCCGTGCCCATTCGGATCTCCGGGCCTGCGGATCCGATGGCGCTCATGGCACGCTCCTCTTCCGGGGTGCCGGCTCACATAGCCAGACGCGGCCATCTTCACCCGGGCCACAGGCCCACCGCACCTCGATATCGAGCGGGCCGGACCGGCGAAGGTCTTCCCGGGCCAGCGCGCCAGGCTTGACCAGCGGCACCCGATCGGCCGCCCACCAGCACGAACACTCCCGCGTTCGGCTGCCCATCTCCTTCCCCGGGTCATGGACAGCTCACTACCATTCCGCCATGCCTTTCGATCTTGCGTACTACGTGTTCATGGCCGTATTCCTCGGCCTGTTCGCAGTTCTTCCCCTGATGACCGCGACCGGGGCCGTCCCTGCCGCGGTGCTCTCCGCCCCGCCCAACCGCCACGAGCTCATGAGCCGGCGATTCGTCGTCGCGGGATTGTTCGTGTCGTTCGCCGGCGTCTTGTTGATGGGACTCGGCGCCTGGCTGGGGCGTGCGGATTCGCGCTACGGCGCCCTCGCGGCTTCCGGGATGTTGCTGATCACCCTCATCGGCGCGGGCCTGCTCGTCGCCGGCCTCGGCCCGGTGCCTTCGTGGCTGCTGGAGATCACCGGTCCGTACGCGGAACGGCTGCCGCCGCCCTTCCGCCTGGCGGCCCGCGACCTGGCCCATCGTCGTGTCCGCGCGGTGCTCGCGATCACGCTGGCGATGCTGGCGACGGCCTTCGGCATCGCGCTGACGGTCGTCGCGGTCGGCGAAACGGCGCAGAGCAGGGCCGAATACTCGCCCCGGGCCCGGCCGGGCACCTTACTGGTCCGGTCGGGCACCTTGTTCGCGCCGTTCTTCTCCTCGGCGGCGGATGCGGGCACCGTACGAGCGGCGATCGAGCGGGAATTACCCGGCGTGCCGATCGCCCAGAGCGAGCGCCCTTCGCGCGAATCCTGGCACTTCCACGCGAACGCGGAGAACATCGAAATATCAGAGGAGGCCGTCTACTGGGATCAGGCCATCGGTGACGAGAAACTGCTGCGGTACCTCACGGGCGATCAGTCGACGCCGTACGACGAGGACACGGCCGTGGTGATCACGTCAGCCGACGTGAAGGCCGACTCGGTCGAGCTCTCCTACGAGATCGACGAGAACGACGACACAACGAAGACCAGAACCGTCCGGGCGGTCATCGCCAGGCCCGCCGACCCGTACATGGAGACGATCTTCGTGCCCTCGAAGATCGTCCGCGACCTCGGCTACCGGCTCCTACCGGACGAGCTGATCGTCGACCCCACTCTCCGCCGGGTCACGGTGCAGGAGCAGGAGCGCCTCGACGACCGGCTGGACGACACGGTCGCGGAGGTCTACGTCGAGCGCGGCTTCGCGGCTTCGACCGGGTGGCTGCCCGTCGTCGCGGCGGCGCTCCTGGTCGCCCTTGGTTGTGCGCTGGCCGCCGGCTTCGGCAAGGCCGCGGACGCGCGTCAGGCCCGGGTCCTGAGGCGGGCCGGAAACGGGTCAGCCGCGGCCTTCCGGTGGTTCTGCGCATCCCGCGCGGGTCTGAGCGCCCTGTACGGAACCGTCCTGGGCGCGGTCGCCGGATGTCCCGCCGGGATGCTGCTGCTGTGGCCCTTGACGGTGCGTACCACGTGGGAGGCACCGGTGCGGGTGCCGTTCGAGACCCCCTGGCCGGCGATCGTGGCCGTCGTCGCCGGCCTTCCCCTCCTCGCCGCCGCCCTCGGCGCGCTCCTCGCCCGCGAGCGACCGCACGTGCCCACGCCCGCTGCGCCTCGGCCCTGAAGCGGGGGCACCCGGCCGAGGTCGCCAGGGCGGTCGTGTTCCTCGCGTTCGAGGCTACCGGTAGGTGGCGACGTCGAAGTTCCCATGACCGAGCAACCGCGCGGACCTGCAGATACATGGGTTGCCGAGATCGCATGACGCATGGTGCCGGCCTTGCCGCGCGATTACCTTTCGTACATGAGCCGATACACACAGTGCGCAAGGGGCAGGGTGGCGGTGGCCCTCACCACCCCGCTGGCCGCCGTCCTCCTCACCGCGCCGGCCGCGCAGGCGGCCTCGGGCACCTACACCTACGTCACCCCCGCCGGGCAGCCGTTCCAGGTCGCCGAGCCGCCCAGCGACATCTGCCTGCAACTGACCGGCGGGGCGATCCGCTTCTCCAACGACACCACCGACACCGCGTTCCTGTACGCCACCGGTGACTGCTCCGGCGGCTGGGGCCTGGTCGGCGTCGGCGCCACCTGGGACGCTCCCACCGGCGTACAGGCCTTCGCCGTACGGCTCGGATCGACACAACAGTAAGGCCCCTCCCCATCACAGCGACACCCGGACACCCCCCGAGGCCCCGCGCTCTCAAGAGCGCGGGGCCGTCCGCGTCTCCGGGCGATCCCGCGTGCCCCTGCCGATCGGTCAGGCGGCCCGCGCGAGCCGGTCCGGCGTGCGCTTCAGGGCCGACTCGCCGCGCTCGGGAACCGGCCGCGGATCCACCCCTGCGGGTCCCTGCCACCGCAGGTAGACGACCATCGCACCTTTCCGCGAGAAGATCGCCGCCAACCCTGGCCGACGGCCCGGCGGATGAGGGCTGCCCAGGGCCGGGGAAACTCCCTACGAGGGCTTCCCAGGGCCGGGGACGCTCCCTACCAGGCCACGGGCCCGTCCGCGCTGAAGAACCCGGCGGTGGGTCCGTCGGCGCCGAGTGTGGCCAGGTGCACCAGGGCCGTGGCGCCCTGTGCGGGGGTGAGGAACCCGCCGTGGTTGTTGATGTCCGTGGCGACGTAGCCGGGATCGGCGGCGTTGACCCGGATGCCGTCCTTGCGCAGCTCGTTGGCGTACTGGACGGTCAGCGCGTTGAGCGCGGTCTTGGAGGGCGAGTAGGCGGCCGACGCCGGGAGTCGCGTCAGCGGGCCGTCCGGGTCGCTGTTGAGGGCCAGCGACGCGGCGCCGCTGCTGACGTTGACGACGCACGGCGCCGGCGAGCGCCGCAGCAGCGGAAGCATCGCGTTGGTCACCGCGATCACCCCGAAGACGTTGGTCTCGAACACCGCCCGGACCATGTCCAGGTCGACGGTGCTGGGGATCTGATCGACGGCGTCCTGGGGCGAGACCTGCCCGGAGCCGGTGATGCCGGCGTTGTTGATCAGCGAGTCCAGGTGGCCGAAGCGCTCCCCCACCCACTTCGCGGCCTCCTCGATGGTGGCCTGGTCGGTGACGTCCAGGGTGACCGCGTGGGCGTCGGCTCCCGTCGCGCGCAGCGCCGCGGCGGCCTCCTCGCCGAGCTGCGCGTTCCTGGCTCCGATCAGGACCGTCATGCCCAGCGCGGCGAGTTGCTCGGCGGCCGCGCGACCGATTCCCTTGTTCGCGCCGGTGATCATGGCGACCTTCTGGTGTGGGGTGTGCTCGTTCATGTCCACGCTCTCCGTTAGAGGGTCTGTCTCTCCTGCGACGAGACAGGGGTCACTTCTGTGACATGGGGGAAGGGAGAGCGCCCGTTCAGCCTCGCCGTCCGCCCGCCGGTGTGCTCCCCACGGAGGACACGCTGCGCACG
This sequence comes from Nonomuraea sp. KM90, assembly GCF_052246675.1. Classification (NCBI taxonomy): domain Bacteria; kingdom Bacillati; phylum Actinomycetota; class Actinomycetes; order Streptosporangiales; family Streptosporangiaceae; genus Nonomuraea; species Nonomuraea sp. KM90. The sequence continues at coordinate 40,089 of NZ_JBQQCB010000084.1, read as the reverse complement.
CTGCTGTCCACCAGGACCCGCAAGAGCGTCACGCCCTGGACCAAGGACCGCACGACCGGCCGCAAGCGGCGCATCTACTCCCTGACCGGGACGATCACCCTCAAGGAGCTCTATCGCGTCTCCCCCAGCTTCCGCGAGGCCGCGGGAAACGCGGCTCTCGGGACGTCGGAAGTGACGTGGACGTACATGTACGACGACCGCGGATGGCCGTACCGGATCTTCTGGGGCTTCGACGCGCACCCGCGGCCCGAGGTCCGAGGGCTCGGCGACGACCGGATCCCGCAGGCGCGGCTGGCCACGCAGTACCGGAACTGGGACAAGCCGATGACGATCAAGGCGCCCGAGGCGAGGCCTGGCCAGGGGCTGGCGGTGGACGACCTCGCCGACGTCCTGAGCGCCCCCGAGCGCCGCGAGTGAGGCGCGCTTCGAAGACGAGGGCTGCCACGAGGTCCTGCACAGGCTCCGCGACGCCTGTTTCGGGGGATTGCGGAGACCCTCCGCGACATGATCGAGGCGAAGGTCCGCGACGACGCCGTCAGAGGACGTCGTAGGTCAGGTGCGTCGCGGTCGAGGTCGGGGTCGCGCCTCGCTGCACCAGCGTGCGCGGCGCTCCGCCGGTGAACAGTGGCGTCCCGGCGCCCAGCACGACGGGCGCGAGGTGCAGCGTCAGCTCATCGACCAGCCCGGCGGCGAGCGCCGAGCCGATCGTGGCGCCGCCGCCCATGAGGACGACGTCGAGGTCCTCGCCGCGGTGCGCCGACGCCGCCTCGGCGCGCTCGCGGGCGGCGGTCACGGCGTCGGTCAGACCGGTGGTGACGAACGTCCAGTCGAGGCCGGTGAGGCGCACCGACTTCGGGGGCGAGCTCGTCACGACGACGAACGCGGGCCTGCCGACCTCGCCGGCACCGTAGCCGGAGTCGTCGTTCCAGCCGTACGGCCCGTCGACCACGTCGAAGAGCCGGCGGCCGAGGACGACGGCGCCCGATCGGGCGGTCGCCTCGCGCAGGATCCGGCGGTCGTCGGGGTCGTCGGAGAACGCCCAGGTGTGCAGGGCCTCGCCACCGGTGCCCAGACCGCTGTCCGGGCCGGGGTCGGGCCCGGTGACGAAGCCGTCCAGGGAGACCGAGATGTCAGCGATGATTCGGGTCATGCCAGGGCAGACCCGATCCGCCGCCCGAACTCATCGCTCACGCCTGAGGCGTGTGCCGGACGCTCGCGCCGGCGGCAAGGGGGCGGCTCAGGCCAGGGCCGGGATCTCGATCCGGGTGTGGTCGGCGGGGGCCACCAGGCAGGTAAGGGCGACGTTCCCCTTCTCCAGGCGTTCCCCCATGGACGAGGTGAGCCGGGCCGTGCGCTCGATCTCGTAGGGGCTGCCGGCCTGAGGGGTCACGCGGAGCCGCAACAGCCAGATGTAGCGTCCGTTGTGCTTGTTGGTCTGCTCGGCTCCCAGGACCATCGCGTTGCACGGCACCGCCGTCGCGCGCTCCTCCGGCGTGAAGGTCTGCAGCGCGGCGGATTCGAGGCCGGCGAACGAGATGGAGCCCAGGGTGAGCATCCCCGCGCCCAGGAACAGGAACGTCGCGCTGACATACGCCCCGACCCGGGTGTGCGGCTTCCGCCTCAACACGATGAACAGCACCACGCCCACGATCGAGGCGATTGCGGCGCATGTCCCGAAGACGACCGATGCCATCCTTCTTCCTCACGCTGATAGGCGGGCCCGGTTGGGCCGGCCTTGTCCGTTCCGATGCCGGTAGCTGATCAGGCGTCGCTTGCATGACAACTGCAGCCCACATGATCTCCCCGGCCGGCACCGGCCGAAGCCGCCGGCCCGTGCGGGGGCGGCCTGACAGCGGGCTTACCTGATCTGGCGGAGGATGCTCTCGTCGGTGATCTTGGTGTCGTTGGCCAGCAGTAACGCCTTGCTGAGGATGAGAGAAAGCGGGCCGTCCTCCTCGAAGGGGAGGAACCGCCGGGAGTCGCGCGTGCGGGCCGGGACGATGCACAGGTAGACGCCGTCGGGCTCCATGAGGATGTTCGCGCTGCCCAGGTGGATCTTGTAGGTGCGCAGGTCGCCGCGGACGACGAGGAACCGGTCGGTGAGGGTGAGCCGGTCGGCGGCGGCCGTGCGGGGAAGCAGCCGCGCCAGCGCGTCGCGGCGCACCTCGGCCGACGGGGGCAGCGGGCCGACGGAGGCCTGCCTCCAGTAGGCCTGGTGGTCGTCCTCGCCGCGGTCCTGCCATTGCGGGTCGGCGGCGATGGAGGTGACGGCCACGAAGAGGTCCACGTCCCGCATCGCCTCGCTGAACACCAGCGGCGGCACCTCGGCCAGTTCGGCCTGCACGAAGCCGCGCCCCCGCCGCCGGTCGAAGCGGACCTGGCCGGTGGCGGCCAGTGTCACCTCGTGGCCCTCCACGCCCGCGGCCTCGTATCTGAACCGGACCTGCCAGGCACCCTCGGCCAGCCCCTTGCTCGCCTCCGCGGCGTAGCCGCCGTCGAAGGGCCCCAGCCAGGTCGTCCGCCAGCGGCGCTCCTTGAGCAGCGCGTACAGGCGGGGATGGTCGACGATGTGGGCGGCGAAGCGGTTGGAGTAGACACGGGTGCTCTCCTCGGCGGGGGTGAGCGGGTAGGTCTCGCGGAAGGCCTGTTTGAACGGCTGTCGCAGCCGGCGCTCGGTCACCGTCCTTCGCCAGGCGGCGGTCTCCTCCGGGGTGGCGCGTGCGGGGTGCCACAGCCGGACCTCGGAGGCGGGCACGGAGGCGGGCACGGAGGCGGGGACGGCCTCGTCCGGCAGGAAGGTGTGCCCGTCGGCCGTCCAGATCAGCCCGCGTGCGACGGCGCCGGTGATCGGGTGGTCGCGGTAGTGGCGGGCCCACTCCTCGTACGGCCACGCCCGGTCCGTGGTGAAGAGCTCCTCCAGGCGCGTGCGTTCGGCCGACAGCGTCTGGCGGATCTCCTTCAGCACGGCCTTGAGCGCTTCGAGCTCGGCGGTCTCCTTCAGCGCGGCGGGGACGGTGCGGACCGTGGCGCCGTCCGGCGATCGGAAGCCGAGCCGTGCGGTCTTGGCGTTCTCGACGGCCAGCACCGCGGTCCAGCCGTCGATGGTGCGCGTCAGCGTCCCGTCGGGCCCGAGCCCGTGGTCGGGGATGTTGCGCTCCAGCATCTGGCCGGGCGTGATGCCGAGGCGGGCGGCGGCGGCGTCGAGGGCGCTATCGATCTGCTTGTGCAGCGCCCGATGCCTGATCCGCCGGCGTAGCTGCCACAGCGCCCGCATGGCGACGGGGCCGGGGTAGACGCCCAGCGCGTTGATCGCCGCTCCGGCGAGCTTCAGGTCCTCCCGCAGGCCGCGGTGCACTCCCGAGGTGCGCAGGGCGAGCTCCGTCAGCTCCGGCACGGCGTCGTCCATCGGCAGCAGGGCGGCCGCCCAGACGAACCCCCTGGCCACGTCGGTGTTGGCGCCGGAGACGATCAGCTGGGCCGGGCCCCAGGGGCTGTCGACCTCGCTGACCCTTCCGAAGGCGTTCACCGCGGCGCGCACCAGGTCGCCCGCTCCGTCGGTCTGGAGCAGCTCCAGGCATCGGCCGCGCCAGGTCTTGGCGGGCCGCGGCCCGTTGAGCTCGGCGAGGTGGTCGACGAGCCGCACCAGGCCCTCCGGCGGCGCGGCGCCGAGGTGGTCGCGTACTGCCATGGCCCACTCGTCGCAGGGCACGAGGGCCGCGAGCGGCATCGCCTCGGGGCCGGTGCGGAAGACGCGTGCGATCAGGCCGTGCAGCCGTCGGCGTGCCCCCGCCTCGATGCCGCTCGTGGACACCGCTTCGACCAGCGGCCTCAGGGGCTCCCACACGATGGTCCGATCCTCGTCGTCGAGGCTCGCCGCCAGCTCCAGCGCCGGCGCCAGCCAATCCTCGTCGCGGTAGTGGATCTCCCGCTCCCGCATGACGGTGAACAGCGCCGCGACCTCCGCCGCGGTCCACCCGTCCGAGCCGGACAGTGCCAGGTACAGCTCGCTCGCGAGGTCGTCCAGCGTGGCCTGGGCGAGATACACGGCGGCGGCGCGCCGGGCGAACCCCCGCTCCCGGGACAGCCGGTCTCTCAGGCGGAGGCGGTCGTTGCCGGCCTGCGTGATCCAGCCTGCTGCGGCGAGCGCGGCCTCGACCGCCGACTCCACCTCGGGGTGGTGCGCGAGTGGTTGACGCATGGCCGGGAGCATGCCAGGCCGCACCGACAGATCTCGCCGTGCGGGTGGAGATCAGGCGGCCCGGAGCGAGCTCCCGGGAAGGCGACTCCCGTCAGCTTTTCGGAGACCTCCCACAGGCGGCGTGCCACCTCCGCGTCCCGCGCCCTCGCCGAGCGACCGACCAGCTTCGGCGCGCCGCGTCCCTCCAGGAAACCGCTCGGGCCCGCGTAGCTGTCGCCCGGAATCTGCGCGACGGCCGCGTACAGCGTGGGCAGGGCTCCGTCGTCGTCGCTCTGCGCGAGAAGGCCGGCCGCCGCCTGCTGCACGAGGTGGCGCACGCGTCGCCGGCCGTCGAACTTCAGCAGGTTCGTGGCCGCCATGCCCGGATGCGCGGCGGTGGCGATCACCGGTGAGCCGGCTTGGGCGAGCCGTCGCTGGAGTTCCGCGGTGAACAGCAGGTTGGCGAGCTTGGACTGCGCGTACGCGGCCATCGCCCGGTACGGCCTGCGCTCCCAGTTGAGGTCGTCGAAGTCGATCGAGCCCACCTTGTGACCGTTGGACGAGACGGTGACGACCCGTTCCCGGATCCGCGGCAGGAGCAGGTTCGTGAGCGCGAAGTGCCCCAGGTGGTTCGTACCGAACTGCAGCTCGAAGCCGTCGGCCGTGCGGGAGAACGGCGGGATCATGACACCCGCGTTGTTGATCAGCACGTCGACGGGCTCGGTGAAGCCCGCGGCGAACGCGCGGACCGAGGACAGGTCGGCGAGGTCGAGCCGCCGGACCTCGACGCGGATCGTCAGGGCGGCCGAAGCGCCGTTCGGGCTGATGAGCGAGCTGATCATGCAAGGGCAGGAGCAGGGTGCGCTCCAGGCGGGTGACCCCGAGCGGATCGGGATCGTCCTGTTCGCGACCCTCCAGGGCATCGCCTCGCTCATCAACGGCAACCTCGTCAAGGCGGAGCTGCTCGACGGGCTGGTGGAGACCGCGGTCGAACAGTTCCTGCACGGTGCCGGCCCGCTCTCGTAGTACATGCCGAGCCGGTCCACGACGCTCACGCCGGCATCCGCGATCGGGTCACGCACCGCTCTCCGTTCGGCTCGGAAAGGCGGTCACCTCTACGACGACGTTCGAGCGGGCGGCCGGGGTCACCAGGCTGCGCGGGGTTCGGTGCCCTCGCCTGGCCGCTCGGCGACGGTGATCGGCACCGAGGTGGCCGTGCCGCCGGCGAGGTCGATCCGGTAGGCGTGCCACTTGTGCACGTACAGGAGGTGCTCGCCGGTCCCGTCGACGCTGAAGCGCAGGCTCAGCGACGCGCCCGGCGGCCGCTCCGGGCGGGCGAGGACCCGCGCCGGCCCGCCCGCCAGGGCGATGCGTTCGACGGTGTGCCCGGTCGCGTAGATCAGCGCGCCGCCGTCCGGGGTGTGGGCGGTCGACTCGATCGGCATGCCGCCCGCGCCGTTCTTGATGATCCGGGACGCCGCGCCCTCCAGGCCGGCGTCCGGGCGGGCGAGGTCGAGCAGGCCGATGGCCCGGCCACCCAGCACGTACGCGAGCGAGCGGCCGTCCGGGGCCCACGACAGACCAGTCACCATCGAGTACGTCGATGTCCAGTCCCGGCGCCGGCCGGTGGCGGCATCGAGCACGGAGATCTTGGCGCCGCCCCCGATGAGCGGCGTGGCGTAGGCCAGCCGGGTGCCGTCGGCGCTGAGGGCGAGGTCGTAGACCGACTTCAGGTAGTCGGGGTCGGTCTGCGTGATGGCCACCGGCTGCTCGGGGCGCCCGTCCTGCCCGAGGCGCACCAGGAAGAAGCGGATGTACGGGTCCTTCGGTTCGGTCCAGCCGGCGATGGCGAACGTGCGGTTGTCCCGGGCGGCGGCGACCAGGTGCCAGGAGCTGGCGATGCCGGGCGGCAGCGGGACGTTCGCGACGATCGCCCCGGTCTCCGCGTCGTGCACGGCGGGCGGCACCGGGGTGAAGACAGCGGTCTTGGTCCTGCCGGGGAAGTGGGTGAGCGGAGCGCGCGCGGAGACGAAGAACCGCGGCCGGCCCGTCGCCGGCAGGGGCGCTCCGGTCGCCAGGGGATCGGCCAGGGAGGTCGCCGGCGGGAACGGGTGCCGTACGGGACCCGAGGTCGTCTGCGCGGGCTGCGGCAGGCGCACCGCGGTCGACGGCGACGGCTGCGGCGGTGACGCCGGTGGCTGGGTCGCGCCGACGAGCGACACCCGATCGGCGGCCGGATCGGCGCAGCCACCGACCAGGACGGCCACCAGGACGGCGGCCAGGGCCGATCCGGTCAGAGCGGCGGACGCGGATGAGGGCATGCAGCGATCATCGTACGGAACGGCCTTCTCGACCAGCCCGCGATCCGACCGGCTCGCCGCTGCGCCCGATGCCCAGGCTGAGAGCCACCGCCACGAAGGTGGGTACGGCCGGTCCTACCGTCGGCCCGTCCCTGGTTACCGGCTCGCCAGTCGGCCAGTCTCGTCCATATGGCCATTACCTTCTCCCACGACCACGTCGGCATCAGCGTGACGCCCGAGCAGCTCGATGCCACCATCCAGTGGTACGCGAGCAAGCTCGGTTTCGCCCTCCAGCAGCGGTTCGACTCCCACGGCACGACGTTCGCCTTCATCGTCAGCGGAGGCGTGAAGATCGAGTTGCTCGCGGGCGCGTCGCGCCGTCACGAGGCGCCGGCCGAGGACGTGCTGGCGAGCATGGACCCGGAGCGGCTGCACCATTTCTGCCTCGCCGTCGAGGATCTCGACGCGACCGTGTCCCAGCTGCGTGACAGTGACGTGCCGCTGATCGGCGGGCCCATGGACGTAGCGGCGATCGGTCAGCGCATCGCGTTCGTCACCGACAACCTCGGCAACATCATCGAGCTCACCGCTCGGCTGAACTGATCGCCGGCCGTGGTCGGCGTCGTCTACGCCCCCGGTCCGGCCCGCCACGCCGGCTCCGGGCGCCGGTGGTCACTGGGCCGGGTGCCGCGCAGCCGCTTGAACGCCACGCTCAGCGCGAAGGCGTTGGCGTAGCCCACCTTCCGGGCGATCGTGCCCACCGTGAGGTCGGTCTCCCGCAGCAGGTCCGCGGCCAGGGCGATCCGCCAGCCCGCCAGGTAGGACATCGGCGGTTCGCCGACCAGCGCGGTGAACCGCCGGGCGAGCGCCGCCCGCGACACTCCCGCCTTGGCGGCCAGGTCCGCCACCGTCCACGGGTGGGCGGGGGTGTCGTGCAGCAGCCGCAGCGCGGCGCCCACGACCGGGTCGTCCAGCGCCCGGCACCAGGCCGGGGCATCGGCGCCGGGGTCGCCGAACCAGCTGCGCAGCGCGGAGACCAGCATCAGTTCCAGCAGCCGGTCCAGCACCAGCTGTTGTCCCGGCCGGTCTGCGGCGACCTCCCCGGCCACCAGCTCCACCGACGGGTAGGGGCCGCCCTCTGCCGGCACCACCAGCACGGCGGGCAGGGCCTGCAGGAGACGTTCGCTGAGCTCTCCCTTGCGCTCGAAAGCCCCGCTGACCAGCACGGCCGCCCCGTCGGCGGGGGTTCCGCAGGTCCGGGCGGGCCGGGACGCCTGCTCGACGCCCTCCGACCCCGGGCAGTAGTCGGCGCTGGTCACCTCCAGCGAGGGTGTGGTCGCGGGGTCGTCGGCCACCGTGTAGGGCGTGTCGCCGCGGACGACGGCGATGTCGCCGACGCCGATGGGCACCGGCTCGTGCCGGTCGGGAACGATCCAGGCCCGGCCGCGCAGCATCGTGGCCAGGGTCAGCGGGGCGCCACTGGCCATCCGCAGCGCCCAGGGCGGCCGCATGATCGTCCGCCGGAAGACGGCGCCGCGCGCCCGTACGTCTGCCAGCAGCTGCGACACGGCGTCCATGCCCTCGAGTGTAGACGCCTAGACATCGGCCAGAGCTTTCCAGCCATGGATCGTCTCGTCCTGGGCCGGTTGACTGGGCCCATGTCTGAACATCCGATTCTTGTCACCGGGGCGACCGGCAAGTCAGGCCGCCGCGTCGTCAGCCGGCTGCGGGCCATGGGGCTGCCGGTTCGCGCGGCGGCCCGCAACGGCGAGCACGCCTTCGACTGGACCGACAGCGGCACCTGGGACGCCGCCCTGGAGGACGTGCGGTCCGTCTACATCGTGCAGCTGGACGGCACGAAGCTGGTTCGGCCGTTCATGGAGCGGGCGGTGCGGCACGGGGTGCGGCGGGTGGTGCTGGCCTCGGGGCGCGGGATCGACGATCCGGACTACGCGAGGGACAGCGGCGGCATCCTGGCGGGCATCGTCGACAGCGAGGCCGCCGTGCGGGAGCGCGGTCTGGAGTGGACGATCAGCAGGCCGGGCTGGTTCGCGCAGAACTTCAGCGAGGGTTTCTTCGCCGATGCCGTCCGCGCCGGTGAGCTGCGGCTGCCCGCTGGCGACGGGGCCGCCAGCTTCGTCGACGCCGAGGACATCGCCGCGGTGGTGGTCGCCGCGCTGACCGAGGACCGGCACGCGGGCCGGATCTACGAGTTGTCCGGCCCCCGGGCGGTGACGCTGGCCGAGGCGGTCGCCACGATCTCCGAGGTCACCGGCCGCGACATCCGCTACGTGCCGCTCTCCGTCGAGGACTACGTCGCGGAGCTCGTCCGGCAGGGACTGCCGCCCGCGGACGCCGCGGCTTTCGCGGACGTCATCGAGCCGCTCAGGGAGGGTACGGACGAGTACGTCTCCGACGGCGTGCAGCGTGCCCTCGGCCGCCCGCCGCGGACCTTCGCCGAGTTCGCCAGGTCCACCGCCGCCGCGGGCGGCTGGCCGGCCTGACCGTCTCCCCCGGAACCTGAGGTCGACCACACGCTCATGACGCGGACCTGGCCGGAGCCCTCATCGTTCCCGTACGCCGCCGTCCACGCGCAGGCCGACGCCGTTGATCGCCTGGTTCTCCAGCAGGAAGACGGCGGCGTCCACCACCTGCGCCGTGGTCGGCAGCCGGCCGGTCAGCGTTCCGCCGCCCCGCGTACCGGCCCAGCGGCGACCGTACGCGAGGCCTTTTGCCCGCATCGCTCCGGGGCGCCCCACCGTGGGTGCACCCCGGCAGCCCGCCGGCTCAGGTGGCCAGTTTCGCGAGCTCGGCCATCTCCGCCGGCGGATCGACCACCGGCTGGATGACGATCTCGTCGATCCCGGCCTGTTCCAGGGTGGCGATGCGGGCCAGGAGGTCGTCCCGCGTTCCGACCAGGGCCAGCGCGTCGATCAGCGACGGCAGGATCAGGTCCCGGTCCGCCGGTGCGATGCGTCCCAGGTAGTCGCGGTAGAGCGCGGTGTGCCGGTCCGGCGCGGTGGTCGTGGTGCCCCGCCGGGCGAGGAGTGACCGCACCGCGTCGCGTTCCGCGGCCCCGAGCCGTTCGGCGAACGCGGGTGCCTCGGCGGCGAAGGTCAGCAGCGACATGACGATGTGGCCCGTCGCGTCCCGGACGGCGTCGCCGTGGGGGGCCTCGCCCTCGTCGAGCACGTACAGCGAGGTCATGACGTAGGAGTCGGCGTCGTGAGGCGCGCCCGCGGCCTGCCGGCGAGCGTGGTGGAAGGCGTTCCACGCCGCGGGGTCCAGCAGCGCGAAGGAGATGATGCCGGCGCCGCGGCGGCCAGCGACGGCGGCGGCCTTCAGGCCGTTCGCGGCCACCACGAACTCGATGGGGTCAGTGGTGTTCACGTGCTGCCCGGCATGCAGCAGTCTGATGTCGCGGACCTGGTCGCCCTCGCGGTACTCGACGGTGCCGCCGGCGCACAAGCCCTGCAGCGCGGCGGTGAACCTCTCGAGCTCGGCCGTCGTGGCCGGCGGCAGCCCCAGGGTGCGGCGGGCGGTGTTCCCGGTGCCGATGCCGCAGATGATCCGACCTGGCGCCAGCGCGTTGAGGCTGGCGAACGCGCCGGCCGCAGCCGGTGTGGACCGCAGCGCCGGTGAGGTCACGCCGACGCCGAGCTTGATACGGCTGGTGACCTTCGCGCACGCCCCGAGCGCCACGAACGGGTCACCGTGCAGCATGGGCGCGTCGTAGACCCAGAAGCTGCTGAAGCCCAGCCTCTCGGCCCGCACGGCCAGCTCCTCCACACCCGGCCGTGCCGTGACCACGATGCCTTTGCGCATGACGGCTCCGATCGCTGGACGGTCAGGGCGGCGGACATCTCCACGATCACAGACGACCTCGCCGCACGTACACCGCCAAGGGGATTCCGGTGCAAGCGGTGTGCAAGCGCCAGCCGGGATGATCTCCCCGAGAAGACCGCCGGATCCCGAGCGGACCGGCGACGCGTAGATCAGGAACGGCATGACTGGCACATCCCCCATCCGCGGCAGGTCCGGAGACCGCCGGCGGCAAGCCCTCGTTCTCTACCCCGACCTGCCCGAAGCGCACCGCCGGGCGATGGCCGCCCATCCCGAGCACCTGCCGCCCGCGCCCGAGCGGCCCGCGTGGGGCGGCCGGACGGGCGGTGACGTGCTGGCGGCCCTGGCGCTGTCGGCGCTGTGGGGTTTCCTCCCTCTCGTCCTGGCGCTGGCCCGCCGCGGCCGCCGCCGTGCGCTCGTCGCCGGAGCGGTGCTGCTCCAGGTGGCGGTGCTCGCCGTCTGGATCGCGTACGGCTTCCCGGTGTTCTTCCTCGCCTGTCTCGCCGTGCAGGGCATCGCGGCCGTGGCGCTGCTGGCCATGGCGGGCGAATCCCCCGTGGCCGGGTACGGTCGCCGCCACCACGGCAGGTACGTGCACGCGTCCATGCTCGAGCCGCTGGACGCCGCGCTGCTGGATCGCACCGTGGCCGCGACGGACACCGTGCTGAACTCCCCCATCGACCGGGACGGCCTGCTCGACGGCATCGCCAACCGGGTGGCCCTCCCCCGCCAGGCCTGGGAGATCGCCGAGACGCTGACCGAGCTGACCCGGCTGCGCCGCGAACAGGACAGCGCCCGCTCCGGCCACGTCACCGAGAGCATCTCCACCGTGCTCGCATCGCAGGAGGAGGCGCTGACGGTCGCGACCCGGGCGCTGGCCCGGCGCATCTCCGCCCTGGAGGAGTACGCGCGGCGTACCGAGGAGGCGGAGGCCGTCTACGCCGAGTGGCGAACGCTGCAGGACCTGGCCGAGGACGGCGACGCCTACCGCGAACTGCTGTCCAGGACGGTCCGCGACCACCTGGCGGCCGGCGAGGTCGGCGAGCTGACCGAGCGTGCGCGGCACCTGGAGGAGTCCCTGCGCCACAGCGTCGAACAAGCCCGGCGCGCCGGCCTCACCCTGCTCACCCCGGAGGACTGACCCGTGCCCAGGACTTCCGACCGCATGCGCGACCTCATGGCGCCGTTCCCCGGGTGGCTCCGCCTGGTCGGCGGCGCGCTGCTCCTCACCGAGCTCGCCGTCGGCCTGCACCTGGCAACAGGTGACGGCACGCCGGCGACGCCACCCGCGCAGGCGTCCCCCACGCCTGCTGCCGAAGCGATCGCCACTCCCATTCCTACTCCCACTTCCGCTCCCCCTTCCGCCGTCCCGACCCCCAGTCCGACCTCGAGCGATCTCGTGGTCAAGAGGATCGCCGAGGGGACCGTGGTCACGCTCCGGCGTCACCCCGGCAAGGGCGCCAAGGTGATCGGCAGGGTGACCGACCCCAAGACGGGCCTGTCCTTCGCCGAGCTGGGCGCGCCCTGGCGCAGGAGCCGCCCCATCAGCGACGGCCCCGTCACGGACGGCCGCTACAACCTGCGCCAGACGCTGCTCACGGAGTCGTACGGCCCGGACGGCGACCGCGAGTGGTGGGCGGACATCGACTCCCAGCACCTGTGGTCCGAGCTCGACGCGGGCGACAGCCTCTACGACGCCGCCCGGGCGATGCTCGACGCCAAGCAGGCCGGCGCGTTCCCGTCGGGCACGACGGGCGAGGACATCGCCTCACAGCCGGTACGCCACGGCTGGCTGCTGGCCCGGATGATGCGGATGCCGCCGAGCCCGGACGGCCGCGAGGCATCGCAGGAGCTGTCCGTCACGATCGCCGTCGACACCGGCCGCCCTCGCCCGGCCGTCCTGTGGATCACGATCCCCGACACCCACAAGCAGCTCTGGCCCGACGTTCACACCCTGGTGAAGTCGCTCAAGGTGGTCCCGGCGTAAGGACGGGCGGGCCTCAACGCCGCGCGTGGCGGACCTTCAACCGTCCCAGCCCCATCGTCCCGGAGATCCGGATCCTCGGCCCGCCGGGACGGGGGCGCCGCCGGATCCGGTAGAGCGGGCCCTTCCACCCGGTACGCAGGTCATCCATCTCGACGATCGCGTCGCGAGGCACCGTGATCGTGGCTCGGCCGGTGCCGAGCTGCAGCTCGATGTCGATCACCGGATGCTCGACGACGGCCCGGGACAGGTCCAGCCGCACCCTCCCGAGTGCGGACTCGACCTTGAGGACCCGGGGCACCCGCCATGCGCCGCGCCGCTGGATCAGTCCGCCGACGGCGGCGATCGTGGCTGGACTCTCTGCGGGGAGCGAGGCCAGGGGCGGGACGAGGTCGCTGGGATTTTGGGCGGTGAGCACCTGGTGGAGGCGTTCGTCCATCTCCTCGTAGGAGAGGTGCCCCTCGGCGTACGCCTCCTGCAGGCGCCGCACGGCCGCCTCGCGGTCGTCCTCGCTGATCACTGACAGCGGGCCTTTCATCGGGCGACCTCCTGGGTACGGCGTACGCGGTTATTCCGGCCAGACTAAGTCACTGAGTACGCTGTACGCAAGGACTGCGTCGCCACGGCCCTCCGGCGGGACGGCGACGACCAGCGCCCGGCCGGCCACCCCTCCAAGCGTTTGACATCCCCGGCGGCCAGCCGCTACCTATTGGCCGACCGCTAGAGGGGTGGAGTGCGGTGCAGGACGCAGTGCTGGCGATGCTCGCCAAAGAACCGTCGCACGGTTACCACCTGCGCGCCCGGCTGCAGCGAAGCCTCGGCCCGCTGGGCAGCTCGATGAACCCCGGTCAGATCTACGTGACCCTGGCCCGGCTGGAGAAGGCCGGGCTCGTCGTCTGCGAGCACGCCGACGGCCTGCCCGAGCGGCCGGAGCGCAAGGTCTACGCGCTGACCCCGGCCGGGCAGCAGCGGGTGAGCGCGTGGCTGGCCGAGGTGGGCTGGCCGAAACCGGACCTGGCGGAGTTCCACCTCAAGCTCGTCGCGGCGGCCGCGACCCGGCTGGCCGACCCCGTCGGGCTCGTGGCGGCGCAGCGCCGTGAGCTGCTGCGCCACCTGCGCGAGGCGCAGCACGCCGTTCTGGCCGAGCCGGCCGGATCGCCCGCCGTCCTGCTGCTGGAGGGGGTCGTGCTGCGGCTGCGGGCGGACCTGCGCTGGTTGGAAGCCTGCGAGCGGGCCTGGTCCGCCGTCGATGACGATCCCGAGGACGCATGAACGTACCGCGTGCCGTGGTCCAGGTCCGCGGCCTGGTGAAGGATCACGGCCAGGGGCCGGGCCGGATCCGCGCGGTCGACGAGGTCGACCTGGAGGTGCCCGAGGGAGAGACGCTGGCGGTGATGGGCCCCAGCGGCTGCGGAAAGTCGACCCTCCTGCACCTGCTGGGCGGCCTGGAGCGGCCCACCGCCGGAGAGGTGTGGCTGGCCGGGCGGCGCGTCGACACCCTGAGCGAACGGGCCCTGGCGCGGCTGCGGCGGCGGTCGCTGGGGTTCGTCTTCCAGGCCTTCCATCTGGTGGAGGAGTTGTCGGCGGCGGAGCACGTGGAGCTGCCCGCGCTGCTGGCCGGGCGCTCGCGGCGCGAGGCCCGGCGGCACGCGATCCTCCTGCTGGAACGGGTCGGGCTCGCCGACCAGGCCCGGCATCTGCCGTCGCAGCTGTCCGGCGGGCAGCGTCAGCGGGTCGCCATCGCCCGCGCGCTGGTCAACGAGCCGCTGGTCATCCTGGCCGACGAACCGACCGGCAACCTCGGCACCGCGGCCACCCTCGACGTGCTGAGGATCTTCGAGGAGCTCCGTTCGGCCGGGCAGACCCTGGTGATCGTCACGCACGACGAGCGGGTCGCGGCCTGCGCGGACCGGTTGGTCTCGATGCGGGACGGGATGTTCGTCGACGACGTCCGGCTGACCGGCACCGGCACCGGCACCGGCCGACTCGGCGACCTGATCGGACTGGAGGACTGACCACCGCGGGCCGCCGCCGCTCCTGCGCCGCTTGTGTGCCGCTCGGGCACCGTTCCCGCGCCGTTTCCGCGCCGCCGCTCTCGCACCGTTCCCACCCCGTTCCCGTGCCGCCGCTCTCGCACCGTTCCCGTGCCGCCGCTCTCGCACCGCTCCTGTGCCGCTCCTGTGCCGTTCCCGTCGTGCGCCTCGTGCCGGCCGACCTCCGCCGGGACAAGACCCAGGCCCTGATGCTGCTGCTCGCGGTGACCCCCACGACCGCGCCGCCGGTCCCGAGCCTGCGTCTGCCCCCGAGCTTCCCCCTGGGGCCTGGCCCGGAGCCTCCCCTGGAGCCTGGTCCCGAGCCTGCCCCTCCCCCCTGTCGCCTGCCCCTGCCTCTGTTCCTGGGCAGGGCGCTCTGGACGCTTCACGACTAGACCCGGACGGCCACCGCCGGGCCGGCCTGACCGACCATCTCACCGGCATCTCACCAGCGAGCACCAGGCCGGTGCCGGTGGCACCGGCCCTTGAGCAACAGGGACAAGGCGGACCGGCCGGCACGCCACAGGTCCACCGAGAGCGACGGCGGGATGCCGCCACCGCCGCGGATCCGTCATATCCGCAATGCCATGCGCACCGACGTACTCGATCCCCTCAGCTCATACGTGCTCCATCACGATCACCCCCGTCGTGTCGGGATCGAGGGCGGTGAAGACATGCGGCGCGTCGCCCGGGTAGGACAGGTAGTCGCCGGGAGCCAGCTCGACCGGCTCGTCCACGGGCCCCGCCAGGGCCCGCCCTGTGCTGATCAGGAGATGCTCGACCGTGCCCGGCATGTGCGGCTCGGAGCGCCGGGACTCCCCCGGTTGCGCCTCGATCCTGTAGAGGTCGCGGCGCGCCCCCGGCGGGCTGGCGGCCAGCAGCGTCGCGGTGTAGTGGGCCTGGCCGGAGTGGGCGGCCGGGCCCTCACCGGCACGGATCAGCTGTACGGCCGGGCGCGGCGGGTCGACCAACCGGCTGAACGGCACGCCGAGCGCGACGCCGAGCGCCCAGAGCGTCTCCAGGCTGGGATTTCCGGTGCCCGACTCGAGCTGGGACAGCGTGGACTTGGCCAGGCCCGAGCGTTTCGCGAGCTCGGTCAGCGAGATCCCGGCACGGTCGCGCTCGCGCCGAATCGCCGCCGCAATACGTTCGAAGGGAGGTTTGCCGTCGGCCACCGTTCGCTCCACCAGTCTTCTCGTTCGATTTGACGAACACTCGTTCTTGGTCCACTATAACGGCCAAGCGTTCCGACATGCCGAACGGGGGATGGGACATGCACGACCTGGAGGAGCGTCACCGGCCGCTCGAGAGCCGCCACGACACGCACCGGCACGGCGGCGTCGACGCCACGATGAGACACCTGGGCATCCTCGCGCACAGCACCGAGGGCGCCGCGCTGAGCTTCCTGTCCTTCTGCCAGGAGGGCTTCCGGCGCTCGGGCGAGCACGACCATCCCGACGTGACCCTCGACTACATCCCGTTCGGCCGCAGCATGCCCGCCTGGGACGCGGGCGATCACGACGCGGTGCGCAGAACCCTCGCGGTCAGCGTGGCCCGGCTGGCCCGGGCCGGCGCGGAGTTCTTCGTCTGTCCCGACAACACCGCCCACCTGGCGCTCGACCGCCCGGGCCCGGCCCTCGCCCTGCCGGGCCTGCACATCGCCGAGGTGGTCGCCGAGCAGGCCGCCCGTGACGGCCACACCCGCGTCGGCGTGCTGGGCACCTCCTACACGATGCAGGGTCCGGTCTACCCACGCGCCCTCAGCTCCCGGGGCATCGCCGCGGAGGTGCCGGATGCGGAAGATCGCCGAACGGTCAATGAGATCATCTTCACCGAGCTGGTCAACGGCGTGTTCACCGACGACTCGCGGGCGGCATACCTCGGGGTCATCGAACGACTGGCCGCCCGAGGCTGCGACGCCGTGGCCCTGGCCTGCACCGAGATCCCGCTCCTGATCACCCCCGAGCACTCCCCGCTCCCCACACTCGACTCCACCCGCCTCCTGTCCACCGCCGCCTACGACACAGCCACCGGCCTACGACCGTTCCCCTCCTGGCGCGGCGGACCTCCCAGATCCCCCTGACCCACCACGGTCGACGCCCACCCGCTCGACCACCTCGACACCCACCTGTACACCGACCTCTGTACGACCTGGCCACCCGTCCGGGCGCACCCCACCACTCGGCCTCGCACCAGCCAGGGGTGATGAAGTGCTTCCTCGCCGGCGCGGGCACGGTTCGCCTCGGCAGGCCAGACGGTCCCGTCGCGCTGGAGGCCGGCGGACTACGCCCGTTGCCGCGCGGACGATCCGCCCCGCCACGTGGCCGTCGGAGGCGAGGCCCGCGGAACCTCGTGCTGCGCTGCAGCAGGCCGTACACCAGCTCCACGACATCGCGGTGCAGGTGAGGCCGCCCGGCGACCAGATCCTGGTCATGGCGTGCGCATCGGCGGCGGGCAGGGCGGGAAAGAGGCGCCCGGCGGCCTGCGCCCGCACGACGGCCTGGAGCTGCCGCCCTGCTGGACACAACTCTGCCGGTCACCGCCCCGCCTCGTCACCACCCCGCCTCGTCACCGCCCCCACCGAGCGCCGCCGTGTCCTGGGCTACATCGTCGAGGAGCGCAACCAGCCGCACCACCGGCCCGCATCGCGCAACACACCCGGCCCGAATCGCGAAGCCCACCCGGCCTCGCCACGTCGTCGCCGGCGACGAGTTCCCCCGCCGCCGTGGCATGTTGTGATCAAGTGCAGCGCGCATCAAGGGAGTCGTCATGGGACATGTGCTGGTGACCGGGGCCACCGGGGGTATCGGGACCGCGCTGGTCGGCGCGCTCGTGGAGGCCGGGCATCGGGTGACCGCCGTGGGGCGCGGCGCCGGGCGGCTGGACGTACCGGGGATCGAGGCGGATCTGGCCGAGCCCGGGACGCTGGCCGCCGCCATGGGGGCGCTGGAGGATGCGGGGAAGCTGGGGGATGTGCAGGCGCTGGTGCATTGCGCGGGCATCTCCCCCGTCGTGGCCGTCGCCGACGCCGACCCTGAGACGTGGCGGCGGACCCTGGCGGTGAACGTGGCCTCCGCCGCCGAGCTGGCACGGCTGACGCTGCCCGCGCTGCGGCGGTCCAGGGGCCATGTGATCTTCGTCAACGCCTCGCCCGGGATGACGGGGGTCCCCCGCTGGTCGGCGTTCGTCGGCAGCAAGGCGGCGCTGCGGGAGCTGGCCGATTCCCTGCGCGAGGAGGAGGCCGCCCACGGGATCCGCGTCACCACCGTCTATCCCGCGGCGACGGCGACCGACCTGCTGGGTGAGGTCAGGCGGGCCTTCGGGCGCCCGTACGACCCCGAGGCGTGCATCCGGCCGCAGTCGCTGGCGGCGATGATCGTCTGGGTGCTGAGCGCCCCCGCCGACTCCTACCCCTGCGAGCTGTCCGTGCTGCCCTCGCCCCGCTGAACGGCGACTGGTTGTGCCATACAACCATCTGGTTGTATGGTCGAACCATGGCGGATGATCGCGAACTCCAGGAAGCCGTGGCCCGCTTCGTTCGAGCCTTCGGCCTCCACCAGCCGGACCAGACCCCCTGCGGGCAGCCCATCCCGGTGTCGGAGGCGCACGCGCTGGGTGAGCTGGCCAGGGACGGCGCGCTGCGGCAGAGCGATCTGGCGCACCGGCTCCGGCTGGAGAAGAGCACCACCAGCCGGCTGGTCACGCAGCTCATCAACCGCGGCTGGGCCGAGCGCACCCCCGCACCCGACGACGGGCGCGGCGTGCTGGTCCGGCTCACGCCGCAAGGGGTGCAGGCCGCGGCCCGGCTGGCCGAGGCCAGGGCCGAGCGGTTCTCCACCGTTCTGAAGCGTGTCCCCGAGGGCGAACGCGGCGACGTGCTGCGCGCCCTCACCATCCTCACGGAGGCCATAGATGACCCTTGAGAATCGACGCGTCCAGGCGCTCATCGCGGCGCTCGCGCTCGTCGTCGTCGCCGCGACGGCGTACGTGCTCGTCAGCCGTGGCGAGCGGCAGGCGCTGGCCGCCCGCCAGGCCGAGATCGCGGCCAGGAGCCGGCAGGTGATGCCGTTCGACCTCGAGCGCACCACGCACCGTTTCGCCAAGTCGGCCACCGGCGGCGAGCAGACGGTCACCTCCGACGACCCGGCCGACGCCGAGCAGGTGCGGCTGATCCGGGAGCACCTGACCGCCGAGGCCGCGGGCTTCAGCAAGGGCGACTACGGCGACCCCGCCTCCATCCACGGCGGCGAGATGCCGGGCCTGCGCGCGCTCGAGCAAGGCCACACCCGCATCGACATCCGCTACGCCCAGCTGCCCGCCGGCGCCCGGATCACCTACACCACCACCGACGCCTCCTTGCTCACGGCCCTGCACGCCTGGTTCGACGCCCAGGTCACCGACCACGGCCAGCACGCCGAGCACGGCTGACCCCTATCCTCCTCATACCCGGCCTGGGTACGGTTTCCTTCGCCCATCTTGATACCTAACCCCCGTACCGTTCTCACAAAAGGAGCACCGTGACAGCGATCCGTCGTGCCACGCCCCATGACGCCCATGCCGTGCACCGGCTCATCCGCAGCCTGGCCGAACACCAGGACCAGACAGCGGCCATCACCGTGACCGTCGCCGGCCTCGAACGGATGCTGGCCCGCCCGGAGATCACCTACCTGATCGCCGAGCGCGACGGCCAGGCCATCGGGTACGTCTCCTGGCTGCAGCGGGTCAGCTTCTGGTCCGGCGAGGACTACCTCGCACTGGACGACCTGTACGTGGACGGCACGGAACGCGGCCGTGGCGTAGGAGAGCAGCTGATGCGGGCCGCCGCCGATGCCGCCGGCGGAAAGGTGATCCGCTGGGAGGTGGCCGAGACCAACGTGGCCGCGCAACGCTTCTACGCGCGCATCGGCGCCACTCTCCTGTCGAAGAAGATCGGCCGCTGGCGTCCGGAATAGCCCGCCGGGCGCGTGTTCGCGGGTTGTCGATCGTCAGCCCGCGATCAGGTCCGGATCGTCAGCCTGCAACCAGGTTCAGATCGTCAACCTGCGACCAGGTCCATGCGGAGGAACTCGCTGATGCGGAGCAGCTTCGGTGGGCGTTTCACGTCGTCGGACAGGGCCTGGAACGCCTCGTCCTCCCCGACGAGGCGCGGGGCGGCGAGCTCCACCTCCTTCCCGTCGACCCGCAGCCGTGCGCTGCTGGCCGCCAGGATGTTCTGCACCCAGTCCGAGCGGGATCCATAAACCAGGACGAACAGGTAGCCGCCTTCGACGGGAAACGCGTCGAGAGGGGTGCGGTACGTCGCGCCGGAGTTACGTCCGACGTGAATCAGGACAGGCCACTTCCCGCCCGCGAGCGCGCGGGGGTTGAACACTCGCTTGTTCACGTGCCCCCACCACCTCGGCATCGGCATCGGGATCTCCTTGCCTCGCCCCGGTGGGGCGCGTCGTGGGCCGGATGTTCGCCGAACTCCCGGCACCCGGGATGACTTACGCCCGTAAGGCGGCTTACGTACGTAAGGATGGCTTACACTCGTAAGGCTGTCAACCGCCCACACTTCCGGAGCCGTCGTGCCACCACCGCCGCCACCTTCACCGCCACGGCAGCCGCTCAGCCGAGGTCTCGTGCTGGAGGCCGCGATCCGGGTCGCGGATCGCGGCGGCGTGGAGGCGATCACGATGCGCCGGGTGGCGCAGGAACTGGGCGTGGAGGCGATGTCGCTCTACCACCACGTACCGAACAAGGACGCGATGCTCGACGGCGTGGTCGACATGGTGTTCGCGGCGATCAAGCTCCCCGGTGCCGGGTGCGACGACTGGCGCGACGCGATCCGTGCGCGCGCCTCCTCCGCGCGCGCGGTCCTGTCGCAGCACAGCTGGGCTCTCGGCCTCATGGACTCCCGTCGCAACCCGGGGGCGGCGACGCTGCGCCACCACGACGCCGTCCTCGGCGTCCTGCGGGAGGCGGGGTTCACGCTGCCGATGGCCGCGCACGCCATCTCGCTCATCGACAGCTACATCGGCGGGTTCGTCCTCCAGGAGGCGAACCTGCCGGTGATGACGCCGGACGACATGGAGGAAGTGGCCGGCGGCATCCTCGAGCAGCTCCCGGCGGACGAGTTGCCGTACCTCACGGAGATGATCGTCGACCACGCCCTGCGGCCGGGCTACGACTACACGAGCGAGTTCGGCTACGGCCTGGACCTGATCCTGGACGCGCTCGAAGCCCGCCGGAGGCAGAGCCCCGATCCCGCCACCGGCACCGGCAGCGGCACCGGACCTCGCGCCTCCACCGCGGACCGGTGATCGGCCGACCCGCGTTCAGCCCCGTCTCGTGGCCAGAAGCTCGCGTCCGCGTTCCGGCGTGATCAGCCGGGCGGCCCGGGGGTCGGCGAGCAGGGCGATGGGTGCGAGCTGGTCCTCATGCAGCGGCCGCCAGTGGATGACGAGGGCGTCGCGCAGGCGCGACCAGGCGTCTCCACCGGTACCTCCGCCGGCATCCTCGCCGGCGTCGAGAGCGGCGTGCGCGGCCACGTCGAACTCCGGGTTGCCGAAGCAGAGCCGGAACCCCGGCTCCCTCCGCCGCGCCTGATGCCGTCCGAGCAGGTGCCTGACCCACTGCGGCCCCCGCTCGCGCAGGGACTGGAGCGTGGAACCGGAGGCGAAGCGGCGGTCCCGTTCGTGCGCGGCGAACAGCAGCGGTACGACCTGCGCGGCGAACAGTCCCTCGTCGAGGGTCCACTACCAGGTGTGGTCGTTCCTGAGCAGCCGACGGAACGGGTCGTCGTCGTCCTGCCTCAACAGGGTCCGCATCTGGAAGTGCAGGAACGAGGCGCGGTCGCGGCCGAAACGCGCGGCCTGCGCGAACACGGCCAGCGGGCCGTCCACCTCGCCGCGCAGGCTCTCCAGCCGGGCGTCCTCGACCTTGGCGTCCCAGGCGCTCTGGGTCTGGCATCGGGGGCGGTCGAGGGCGTGGAATCCGGCGTAGAAGTCGTACATCTTCTCGTAGAACGAGCCGTGCCGTTCGGGGCCCATGGCCGTCCAGGAGAAGACGTCGTAGGCCGCCCACTCGCCGCGCTCGTCGACGTCGCCCGGATCGAGGTAGACGACGCCGGCGTCCGCCTCCAGGGAGATCAGCAACGATCGGGCCGCCGCGGGCTCGGTCTCCTCCTCGTCACGGTCGGCGTACACGTCGGCCCAGCTCGGCTCCAGGTCGGCCAGCCAGCCGATCTCCTCGGTGCCCCGCAGCCTCCGGACGAACTTGCCCGCGTTCCGCCAGCCGTTGGTGACGAGCAGGAACTCCCGGAACGACGGGGGCAGCAAACGCGGCCCAGGCGCGCCTCCAGGGCGCGTATCTCGTCCTCGGTGGCGGGCGGGCGGCCGAGCCAGGGGTCGCCGTCCGGCTCCTCGCCGGGGTGGGCGATGCGCCACTCCTCGCTCCAGCGCTGGAGGAACGGCTTCCATGCGTGACGGTCCACGGCGGGCTCCTACGGGGTCGTACGTGCTGGTCCCGCCGAGCGCGCAACCGGTCCGGCCGGCGACTCCCCCGCCCGGCAGTCGCACTAGTCTTGCTCACCGCCGGACCCTGACGGAACGAGACGCTCGATGACCCTCCCCAACGTGCAAGAACTCCGCGAAGGCTCGCGTCGGCGAGCCGCCGGCCGGCCCGAAGGTCCCGCGCTGAGCCGCGTGGAAGACCTCCGCGGCCCGGACGGCATTCGGCCGAGCGGACGCACCCGCCGGCCCGCGGCCGGTGAGGTGAGCAGCCGGTTCGGTCGGGTTCGGATCGTGTGGACGACGCTCGCGATCCGGGGGCCAGTGCCGCCATGACGACGAGGTTGGGCACGGCCCGGGTTCGCCACCAGGGACGGAAGTCGGTGAAGGGCTCGGTGCCGCGCATGTCCGGGTTCGCGGCGTATCAGATGTCCCACAGCGGGTGCCGGAAAGCGTCCGCGACGGGGTTGCTCGGGTACCGCCCGACGCAACCAGAACGCGTAACTCGCGCTGAGCGCGACCGCTGGCGACGGGACCAGACCGGGCCACTGCGGGGACCCACACCGCGAAACCCACGCTGCGAGACCCACGTCAACATGCCCAGGACCAGCGCGGACAGCACGAAGAGCGCCCCGGGCTCCGCCGTTCGCACCCGGGCGACGGTGTCCACGTGCTGCCGCAGGCCGGGCCGGACCAGGTGCGGACGTGCGGCTGGCGCCTCGCGTACCACCTGCTCCGTCTCGGCACCGACGGCGCTGTTCATCGCCGTCACCACCGTGCCGAACGGCAGCATGGCCGACGTCAGGAGCGCCGCCGCCATGACCGTCCGTGGCGGTGGCCCCTCGCCCGCGATCATCCTCGTCACGCTGCAGGGCTCGGGTGCGTGGGGACTGTCGTGAAGATCGTGGGGTGGGGCGATGACCCGGCCAGGAAGGATCACATCTGCGATCCGGCCAGGACGACGCTCCATGACCACGCACTCTGAGGCGTTCGTTGCGGAGCTGCCATCCCGGCCCCGCAACGTCGCCGTCGCCGCGGGGCCGGGAACGGCTCAGGCCTGCTGCTCGATCCTGGCCAGGGTGAGGACCTCGCCCCGGATCCCCCATCCGCCGTCGGCGACCTCGTCGACGAGCACCATCGTGTTGCCCCGCACGGCGTCGCCGAAGGTGGCGCAGTACAGGTCGGTGACCTTGACGACCAGGTCCTCCTTCTGCTCGGCGGTGAGGGTTCCGGCTGGGACCTTCAAGTTCGCGAACGGCATCCGTTTCTCCTTTTCGGTTCGGTGGTTCCCACCATGTCCGGGCGGAGCAGGGGTATCCAGGTGCCCGCTGTCCAGGGGCCGGCGTCCCCTGTCTCGCGGTGGAGCCAGTGTGGAACGCTGGGCCGGTGAACCTTTCCGAACTCGGCAGCTTTCTCCGGACCCGGCGCGCGCGGATCAGCCCCGCGGAGGCCGGCCTGATCAGCGGGCCGCGCCGCCGGGTGCCCGGCCTGCGCCGGGAGGAGGTCGCTCAGCTCGCCGGGACCTCGGTGGACTACTACATCGAGCTGGAACGAGGCCGTGGCGCGCAGCCGTCGGCCCAGGTCCTGGCCGCGCTGGCCCGCGCGCTGCGGCTGGACGAGGACGAGCGGGAGCACCTGTTCCTGCTCGCCGGACGTACGGCACCGGCCGGTCACGGGACGGCCGTGCACGTGCAGCCGGCGATGCTCGCTCTGCTCGACCGGCTCGACACGACGCCCGCGCGGATCATCACCGACCTGCACGAGACCCTCGCGCAGAACCGGCCGGCCACGGCGCTGATCGGCCCGCCCACCAGCGACAGCTTCGTCAGCCGGTGGTTCACCGATCCCGGCAGCCGGTCGATCTATCCCGAAGCGGATCACCCGCACCATTCGCGCGTCCTCGTCCACGACCTGCGCGCCGCGGTGGCCCGCCGCGATCATGACGCGCAGTCGATGGAGATGATCGTCCGGCTGCGCCGTAGCAGCGGGGAATTCGCCGATCTCTGGGACACCGGCGACGTCGCGGTACGCCGGGGGGACCGCAAGCGGATCGTCCATCCGGCGCTGGGTGTGGTCGACGTCCACTGTCAGAACCTGTTCAGTGAGGACGGCAGGCAGCGCCTGCAGTTCTTCACCGCCCCGGCCGGCAGCCCGGCGGTCGAGCAGCTGCGTCTGCTGTCGGTGATCGGCGTCCAGAAGCTCGCTGAGCCCTCACTTCCGTAGGACCTTCCGGCGAACCATCAGCCGGCCCGACCTGCGGCATCCCGGACGCGGTCGGCGGCACGCTCGGCGAGCGCCGTTCACCCTGCCGACGTGCTGCTCACCGCCCGGCCCCCGCCGACACCCGCGTGGACCCGGCGCTAACGTCACCCCCGCCCTGACCCACACCCGCGTGGACCCGGCACTCGTGCCACCTCCGCTCTGGCCGACCCGCATGGACCCCGGCGCGCTCACGTCACCCCCGCCCTGGCCGACACCCGCATGGACTCCGCTCTCGTCCACCCCCCCCACCCCGGCCCCCCGGCACTCGTGCCACCGCCCGCTCCCGCCGACACCCGCGTTTGAACCCCGTGCTCGTGGCGGAGCGTGGCCTCCGGTGCCAGGTCATCATGGTGGGCCCGTCCGCGCCTGACCTCGGCCTCACTTCAGGCCGACCTCGGGGGATGCCGCGCGAGCCACCGCCCGCGTGCACCTGGGCGCCCTCCCCCGCTCCCCCCGGCTCCTCCGCTCCCGCCGATCCACGCCCATGCGCGCCTGTGCCAACGCCGAACCGGTCAACGGCGCCCGTCCGGGACGGTGATCAGGCCGCCTTCGTAGGCCGCGATGACGAGCTGAGCCCGGTCGCGGGCGTGCAGTTTGGCCAGGAGGCGGCTGATGTGGGTCTTGACCGTGCCGACGGTGAGGTGAAGGTGCTCGGCGATCTCGGAGTTGGACATCCCCTTGCCGATGAGGGTGAGCACCTCGCGCTCGCGCTGGGTGATGTCGTTGAGATCCCGCACGGCCGGGGCGGGGTGCGGGTCTCGCAGGAAGTCGGCGATGAGCCGGCGGGTCACGGTGGGTGCGAGCAGCGCTTCGCCGGAGGCGACGACGTGGATGGCGGCGAGCAGTTCGGTCGCCGTGGCGCTCTTGAGGAGGAAGCCGCTGGCGCCCGCCCTGAGCGAGGCGTAGACGTATTCGTCTTGATCGAACGTGGTGAGGATCAGAACGCGGACACCGGCATTGGCGGGGTCGGCGCAGATATGCCGGCTCGCCTCGATCCCGTCCATGTCCGGCATCCGCACGTCCATGAGGACGACGTCCGGCCGCTGCCGGCGGGCCAGGAGCACGGCCTCGGCGCCGGTGCCCGCCTCGCCCACGGTGGTCATCCCTGGCGTGCTGTCGATGAGGACTTTGAGGCTGTCGCGGACCAGGACCTGGTCCTCGGCGAGCAGGACCCGGATGGGCGGGCGCGGATCGTGCGGGGCGGCATCGATCATGACAGGGTGCCGTCCGGGTCGTAGGGCAGTCGAGCCGCCACGCGAAAGCCTCCTTCGGGCCGGGGTCCTGCGCTGAACGTGCCTTCGTACATCTTGACCCGTTCGCGCATGCCGATCAGCCCGTGTCCGCCGGAGCCCGCTCGCGGCGGCCGGCCGTGGCGGGGACCGTCGTCGGTGACCTCGATCGTGGCGGCGCGGCCGTCGATGTCCACGGTGACCGAGCAGCGGGTGGGCCCCGCGTGCGCGATGACGTTGGTCAGGGCCTGTTGCACGATCCGGTAGACCGACACCGCGACCGCGGGAGGCGGCGCGGCCTCCCCGCGGACGGTCAGGTCCACCTCGACCCCGGCCGAGCGGGCACCGGCAGCCAGCTCGGGCAGGTCCGCCATGCCTGGGACAGGCAGATGGGCCTCCTGCAGATCGCCGTCGGAGCGCAGGAGGCCGAGCACGCGATGGATCTCGGCGAGCGTGCTCCGGCTGGTCTGCTCGATGACGGCCAGCGCGGCGCGCACCTCCTGGGGACGGGCGTCGGCGACATGGTTGGCCACGGTGGCCTTGACGGTGATCAGGCTCATGCTGTGGCCGATCACGTCGTGCAGCTCGCGGGCGATGCGCCTGCGCTCGTCGGCCACCGCGGCCTCGGCCAGGTGACGGACGAGGCGGGCGGTCGTCTCCCGCTGAGAGCGGACGGCGGCTCCGACGACCCATGCGGTGGCCAGGAGGAAGCAGGTCGCACCGATCTCCACCGGCCAGTACGGCGGAATCTCGCTGGGCGACGCCGGGGGCGCCAGGCCGGGGAGCACCTGGTCGTAGAAGATCAGGATCGCGCCCACCGCGGCGAACGCGCACGCTGCGGTGGCCGCCACCGACCATGCGGCCGAGACGGTGGCGGCCACCAGGTACAGCACGAGCACGGTCGGCACGAAGGTCACCCAGATCGCGCTCGCCGCGACGGAACCGGCCATGGTCGCCAGCACCCCCGCCGCGCACGCGAGAACGAGCATGGCCCGCGGCCAGCGTCGCCGGATGGCGATCGGGAAGCTCACCACGGCCGCCACCGGCCAGGCCGACCACGCGGGCCACGACGACGACGGCCCGGGCGGGTCGACGATGGCGTATCCGACGGTCAGCGCCACAATGACGGCCGCCGCCACATCGACAGCGCCCTTTCCACCGACCCGCCGTGCCCAGTTCATGCCGAGAAGTTATCGCCTCCCCGGATCACCCGGCATCTGCCCAGGGTCTGATATCCCGCATCCGACCAGGGTCGTACCACCTGCTCGTACCCGCCGGCCGAAATGCGACCTGGGCCAGACGCGCCACCACCGCACCGGCCGTCACCATGCTGGTGCGCCCGGCGAACCGTGCCGGGACGCGCCCACCCCGACACCGACGAGACGGGCAGGAACCCATGAACATCGATCTTCGCCGGCGAATCACCGGCTGGCGACAGGCCGGCGCGGACCGGCGGGCCGCCAATGCCGCGGCCAACCTGGACCGGCAACCCCCGTTCCCCGGACGATGGGTGAGCGCCGTCTCGCTGATCGGCGGCCCCACCCTGATCATGGCCGGGACCCTCCTGCGCTCCCCGTTCTACTACTTCGTCCCGTACCAGCTCGTCGCCTACACCCAGCACCCCACCCTCATCACCGCCGCCTACGTCTGCTTCGCCGCCGGGTTCATCATGCTGTGGCCGGCGGTCATGACGCTGGCGCAACGGATCGCCGCCACCAGCCCGCTGTGGGGGCTGTGGGGCGGCTGCCTGGTGATCGTCGGCCTGTTCACCCGGACCTTCCAGTTCGGCACCGATCACCTGGCCTTCCACCTGACCGACGGCCTCGGCCTGCAGACCATGCTCAACGGCATCGACCACTACTACGAGACCTGGCGGGACACGGTCTGGCATCCGTTCAGGGCCATTTCCGGACCGGCCTTCTTCGGCTGGATCGTGCTGGCCATCGGCGCCTACCGCTCCGGCGCCCTGGGGCTGGGCCGCTCGATCGCGCTCGGCCTGATGTCGGCGCTCGCGCTCGGAACCCTCAAAGGCACCGAACCGCAGTCCTTCATCGCCGTCGGCGGCCTCTGCGTCGCCTTCATCCCCCTGGGCATCTCGCTGCTGCGCGGCGGCCCCCCGCCGACCAGACGCGCCATGGTCTGGATCGTCGTCCTCATCGTCGTGCACGTCCTCATGACGGCCTACGGCCCGAGAGGATGACGGCCCCGGACCGGCGGTACGTCGGCGGACAGGGAAGCGGCGACGTACCGTCCGCACCGGCGGAAGGCAGGTAACGGGCAGGACTTCCGGCCCGGCGGCGGTCGTGAGAAATGCCCGTGCGGCGGAGCTGCCGCAACCGAGACCATGATTCACATGAGCGTCTGTATCTTCTGCGCGATCATCGCAGGACGGGCCGAGGCCGCCATCGTCCACGAGGACGACAGCGTGGTGGCCATCTTGGACCACAAACCGGCCACCGTCGGCCACGTACTGGTGATCCCGCGCGTGCACGTGGCCGGGCTGGCGGACTGCGAGGACGCGGTCGGCGCGGCGATCTGGCGGACGGCCCGGCGGGTGTCGGTCGCGCTGCGGGCGTCGGGGCTCCGTTGCGACGGGGTGCGGCTGTCTCTGGCCGACGGGGAGGCCGCCGGGCAGGACGTCTTCCACCTGCACCTGCACGTCGTGCCGCGTTATCCGGGGGACGGTGTCGTGGTCACCGCTGACTGGAAGAGCCGCTCGCGTGAGTCTCTCGACCGCGACGCGGCGCTGATCCGGCGGGCGCTCGCGTGATCGCTCAGGGCGGCGCCGCCGGCTGAGCGCGGGCGTCGCGCTCGCAGGACCCGGTCGAGGTCAGCGGGCCCGGTCGAGGTCAGCCGGCCCGGTCGAGTTCGGCGAGCCCGGCCAGGATGCGGTCCAAGCCGAACTGGAAGTCCTCCGCGGTGTAGCCGATCGAGCCGGTGTCGACCTGGTCGGCGAACAGGCGGCAGAACATGGGATAGCGGTCCGGCGTCATGACGCTCCCGAGGAACCGGAAGTAGTCGCCCGCCGCGGCGTCCCCACCGTCGGCGATGACCGGGTCCAGGCTGAGGCGGGCCTGCTCGCGGGCGTAGCCGGAGATCAGCGTGACGGCGCGGAGCCGGTCATGAGGGCTGAGGGTGGTCCCGGACAGGGCCTGGAGCATGTGCTCGCCCCACAACAGTTCGTTCGGCGTGCTCGGCGGGCCCGAGGTGGGGATCTGCAGGGCCCAGGGATGCCGCCGGTAGAGGTCGTAGATCTGCCGGGCGATGCCGGCCAGGGACTCCCGCCAGCGTCCGGCGTCGGGCCGGGGCAGGTCGGGGGGCGGCGCGGCGGCGGCGTTGCGCATCACCACCACGAGGTCGTCCTTGGCGCGGACGTGCCGGTACAACGAGGTCGTCGCGGAGTTCAGCGCCGCGGCGACGCGAGCCAGCGACACCGCGGCGAGGCCCTCGCTGTCGGCGATCTCGATCGCGGCCGCGACGATCCGTTCCAGGGTGAGACCTGGTCGCGGACCGGGCTTGGGCCCGCCGGCCGGCTGATCGCGCAGACGGGCCGCGTCGGTGGAGGCACGCCAGGCCAGCTCGATGCCCGCCGGCGTACGTGTCCTGTGCTGCTCCCCCATCGTCGCCCGCTCCCCATGCCGCCCGTGCCTTCACCGGCGAGTCTATAGTGGCGTACTATGTTCGCCATTATGGCGAATGGCATACGCCACCAACAGGACGGGGCAAGGCATGAGAACGACAACCTCGGTGGGGATGTGGGCGGGTGGCGGCTTCACCGCCCTGGCGCTGCTCTACCTGGTGGTGCTCTCCGTGATGATGGTGCGAGAGCTGCCGTTCCCGCCCGAGGAGCCCTTCACGACCACCTTCCACGCGATCATGATCCTTGCGGCCCTGATCCTGGTGCCGCTGTGGAGCGCCGTCCATCTCGCCACCCCGGCGGACAGGCAGGTGTTCACGCTCATCTCGCTGGCGTTCGTCGTCATGAACGCCGTGGTCGTCTGCGCCAACCGGTTCGTGGCGCTGACGATGGTCAGGCAGAGCCCCGGGCTCGGCCGGACCGCGGGCCTGGAATGGTTCCAGCCGTACGGCTGGCCGTCGGTGATGTACGCCTTCGAGATACTCGGCTGGGGCGTGTTCTTCTCCCTCGCCTGCCTCTTCCTGGCGCCCGCCTTCCACGCCCCCGGGCTCGAACGCGGCATCGCCGCGACCCTGGCCGCCATGGGCATCCTCAGCCTCGGCGGCGCACTCGGGCTCTTCGTCGGCTCCACCGCGCTCCTGGGCGTGATCGCGCCGCTGGCCTGGGGACTGGGCCCGGCCGCCGCCACCGTGCTGATCATGTTCTGGCTACGGGCCCGGCCGCGCGACCCCCTCAGGTGACGGCGGCGGCTCACCGGTGACCACGCGACCGGCTTGTGGCGGTCGGGCGAGGGCATCCTCGGCGAACCTGCGGGCCCCGACGGTAGGAGAACCAGTACCACCTTCGACCACCCACGATGCAGCAGGATGAGTGCCATGACGACGACACCCGGCACCACGCTGGGCGCGATGATCCGCACATGGCGCAACCGCCTGCCCCCGTCAGCCGCGGCACTCCCGGTCAGCCGGACACGCCGCGCAACCGGGCTCCGCCGCGAAGAACTCGCCGAGCTCGCCGGGATATCCGTCGACTACGTCGTCCGCCTCGAACAAGGACGAGCCACCACGCCCTCGGCACAGGTCATCGCCTCCATCGCGCGAGCCCTGCAGCTGACCACCGCCGAACGCGACCACCTCTACCGGCTGGCCCACCTCGTACCTCCGGCCGGCGGCACCATCTCCGACCACATCCCGCCCGGCGTCCACCGCGTCCTCACCCGGCTCGGCGACGTGGCGGTCGCCGTGTTCGCGGCAGACTGGCAACTGATCTGGTGGAACCGCAGCTGGGCCGCGCTGCTCGGCGACCCCTCCACCTCACCGCCCCAACTGCGCAACTTCGCCCGCGACAAATTCCCGGTGACCGTGAGCCCCGCACGCCTCGCGCTCTGGCCCGTGACGGAGCAGGACAGGGACACCGTCGACGCCGCCGTCGTCTCCGACCTGCGCCGCGCCACCGGCCGCTTCCCCCAGGACACTCGCCTGGCGAAGCTCATCCACGACCTGACCGGCGGCAACCGGCGATTCGCCGAACTGTGGGCCACGGGTACGGTCGCCGCCCATCGCGAGAACCACAAGACCATCGACCACCCCTCGGTGGGACCGGTCAGCGTGGACTGCGACATCCTGAACGACGGCGACTCCGAGCGCAAGATCGTGATCATGACCGCCGCGCCCGGCAGCGAGGACGAGACCAAGCTACGACTCACCGCGGTCGCCGGTCCCCAGGTCACCTCGGACAGCTCACTCGCGCGCCGACAGCCAGGCCGGTTCCCTCGCCGGGGGGTTGCGAGCGCCGGATGATCAAATAACCCCAGCCTGGCGCCTTTACGGTGTAGATTTCCAAGCCGGGTCAGCGGCGGATGCGGTAACGGATGTGGGTGGCCTCCGGCGTGTCGACCACCCGGAGGATCTCCAGCTCCACCCGCGACGGCAACACCTCGAACAACCGGCGGCCACCGCCGAACAGCACCGGGATCTGATGGATCTGCAGCTCGTCCAGCACCCCCGCCTCGATCGCCCGCTGCCCCGTGTAGGCGCCGATCACGTGCACGTTGCGGTCCCCCGCGGCCGCCTTCGCCCGGGCCATCGCGCTGACGATCCCGTCGGTCACGTACGTCACCAGCGGATGGTTCGCCACCTCCGGAGCGGGCGGCCGATGGCTGACCACGAAGACCGGGACGCCCTCACCGTGATGGTTCCCGCCCCAGTGATCGACCTGCTCCGCGGTACGCCGCCCCGTGACGACCGCGCCGGTCGCGTGGATCTGGCCGAGCATCTCCCCCGCCGGCCCGGACTCGGCGAACCTCCCGTCCGGCGTCAGGCCCCAGTCGTGCAGCCGGATGAAGCCGTCGCCGCCGGGGTTGCCCACCTTGTCGTCCGGGCCCGCGATGTACCCGTCGAGCGACATCGACATGTCCAGCACTGATACCGACACTCCGGCCTCCTGCCTTGAAACGCCGCGAGTCACCGATTCTGGCCCACGGGAGAGCGCCTGGCCAGGCGGAGCGACCGGACCCCGGCAGCGGGGCGGGGCCGGGCGGGGCGGGGCGGGGGTCAACGGAGGGGACGGAAGAAGGCCCGGACGTCCTCGACGAGCAGGTCCGGCGCCTCCATCGCGGCGAAGTGGCCGCCGCGGTCGAACTCCGACCAGTGCACGACGTTGTGCTCGCGCTCGGCGATCCGCCGGACCCCGGCGTCCCCGGGGAAGACGGCGACCCCGTGCGGCAGCGCCGAGTACTCGGCCACCGCCCCCCACCCCTTCTGCCCCTCCTTGTAGAGGCGGGCGGCCGAGGCGGCGGTCCCGGTGAACCAGTAGATGCTCACGTCGGTGAGCAGCTGGTCGACGTCCACCGCGTCCTCGGGCAGTTCGCGGGCCGGGTCGGTCCACTCCTTGAACTTCTCCACGATCCACGCCAGCTGTCCCACGGGCGAGTCGTGCAGCCCGAACGCGAGCGTCTGCGGCCGGGTCGCCTGGATGATCGCGTAGCCGGCCCGGTCCTGGTCCTGGTACTGGCCGAGACGGGCGAGCTCCCCAGGGGCCAGCCCCTCGAACTCGGCCGGGTCGCCGGTCGGGAACCCGAGCGCGCCGTTGACGTGCACGCCGACGACGTTCCGGGGCGCGGCGCGGCCGAGCATCGGCGAGATGACCGAGCCGCTGTCGCCGCCCTGCGCGCCGTATCGCCGGTAGCCGAGCCGGGCCATCAGCTCCACCCACGCCCGTGCGACCCGCTCCAGGTCCCAGCCGGTCTCGGTGGTTGGGCCGGAGAAGCCGAACCCGGGGATGGACGGGGCGACGACATGGAACGCGTCGGACCGGTCGCCGCCGTGCGCGGCCGGGTCGGTGAGCGGGCCGATGACGTTCAGGAACTCCGCGACCGAGCCCGGCCAGCCGTGCGTGATGATCAGCGGCAGCGCGTCGGGTTCGGGCGAGCGGACGTGCATGAAGTGCACATTCTGCCCGTCGATACGGGTCGTGAACTGCGGGAAGGCGTTCAGCCGCGCCTCGGCGGCACGCCAGTCGAAACCGGTGCGCCAGTACTCGGCCAGCTTCCTCGCGTAGCCGACGGGCACCCCGTAGGACCAGCCCACGCCGGGCAGCTCGTCCGGCCAGCGGGTCGCCGCCAGCCGGCCGCGCAGGTCGTCCAGCCGCGCCTGCGGGATGTCGATCCGGAACGGATGGATGCGCATGTCGTCGTTCATGTCCGTCATCGTAGGAATGGGTTAGGACAGATTCAGTCCTAGGATGGACGTCATGCTGTAGACGTCGGCGCGGCTGCTGCGGCTGCTGTCGCTGCTGCAGACCCCCAGGGACTGGCCGGGCCCCGAGCTGGCCGAACGGCTCGGCGTCTCGCCCCGTACGATCCGCCGCGACATCGACCGGCTGCGCGAGCTCGGCTACGTCGTGCACGCCACCGCGGGCGCCCCCGGCTACCGGCTCGGCGCCGGCGCCGGGCTGCCCCCGCTGCTGCTCGACGACGACGAGGCGGTCGCGGTGGCCATCGGGCTCGGCACCGCCGCCGTCTCAGGCGTGGCGGGCATCGAGGAGACCTCGGTACGCGCCCTCGTCAAGCTCGAGCAGGTCCTCCCGTCCCGGCTCCGGCATCGCGTCGGAGACCTGCGGTCGGTCACGGTCCCGCTGGCGGGGCGGGCCGAGGCCGTGGACCCGGCCGTGCTCACCGTGATCGCCGCGGCCGTACGCGACCGGGAAAGCCTGCGGTTCGGCTACCGGTCCCACGACGGCACCGAGGACCGCCGCACCGCCGAGCCGTACCGGCTGGTCAACTCGGGCCGCCGCTGGTACCTGGTGGCGTGGGACACCGGCCGGGAGGACTGGCGTACGTTCCGCGTCGACCGGCTGCGCCCGCACACCCCGAACGGCCCGCGCTTCACCCCCCGCGAGCCGCCCGCCGCCGACCTGGTCCGCTACGTCTCGGAGCGGATCTCCGTCGACCCGTACCGCTACCGCGGCCGCTTCACGGTGCACGCGCCGGCCGAGGTGGTCGCCGCCCGGATGCCGCCGACGATGGCGGTGGTCGAGCCGGCCGGCGACGGCGCGTGCGTCCTCAGCACCGGGTCGAACTCCCTCGACGAGCTGGCCATGTGGGTCGCGCAGCTCGGCGTCCCGTTCGAGGTGCACGAGCCGCCCGAGCTCGTCCGGCACATCCGCGCCCTCGGCGGCCGCCTCGTCGATGCGGCCCGGTGGCACCCGCCCACCTGACGGGCCCGCACCCATGAGCGCCCCTTACGGTGGTGCCCATGAACATCTGTGTCTTCCTGTCCGCCGCCGACCTGTCCGAGACCTACACCGGGCCCGCCCGCGAGTTCGCCGAGCTGATCGGCAAGGGCGGGCACACGCTGGTCTGGGGCGGCTCCGACGTGGGCCTGATGAAGGTGATGGCCGACGGGGTGCACGAGGCGGGCGGGCGGCTGATGGGGGTCTCGGTGGACTTCCTGGCCCACAAGGTACGCCCCGGCGTGGACGACATGGTCATCGCGGCCGATCTCGCCGAGCGTAAGAGGCTGCTGCTGGAGAAGGCCGACGCGGTGGTCATCATGGTGGGCGGCACGGGCACCCTCGACGAGGCCACCGAGATCCTGGAGCTGAAGAAGCACGGCCGGACGGACAAGCCCGTCGTGCTGCTCAACACGGCGGGCTTCTACGACGGGCTCAAGCAGCAGTTCCGGCGGATGGAGGACGAAGGCTTCCTCCCGCGTCCCCTGACCGACCTGGTCTTCTTCGCCGAGGAGCCCGTGGGGGCGATGGCTTACATGGAGGAGTCGCTCGGCATGCCGTGAGACGTCTCGTCCGGTCGGCGGTCAGGTCTCGGCAAGGCCGGTGCAGTACGCGATCGTCGCGTCGTCGAACACCACCGAGTGCCGGGCCTCCGCCCGCCGGACGCGACGGATGATCTCGGCGGGCCCGCTCGACGCCAGGACGGCCATGACCCCCGGCCAGTCGGTGAGCCCGAACCGGTCCACGATGCGGCCGGCGCCGTTGCTGAGCAGGGCGGCGCCGGTCAGCCCGGAGATCGGACGGCTTCCGGTGATCGCCTCGTCCGCCGCCCGCGGGTCGTCCTTGGCCAGCCAGAAGCCGCCCGGCCGGTTCCGGTTGGCGCGCAGGTCCCGCAGGAGCCGGTGGCGCTCGTCGCTCCCCGGGGCCGCGGCCCTGATCGCGGGCTCGTACGACCGGCTGATGATCACCTCCCGCGGGTCGGAGACCACGAGCGGCTCACCCTCCGCCGGGTCGAGCACGAGGAACGAGTCGCCGAGCACGAGGTACTCGGCGAGGCCGCCGGACAGGCGCAGCACGGCCACGGTCGCCGACGGGCTGATGGGGTCGGCGACGTCGCAGGTGTCCCGGTGAGCGTCCGTCACCTGCTCGATGGCCTCGGCGAGCAGCGACGGGAGGCCGCGGTCGAGTGACAGGAGGCCCAGCAGGCCGCCTCCCAGGCGGTTGGCGTACCAGGCCACGCCGTGCCGGCAGATCGACGCGGTGCCGGGGATGCCGGCGCCGTCGATCAGCACCGCCGCCGCGGGCAGGGCCCCGGTGAAGTCCTCGTTCGGGTGGCGGGTCGTCGCCACGCTCGTCATCGTCACGCGCATGCCGCCGCCCTCCCGCCGATCAAGGTGCCGACTCTAGCCGTTTTATTCGATGGAGGCGCTTTGTGGCCGCTTGTACAGTCGTCCCCAGCCGAGGGGGGAGGGGTCATGCGCGTGCACTATCCGCGTACCCCTCACCTGCCCTGGTCCCCCGGCGTGACCTCGGACGACGTACGCGCCGGCGATCTGTCCGGGCTGCGCGGGCGCGAGGTCGTGGTCACGGAGAAGCTCGACGGGGAGAACACCACCCTGTACGCCGACGGGATGCACGCCCGGTCGCCGGACTCGGCGCACCATCCGTCCCGGGCGTGGGTCAAGGGTCTGCAGGGGCGGATCGGCGGCCGCATCCCGGCGGGGTGGCGGGTGTGCGGGGAGAACGTGTACGCCCGGCACTCCATCGTGTACCAGGGGCTGGAGAGCTGGTTCTACGGGTTCTCGGTCTGGGCCGGCGATCGGTGCCTGGACTGGGACGGCACGGTCGCCTTCCTGCGCGGGCTCGGGATTCCCGTCCCGCCGGTGTTGTGGCGCGGCGTCTTCGACGAGCGGGCCCTGCGGGGGTTGCGGCTGGACCTGGCGCGGCAGGAGGGCTACGTGGTGCGGGCCGTCGAGGGGTTCGGGCGGGAGGAGTTCGCGGGGCGGGTGGCCAAGTGGGTGCGCCGGGAGCACGTCACGACCGGCACGCACTGGATGCACGCCACCGTGGTGCCGAACGCCCTCGGCCCGGGCGCGGCGCTGTGGTCGGTGCGCTCGGGCGCGGACCCCGAGGTGAGCGCCCTGATGGCCGCGGTGGGCCGCACCCCCACGGGGGAAGGCTCGGAAGCGGTGGACGCTGAGGCGGTGGCCGAGGTGTCGGCGCGGCTGGACGTGCTCGGCCGGCACGGGGACGCCCGGCTGGCGGGCGTGCTGGCCACGGCGCTGCGGTCCATGCCGCGGGCCCGGCTGGCGGCCCGGCTGGCGGGGCCGCTGGGCATGCGGCCGGCGCGGCAGGTCGCGGACCTGGCCGGGCTGCACCGCGTGCTGCGCCGGCCCTACCCGGACGAGGAGCGGCGGGCCGGGCTGGGGCGCATGGCGCTGGCCGCCGACCTGGGCGTGCTGCACGCCGTGGCGGCGGCCGGGCTGGCCGGGCGCGCGGACGAGGCGGCCGGCCAGGAGCGTGAGCAGGTCGAATGGTCCGCCCTGCACGCCGAGGACGCCGGGCTGCTCGGGCCGGCGCCGCTGCAGCCGTTACGGGCCGGCCTGCGCGAGGCCCTGGCCGGCCTCGGCGGGGAGGCGGCCGAGCGGTGCGGGGCGGAGGCGCGCGACGCCTGGGCCAGGGGAAGGATCGCCACGGTCGAGGAGGCCGTGGCGGCGACCTGGCGGTGGCGGTCGAGGCGGTTCCCCCGGCTGGTGCAGCTGGTCGGGCCGTCGGGCAGCGGCAAGAGCACGTTCGCGGCCGGGCTGCCGGAGGTCGACGCGTACGTGTCGCTGGACGACCTGCGCGATGCCCGGGGCTCGCGGGCGGACCAGCGGGCCAACCGGGAAGTGCTCGGTGAGGGCCTGGACCGGCTCGATGCCGCCCTGGCGGCCGGCGGCACCGTGGTGTGGGACGCCACCTCGCTCAACCAGCAGCAGCGTTCCCTGGTGCACGCGGTGGCGCGCCGCCGCGACGCGCTGACGACCCATGTGGTCGTGCTGGTGGAGGAGGACGAGCTGCACCGGCGCAACGCCCGCCGCGCTCACCCGGTGCCCGCACACGTGCTGGCCGCGCAGGCGCGCCGGTTCGTCCCGCCCTATCCCGGGCAGGCCCACCGCACCTGGTACGTCGGGGCCCGCGGAGCCGTCGAGGACGTGGACGGCGCTCTGGACGAGGAGGCGTGATGCGTACCAGCGAGGAGGTCTACCACCGGATCCGCTGGGACTCGCGGTTCGACCCGTCCCGTTTCGTCCTGGGAGTCGGCCAGCGCAACGCCGACCCCGAGCGCGTCGCGCTGCCCGCTTTCACCCCGGGCGGCGACATCCCCTGGCACCGGGTGCTGTTCGTCGAGGCGGACGGCGAGCTGGTCTGGGACCGTGCCACGGGCCTGGACCGCGTCGACACCTGCGAGGCCGGCCGGGCGCGGGAGGCGCGCCGCCTGCTGGCGCCGTTCTTCACGGCCGCGACCCCGCACGCCTGGGATCCGGCCGGCGGCTGGCGTCCCGCCGCCGCTCGCGCGCGGCCGGGGCCCGCGGCCGCGCGCGTGCTGACGTGGAACACGCTGTGGGACCGCTACGACAGCGACCGCATCGACACCGCCCGCCGCCGCCCCCTGCTCCTCGCGGCCCTGGAGGAGGCCGACGCGGACGTCCTCGCCCTGCAGGAGGTCGAGCCCGCGCTGCTGGCCATGCTGCTGGCCACCCCGTGGGTACGCGCCGGCTACACGGTCGGCACCGACCCGTACGGCCCCGACGTCGACGACAGCGGCCTGCTGCTGCTCAGCCGGCTGCCCGTACGTGAGGCGGCCCGGCACGAGCTCGGCCCGCACAAGTCGGTGGCCGCCGTCGTCGTGGAGACCGCCACCGGCCCGCTCACCGTCGCCGTCACCCACCTGACCAGCGACCATTCCGCCGACGGCGCGGGCAGGCGGCGGGCCGAGCTGGCCAGGATCGCCGAAGGGCTGGCCGGCGTGGACGGCGACCTGGTCCTGCTGGGCGACTTCAACGACGGCACCGACACCCCCGCGACCGCGCTCGGCCTGCGCGACGCCTGGACGGAGGCGTACGGAGCCGACGAGACCCCCACCTTCGACCCGGCCGCCAACCCGCTCGCGGCGCTGTCCTCCCGCTCCGGCCGGGCCGCCCGCCTGGACCGCATCCTGCTCCGCGGCCGCCCCCGGGTGGTCTCGGCGGCGCTGCGCGGCGACACGCCCACCCCCGAAGGGCTGTACGTCTCCGACCACTACGCGGTGGAGGCGGTCCTGGACGTCACCGGTGACGACGACCGCGAGCCGGCGACCGCCACCCAGCCCGCAGCCCGGCCCGCAGCCCAGCCCGTCCGCGCGCCCGTCCGCGCGCCCGTCCGCGCGCCCATCCGCGTGCAGGACCGGACGCCGGACCGGGCGGCATCGGCCGCCGACGTGACGCGGCGGCTGGCGCGGGCGCTGGAGCCGGGGATCGTGTACGTCGCCGGCTCCCGGCGCATGGGCTGCGAGCTTCCGGACGCTGACCTGGACCTGGTGGCGGCGCTGCCGGGCGGGACGGATCCGGCCGAGGTCGAGGCCCGGGTGCGAAAGGCGCTGCCCGGCGTGGCCCGGCTGCGCCAGGTGATCGGCGCCCGGGTGCCGGGCCTGCGCTTCCGCACGGCCGGACTGGACGTGGACCTGACCGTGGTGCCCGCCGGATCCGTGCCGCCCGGGCAGGCGGTGGCCCGGCGCGCCGAGCTGGGCCAGGCGGCGGCGATCGCCATGAGCGCGGTCAGCGACGCGGACGCCGTCCGCGCCGCCGTAGGCCGGCACCACGCCCGTTTCGCCCGCCTCGCCAGGCAGGTGAAGACGTGGGCGCGGGCCCGTGGCCTGGATTCCGCCCCGTTCGGCGGGCTCCCCGGCCTGGCCTGGACGGTCATGGCCGCGCACACCGTACGCGAGGGCGGCGACCTGCCCGCCGGCGACCTGCCGGGCCTGTTCTTCGGTACGTGGGCCGCCTGGGACTGGCGCGACCCGATCGCCCTCGGCCCCGCCGCTCCGGAACCGGCCCCCATCGCGGTGCTGACGCCCAGCTCCCCGGTGCGCAACTGCGCCCGCCAGGTCACCCCGGGCGTGCTGGACCTGCTCACCCAGGAGCTCTACCGGGCCTGGGAGCTCACGGAGCACGGCCGGTCCGCCGAGCTGCCCGACCCGCCGCCCCTCCACCGCCGTCACGCGGCCTGGGCGGTGCTCACCGTGCGCTCCGACCGCCCGGAGGAGCTCGACGCGGCGCTCGGCCGGGTCAGGGGACGCATGCTGGAGTTGCTCGCCGCCCTGGAAGAGGTGCCGGGCGTCCACGCCTGGCCGCACCCGTTCGACGGCGGCCCCGGCCGGGCCCGCTACGCGATCGGTTTGGGCCGCACTCCCCCGCCGGCGGCGCGGCTCGGGGAGATCGCCGGCCGCTGGGTCCGCGGCATGCCCGGCGTCACGGTGGAACGGGCCGAGTGCGGCGCCGTGCCGGTCTTGGGAGTGGACATGGCCACCGCGAGAGTTGACGAAGGCACCTCCCTATGGCATTCTGAAGGCGGCACCAAGGATTGACGCTTATAGTACGTGTAGACATCCGTTTCTTATTTGCGTTATGCTGCCCTCCTCGTGCTGCCAGTGCGCGCCCCGGATTTCCCGGGGCGTTCGGCATGCGCGCAGTTCGACTCCATCCGTGCTTTCCGGAAGGACACCTGTTGGCAGCCTCGCGCAACGCCTCCGCCGTACCCGCTGGTCCCCGTCGCGTCTCCTTCGCGCGCATCCAGGAGCCTCTCGAAGTTCCTGACCTTCTCGCCCTGCAGACCGAGTCCTTCGACTGGCTGCTCGGCAACGAGAAGTGGAAGGCCCGAGTAGAGGCGGCTCGCCAGGCCGGGCGCAAGGACGTCCCGACCCAGTCGGGTCTCGAAGAGATCTTCGAAGAGATCAGTCCCATCGAGGACTTCTCGGGAACCATGTCCCTGTCGTTCCGCGATCACCGGTTCGAGCCGCCGAAGTACTCCGTGGACGAGTGCAAGGACAAGGACATGACCTTCTCCGCCCCGATGTTCGTGACGGCGGAGTTCATCAACAACACCACCGGTGAGATCAAGAGCCAGACGGTGTTCATGGGCGACTTCCCGCTCATGACGCCGAAGGGCACCTTCATCGTCAACGGCACCGAGCGGGTCGTGGTCACGCAGCTGGTCCGATCCCCCGGCGTCTACTTCGAACGCAACATCGACAAGACCTCCGACAAGGACCTCTACGGCTGCAAGGTCATCCCGTCCAGGGGTGCCTGGCTCGAGTTCGAGATCGACAAGCGCGACAGCGTCGGTGTGCGCATCGACCGCAAGCGCAAGCAGGCCGTCACCGTGC
>NZ_JBQQCB010000083.1:0-49244 GCF_052246675.1 Nonomuraea sp. KM90 | reverse complement strand
CCTTCCCGGACGGGGAACGTTCCAAGGCGATCGGCGTGTGGACCGGCGTCGCCGGCGGCGGAGGCATCCTGGGGATGTACCTGTCGGCCGTCCTGGTCGACCTGGCGACCTGGCGGTGGCTCTTCGTCCTGCCGGTCGCGCTCGTCGCCGTCGCCGTCGTCATGGCACTGCGATCCGTCCCGAACTCGCGCGAGGTGGCGGGGCACGGGTTCGACGCCGTCGGCTCGCTGTCGTCCGTGGTCGCGGTGGTCGGGCTCGTCCTCTTCCTGCACGAGGGTCCCGACCGAGGCTGGACCGCGCCCGCGACGCTCCTGAGCCTCCTCGTCGGCGTCGTCGCCGCTGCCGGATTCGTGGCGTGGGAGCTGCGCCGGCCGGCCCCGCTCCTGGACGTGCGCCTGTTCCGGGAGCGGGGTCTGGCGAGCGGTTCGGTGTCGCTCCTGACGGTCTTCGGCGTGCAGGCAGGGATCTTCGTGGTCCTCTTCCCGTACTTCCAGGCGGTGCTGGGCTGGTCCGGCCTCCGCTCCACCCTCGCGCTCATGCCGATGGCGCTGCTGATGATGTTCGCCTCCGGCCTCGCCCCGCGGGTGGCCGCGCGCATCGGCAGCCGCTCGACGATGGCCTCGGGGATCCTCCTGGGCGGCGCGGGGCTGGTCCTCATGGCGACCTTCGTCTCGGTCGACGGCGGCTACCTCTCGATCCTCCCCGGCATGCTGGCCATGGGAGTCGGCATGGGCCTGACGATGACGCCCTCCACCGAGGCCATCACCACCGCCCTGCCGCGTGCGCGTCAAGGTGTCGCGTCCGCGCTCAACGACGTCACCCGGGAGTTCGGCACCTCGCTCGGCGTCGCGCTGCTCGGAGCGGTGCTGACCGCCGGCTACCGCGCCGCCGTCGACGCCCGGCTCGACGGCGTCCCCGTCGCGACCGCCGGCACCGCCCGCGAGGGCATCGTCAACGCCCTCGCGGCCGCCGACGGGCTCGGCCCCCAGGCGCGGGAGCTGGCCCGGGCCGCCCAGGAGTCCTTCGTCGTCGGCTGGCAGCAGGCCATGTGGGCGGGTGCCGTCGTCATGGCGGTCCTGTTCGTCTACGTTCTCGCGCGAGCGCCCCGGGAGCCCGGCTCGAACCCTCGCACGTGAATTCCGAAGCCGGGCGGGCCTTTGTTGCGGACTCGTTACGGATCCACGTCTTGCCGTCTCCGCGATGCCTGCTGTTAACGTGGTTACGCGCGTTGGTTACGCGTGTAAACGCTTATGCCGCACCCGTCCGCGTGCCTCACCGCAAGTGGGGATCCACCGTCCGACGGGATCATCTGCTGGAAGGACCGGCACGTGCCCGACCCCCACCCGCACATCCGCCCGGGCCGCCCCTGGCTCGACACCAAAGGCGAGCGCATCCAGGCTCACGGCGGATCCATCCTGTACGCCGACGGTACGTTCTACTGGTACGGGGAGAACAAGGAGAAGACCCTCCCGGGCAGCGGCATCTGGCACTGGGGCATCCGCCTGTACGCCTCCCGCGACCTGTACACCTGGGAGGACCGCGGCCTCATCATCCCGCCCCGGCCGGACGATCCCGACAGCCCGCTGCACCCGGCCAAGCAGGTCGACCGGCCGCACATCATCCACGACCGGCGCCGCGAGCGGTTCGTCTGCTGGCTCAAGATCATGGGGCCGGAGTTCCAGGAGTCCACGGTCCTGGTCGCCGACGCCATCGAGGGGCCGTACCGGATAGTGCGCACCGGCCTGCGGCCGCTGGGGATGAGCGCGGGGGACTTCGACCTGGTCGTGGATCCGCACGACGGCAAGGGTTACCACTACTTCGAGCGCGTCCACAGCGAGCTCGTCTGCGCCGACCTGACCGGCGACTACACCGACGTGAGCGGCTACTACTCCACCCACTTCCCGCGGCCGCATCCGCCGTTCGTGCGGGAGGCGCCCGCCTACTTCCGGCGCGGCGCCAAGCACTACCTGTTCACCTCGGGCACCTCGGGCTACCTCACGAACCCGAGCGAGGTCGCCGTCGCCGACAGTTACCACGGCCCCTGGACGGTCCTCGGGAACCCGCATCCGGGCGATGCGACCGGCACCTCGTACCGGTCGCAGATCTCCTCGGTCTTCAAGCACCCGCACAAGAAGGACCTCTACATC
The DNA here is from genome assembly GCF_052246675.1 of Nonomuraea sp. KM90. Classification (NCBI taxonomy): domain Bacteria; kingdom Bacillati; phylum Actinomycetota; class Actinomycetes; order Streptosporangiales; family Streptosporangiaceae; genus Nonomuraea; species Nonomuraea sp. KM90. Next base: position 47,097 of record NZ_JBQQCB010000083.1, on the reverse strand, counting down.
GCCCTGGCCGACAGGTGGCTGCCCGGCGTACCCGCCGAGGTCTCCGCCAAGGCCTTGGAGCACCTCGCGGCGCCGGCCCCCGCGGCCGGGACCCCGACCGAGGCGGAGGCGAGGCTGCGAGCCGGCCTCATGGATCCCGACACCTCGGTGGCGGACTACGTCTGGCTGCCGGTCCGGTTCGACGGCGACATGCCGTACCTGGACTGGTGCGACGAATGGCGCATCGAGGACTTCGACTGACCGCATGCCCACCCCCCTTGCGAGGCCCTCATGACGTTCACCCCGGCCGACCAGCCGCCCGTGCCCGTGACCGGCGGCGAAACAGCCGCGACGACCGCAACCGGAGCGGACGAACCGCCGAAGGCCGCTGCCTCCTACATCTGGCTGGTGACCTTCGCCAACTTCGGCGTGTTCATGGCCCTGGTCACCCCCATCGCCATCTCGCTCGCGATCCGGGTCGAGCAGCTGGCCCCCGGCAACGAGGAGTATCTCGGCTACGTCACCGGCGCGGGCGGTATCGCCGCCCTGCTGGCGGCTCCGCTGTTCGGGATGCTCAGCGACCGCACCCGCAGCCGGCTCGGGCGCCGCCGCCCGTACCTGATCGGCCTGACGGTCGTCGGCGTCATCGCCCTGCTGGTGCTGGCCGAGGCCACGAGCATCCTCGTGCTCGCCCTCGGCTGGATCCTGGCGCAGATCGGCTGGGGGTCGATGATGACGCTGCTGACCGCCTCGCTGGCCGACCGCCTGCCCGAGTCCCAGCGCGGCAGGGTCTCGGCTCTCGGCGGGGTCGTCTCCCAGCTCGCGCCCGTGGCCGGGGCGCTCCTGGCCGGGGGCCTGGCCGGCGACAACTTCCTGCTGTTCCTGGTGCCGGGCGCGGTCGGCATCGTGGGCGCCGCGCTGTTCGTCTGCCTGGTCCACGAACCCGACAGCCGTCAGCTGCCCGCCGCCGGCCCGGTGACCGTCTCGGCGCTGGCCCGCACGTACGTCTTCGACCCGCGCCAGAGCCCCGACTTCGCCTGGAACTGGCTCGGGAAGTTCCTGTTCATGTCGGGCCTGACCTTCAGCTCCACCTTCACCGCGTTCTACCTGGCCGCCCGCCTGGGCGTGACCGTGGACGAGGTGTCGGGGCTGGTCGCCGGCATCGCGGGCGGCAGCATCCTGGCCGCGATGGCGGGTGCCGTCGGCGGCGGATTCCTGTCCGACAAGCTGCGCCGCCGGCGCGTGTTCGTGCTCGCCGGCGCCTGCGTCTTCGCCACGGGCGCCGTCGTCATGGCGCTGTCCCCGAGCATCCCGCTGATCATCGTCGGCGCCGTCCTCGGCAACCTGGGCATCGGGGTGTTCTCCGCCGTCGACCAGGCGCTGATGCTGGACGTGCTGCCCGCCCGGGAGACCGAGGCCGGCCGCTACACCGGCATCTACGGCTTCGCCAACACGCCGCGTTCACCGTGGCCGGCGGCCTGATCGTCCTGCTGCGCATCAAGACCGTCCGCTGACGTTCCACCCATCGAGGAGCACGCGTGATCCGCACGTCCTTCAACGACAACTGGCAGGTACGGCCGAAGGCCAACCCCTTCGCCGAACTCTCCGGTCACTCGGTGCCCTACCGGGAGGTGACGCTGCCGCACGACGCCATGATCGAGCAGACGCGCGTGCCCTCCGAGGAGGGCGCCGGCGCGTACTTCCCGGGCGGGGTGTACGAGTACCGCAAGACGTTCTTCGTCCCCGAGGAGCACCGGGGGAGGCGGATCGCCGTCGAGTTCGAGGGCGTCTACCGCGACGCGGCCGTGTTCGTCAACGGCGACTACGCCGGTCAGCGCCCCTACGGTTACTCGCTCTTCCGCGTCGACGCCGACCGGTTCCTGCGGTTCGGGCAGGACAACGAGATCCGCGTCGAGGCCCGCGCCCACCAGGACTCCCGCTGGTACACCGGAGCCGGGATCTACCGCGACACCTGGCTGCTCGTCGGCGGCCCGGTCCGGATCGCACCCGACGGCGTCCGCGTCACCACGCCGGACATCGACGCGGACCGGGCGGTGGCCGAGGTCGCCACGACCGTGGTGAACGACTCGACGGAGATCCGCACCGCCGACCTCGTCACCGAGATCCGCGACGCCGCCGGGACCGTGGTGGCGACCGGCACCTCCAAGGTGACGGTGCTGCCGGGCGAGTCCGCGACCGCCCGCCGGCGGCTGTACGTGCGTGAGCCCGCCCTGTGGAGCCCCGACTCGCCCGCCCTGTACACCTGCGAGGTGACCCTGGCCGGCCTCGACTCCGAGCGGGTGGTGTTCGGCGTCCGCTCGCTGCGGCTCGACCCCGACCACGGCCTGCGCCTCAACGGCGAGAGCGTCAAGCTGCGCGGCGCGTGCGTCCACCATGACAACGGCGTGCTCGGCGCGGCCACCCACGCCCGTGCCGAGGAACGCCGGGTGCGGATCCTCAAGGAGGCGGGGTTCAACGCGATCCGCATGTCGCATCACCCGATGAGCCGGGCCATGCTGGACGCCTGTGACCGCCTCGGCATGCTGGTGGTGGACGAGACGTTCGACATGTGGACCTCGGCCAAGAGCCCGTTCGACTACAGCCTGAGCTTCCCCGAATGGTGGGAACGCGACATCGAGGCCATGGTCGCCAAGGACTTCAACCATCCCAGCGTGATCATGTATTCGATCGGCAACGAGATACCCGAGACGGGCACACCGTCAGGCGCCGCCTGGGGCCGCAGGCTGGCCGAGAAGGTGCGCGCGCTGGACGGCACCCGGTACGTCACCAACGCGATCAACAACATGCTGGCCGTCATGGACGAGCTGGCCCGTTTCCGGCGGCAGGCCGCCGAGGGCGCGGGGATCAACACGTTGATGGCCGACGCCGGCGACATGATGAACGCCGTCGCCGTCTCCGACGCGGTGACCGAGCGCACCGCCGAGTCCTACGGCGTGCTGGACGTGGCCGGGATGAACTACTCCGACAGCCGCTACGCGCTCGACCGCGAGAAGTTCCCGGACCGGATCATCCTGGGCACCGAGACCTTCCCCACCCGCATCGACCGCCTCTGGGCCCTGGTCCGGCAGCACAGCACGGTGATCGGCGACTTCACCTGGACGGGGTGGGACTACCTGGGCGAGGCCGGCATCGGCCGCCCCCAGTACGGCTCCACCCCCGCGCACGTGGCGCCGTACCCGTACCTGCTGGCCGGGTGCGGCGACATCGACATCACCGGTCATCGCCGCCCCGCCTCCTACTACCGGGAGATCGTCTTCGGCCTGCGCACCCGGCCCTGTCTGGCCGTCCAGCGGCCCGAGCGCCACGGCGAGACCTTCGTCGGCAGCCCGTGGGCGTGGAGCGACACGATCGCGAGCTGGACCTGGCCCGGCCACGAGGGCGCACCCGTCACCGTCGAGGTCTACGCCGACGCCGACGAGATCGAGCTCCTCCTCGACGGCCGCTCCCTCGGCCGGCAGCCGGTGGACCGCTTCCGCGTCGCCTTCGAGACGACGTACGAGCCGGGCGAACTGCTCGCCGTCGCCTACCGCGACGGCGCGGAGACCGGCCGCGACCTGCTCCGCTCCGCGACCGGGCCGGCGTCGCTGCGCGCCGAGGCCGACCGGTCCGTCATCACCGCGACCGGCGGCGACCTCGCCTACATCGGCCTCACCCTCACCGACTCCGGCGGAACGCCCTACACCTCGGCCGACCGGCCGGTACGGGTGGAGGTCTCGGGCGCCGGCGTGCTGCTCGGCTTCGGCAGCGCCGATCCGGCCACCGAGGAACGTTTCGACGCGACCGAACGCCGCACCTATGACGGCCGGGCCCTGGCCGTCATCCGTCCCACCGGCCCCGGCAAGATCCGGCTGCTCGCCACCGCCCCGGACTGCGCCCCGGCCGAGATCGTCATCGATGTCCGGGAACAGCACGCATGATCGACCGCGAAACCCTGGTCCGCCGCCACACCGTGGAGATCACCCGGCCCGACCCGGCGACGGTGCTCACCGTCGGCAACGGCGACTTCGCCTACACCGCCGACATCACCGGCATGCAGACCTTCGCCGCCTTCCACGACCAGGCCGCCGCCCGCGCCCAAGGGCGGCTCGCGGTGAACACCGCGACCATGTCGACCTGGGGCTGGCACGCGATGCCCAACCCCGAGGGGTTCGTGCTCGCCGACGCCATGTCGACGTATGAGACCTCCCGCGGGCCGGTCCCGTACCCGGACAGGTTCGACATGGCCGCGACGATGGGCGGCGGCGAGGTCGCCCGCGAACTGCGCGCCGGGACCTGGCTGCACGTCAACCCGCACCGGCTCGACCTGGGCCGCATCGGGCTCGTCCTCCGGCCCGAGCCGGGAGCGCCGGCGGAGAGCGACCCTGCCGCGCTCGTCGACCCGCGCCAGCGTCTCGACCTGTGGACGGGCACCCTCACCAGCGTCTTCACCTACGCGGGGCACGAGGTCCGGGTCACCACCGTGGCCGACCCCCGGCATGCGCGGGTCGCGTTCCGCGTCGAGTCGGACCTGCTGGCCACCGGCCGGGCCGCCGTCGCCGTGCGCTTCCCGTACGCGAGCGACGGCTTCTTCGACACCTCCGACTGGAGCGCGCCGGACCGGCACACCACCACGCTGCGCCCGCTGGACGAGCACGCCTGCCGCTTCGGCCGCATCCTCGACGACACCACCTACGCCACGCGCCTGGACTGGTCGGAGGGGGAGGTCAACGCCACCGCCGAGCCGCACACGTTCGAGCTGACCACCTCGGCCGGCGTGCTGGAGCTCGTGGCCACCTTCGCTCCGGGCGGCGTGCTCGGGCGCGGGGAGTTCACCACGATCGAGGGCGCCGCGATCTCCTGGTGGCGCGAGTTCTGGACCTCCGGCGCCGCCGTCGACTTCGCCGGGAGCACCGATCCGCGCGCGGCCGAGCTGGAGCGCCGCGTCGTGCTGTCGCAGTACCTGACCGCGGTCAACTGCTCCGGCAGCATGCCGCCCCAGGAGACCGGGTTGATCACCAACTCGTGGCAGGGCAAGTTCCACTTGGAGATGCACTTCTGGCACGCCGCCCACTTCGCCGCCTGGGGCCGCCCCGAGTTGCTGGAACGCAGCCTCGGCTGGTACCTGTCCATCCTCGACGTCGCCCGGGGGACCGCGCGCCGCCAGCGCTACGAGGGTGCCCGCTGGCCCAAGCACGTCGGCCCGGACGGCCGCGAGAGCCCGTCCGACATCGGCTCCCTGCTCATCTGGCAGCAGCCCCACCTCCTCTACCTCCTCGAACTGCTGCATCGCTGCGGCAGGACCTCGCTGGTGGCGCGGTTCGCCGAACTGGTCGAGGAGACGGCGGCGTTCATGGCCTCCTTCGTCGAGGAACGCCACGGGACCTTCCACCTGCCCGCCCTGCTCGTGCCCGCCCAGGAGTTCTACGACGCCCGCAGCACCGAGGACCCCACGTTCGAGCTCGCGTACTGGTGGTGGGGCCTGGAGATCGCGCAGCGCTGGCGGGACCGGCTCGGCCGCGAGCGGAACGAGGACTGGCGGCGCATCCAGGACAACCTGGCCCGGCCGCACCAGCGCGACGGCCGCTACTCCGCCATCGCCACGGAGCCGTACCTGCGCCGCGACGACCACCCCTCGATGCTGTGCGCGCTCGGCGTCGTCCCGGCCACCCCGCTCATCGACCCCGCCGTCATGGAGGCCACCCTCCTCGACGTCCGCGACCACTGGGACTGGAACTCGGCATGGGGCTGGGACTTCCCCGTCATGGCCATGACCGCCACCCGCCTGGGCCGCCCCGACCTCGCCGTGGACGCCCTCCTCACCGGCACCGCCAAGAACCGGTGCCTCGCCACCGGCCACAGCCCGCAGATCGGCAGCATCCTGCCCCTCTACCTGCCCGCCAACGGCGCCCTCCTCACCGCCGTCTCCCTCATGACCGCCGGCTGGGACGGCGCGGACACCGACTGTCCGGGTTTCCCCCGCGACGGGAGCTGGACCGTCCGGCACGAGGGTTTCCAGGTGTGGCCATGACCGCGCCGCCGGTCCCGATGAGCGGGATCCGGGCCGTACGCCCGGCCGGGCGGCTTCCGCGGCTTGACCACCTGGCGCCTAGGACCGCACGCTCCCAGGACGCGGGTGCCGCGGCGCGCCCGCCGCCCTCCGACGTATCAGCGACCCTCTGACGAAAGGCGCCTTCGATGTCCCGCTCGCCCCTGGACTTCTACGCCGACCCCGGCTCCGGCGCCTGGGAAGAGATCGGCTTCGACCCCTACCCGGCCGGCCGCCCGCCCGCCGACGTGCCCTTGGCGCAACGCCCCCCGGCACGCGCGCTGCGGGACCTGCGCGACCGCTACGACGCGATCGTGGTGGGCAGCGGAGCCGGTGGCGGCGTCGCCGCGTTCGTGCTGGCCCGCAGCGGGGCGTCGGTCCTGGTGGTGGAGCGCGGCTCGTGGTTCGGCGCCCGCGACCTGGCGGCCGACCACGTGCGCAACCACCGCTTCTTCTCCGGCGGCGACCTCGACACACCTCCCGGGCACCCACGGGCCGTGCCCGGCGACGACGGCGAGGTCGCCGTCGAGTACGACGACCCGCGCTACCACCACAACGCGATCACCGTGGGCGGCGGCACCCGGTTCTTCGGCGCGCAGGCCTGGCGGTTCCTGCCCGACGACTTCCGGATGGCCTCGCTGTACGGCGTCCCCGAAGGCTCGGCGCTGGCCGACTGGCCGATCACCTACGACGACCTCGAACCGTTCTACGACCAGGTCGAATGGGAGCTCGGCGTGGCCGGCCGCCCCCACCCCGAAGAGGGGCCCCGCCGACGCGACTACCCGATGGCCCCGTTCCGGCCGACCGCCGAGGCCGCCGTGCTCCAGGCCGGAGCCGAAGCACTCGGCTGGCCCACCGGAGCGGTCCCGCTGCTGCTGAACACCGAGCCCCGAAATGGCCGGGCCGCGTGCATCCGCTGCGGGCAGTGCGTCGGCTTCGCCTGCCCCGTCGACGCCCGCAACGGCACCCACAGCACCGTCCTGCCCCGCGCGCTCGACCTGGGAACCCACCTGATCAGTCAGGCACAGGTCACCCGGATCTCCGACGACGGCGACGTCGAGATCGCCGCCGGCGGCACCGCGCGGACCATCCACGCCGGACGGATCGTCCTGGCCGGCGGCGCGGTCGAGACACCCCGGCTGCTCCGGCTCAGCGGCCTGGGCAACGACTGGGTCGGCGACTGCCTCCAAGGCCACCTGTACGCCAACGTGTTCGGCCTGTTCGACCAGGACGTCCACGACGACCTCGGTCCCGGGCCCTCCGTCGCGACCCGGCACTTCTCCCACGGCAACGACGGCATCGTCGGCGGCGGCCTGCTCGGCCACGACTTCATCAAGATCCCCACCATGCACTACGCCCTGGGCCTGCCCCCGGACGCCGACCGCGCCGGGCCCGACGCGCGCCGCGCCCTGGCCGACGGCTACCGGCGCACCGTCACCATCCAGGGCCCGGTCCAGGAGATACCGACCCGCGAGGCACGCGTCCGGCTCGCCACCACCGTCACCGACCACCTCGGGCTCCCCGTCGCCCGCCTCGAGGGCCTCCAGCACGCCGAGGACCTGCGCACCTGCGCCTTCCTGTCCGACCGCGCCGAGGAGTGGCTGCGCGCGTCCGGCGCCATCCGCACCTGGCGGACGGGCGCGCCGCACCGCGGGCTGTCCGGCGGCCAGCACCAGGCCGGCACCGCACGCATGTCCGACTCGCCCCGATACGGCGCCACCGACCCCCACGGCAAGCTCTGGGGAACCGACCGCGTCCACGTCGCCGACGCCAGCCTCCACGTCACCAACGGCGGCGCCAACCCCGTCCTGACCATCATGGCCCTCGCCTGGCGCACCGCCACCCACGCGGCGGCCGCCGGCTGACCGACCACTTCCACGGAAAGTGCCCGCCGAGTGTCCATTTGCGTCACGCTCATTCGTCGTTGAGAGAAGAAGGAGGTTGCCGATGAAATTCGCACTACTGCTCTTCGACCCCGAGAACTACTGGGACTCCGTCTCGGAGGAAGAGATGGGAGCGGCGCTGGCCGAGCACGCGGCTTTCGCTCAGTACCTGCAGAAACAGGGCATCGCGTTCTCGGGGGAGGCCCTGAAGCCGGCGAAGGAGGCCAGATCGCTGCGCCCGTCCGAGCAGCGCCCGGTCTCGGCCGACGGACCCTTTGTGACGCTGAGGCAGGACCTGGCCGGTTTCTACCTCATGGAATGCGCGGACCTGGACGAGGCCGAGGAGATCGCCCGTCACTGCCCCTTGGGCGCGGGCATCGAGATCCGCCCCGTCTGGGATGCGCCGTCCTGACCGGGCGGCCCCTGCGGTTCTCCGGCGCGTGTCCGTCGCGGGTGTCTCGGTGCTCAGGTGGATGAGCGCTGGAGGACGTGGGGATTGGTCGAGGCGTCGGCCGAGACGCCGGGGTGCTGGGCGGCCTGGCCGCCGCCGGCCAGGCTGGTGACGATCGTCTCGGCCCGGTGCCGGGCCACGTCGTGCAGGTCCCAGCAGACGGTGGTGAGCGGCGGAGCCGCCAGGCGGGCGGTGGGGATGTCGTCGGCTCCCACGACGGCCATGTCGCCGGGGATGGTGAGCCCGTGTTCGTGCAGGCCCGCGAGCACGGCCAGCGCGGTCTCGTCGTTGAAGGCGCATACGCCGGTCACCGCCTGTTCACGCCAGCCGGTGATGGCCTGCGCGGCGCTGGCGACCTCCAGATGCACGGTCAGCGTCACGGGAGGCTCGAGCCCGGCCTTCGCGCAAGCGTCGGTGGCGCCTTGCAGGCGTTCGCCGGCCATGTGCCGGAAGGCGGGATGGCCGGGCAGGGCGTAGCCCAGGCGCCGGTGGCCGCGGCTGATGAGGTGTTCGGCCTGCAGGCGGCCGACGTGCCACATCGGGGCGGCACCCTCGGTGTCGGTGGGCAGCACGAGATCGGCGCCGGCGCGGCGCAGGGCCTGGACGGTGTCCTGGTCGAAGGACGAGAAGCCGACGACCACGGAGGCGTCGACGGCCGCGCACACGTCGGGCAGCGGCCGGCCGTGCGCCGCGGCGAGGTGGGTGACGAGCGTCAGGCCGTACGCAGCCAGCGCGGTGGCGAGCTCTTCGACGAAGCGGCTGATGCCCGCGCCGATGGGCAGGTCGGGGATGGCCAGGAGGACGACGTCGCTGCGCCCGGCGGCCAGGGAGCGGGCGGAGGCGTGCGGGCGGTAGTCCAGGTCGCGGGCGGCCTCCAGGACGCGGCGCCGGGTCTCCTCGGTGATGCGCATCCCGGGCTTGTCGTTGAGCACGAAGCTCACGGTCGCGCGGGAGACGCCGGCGGCCCGGGCGACGTCGGAACTGGTGATCCGCTTGACGGGCATGCGGTCCTCTCATCGATCGCACGGGTGCCGAACTCAGACCCATGGTAGGACCTGTTCGCTAACGCGCGTAATCGGTGGTCAGTCCGACGCGAGCGTCCCGTCGCCGAGCCGCGCGACCATGCCGTGCCCGCCGTCCGCGGACCACACCGCCTGCCCCTCCTGCCTCCAGGGCCCGGTGACCTGCCCGGACGAGGAGCGGGTCACCACAGAGCTGTGGGAACACGGGTGAGGAACAGGGTGAAGGGGATGCCGCCGGCCACGATGCTCGCGGCCAGGGCCACGAGCATGACGGGCGGGTTGATGAAGCCGAGCATGCTGAGCGCGTACACGATGACGAGGTAGAGGGCGCCGAAGACGCCGATGTTGACGAGGTCTTTCGGGCTCATGCGCAGGTCGAGGCGGCGCTCGGCGGGGGCGGCGGTGGTCATGGGGTTCCCTTTCGGCGGAGTTGCCAGCCGCTGGCGCGGACGCGCTCGGTCCAGAAGCGTGCGTACGTGCCGGCGGCGGCGAGCAGGGCGTCGTGGTCGCCGTGTTCGGTGATCCGGCCCCGGCCGAGGACGAGGATGCGGTCGGCGGCGACCACGGTGGACAGGCGGTGGGCGACGACGATGACGGTGCGGTCGCGGGCCAGCTCGGCGATGGCGTCGGCGACGGCGGCCTCGTTGGCCGGGTCGAGCGCGGCGGTGGCCTCGTCGAGCAGCACGATGGGGGCGTCCTTGAGCAGGGCGCGGGCGATCGAGACGCGCTGTTTCTCCCCGCCTGACAGGGTGGAGCCGGCCTCGCCGACGCGGGTGTGCCAGCCGTCCGGGAGGCGTTCGACGACCTCGTCGAGGCGGGCGACGCGGGCCACCCGGTCCAGGTCGGCGTCGCTCGCGTCGGGGGCGGCCATGCGCAGGTTGTCGGCGATGGTGCCCTCGAACAGGTAGACGTCCTGGAAGACCTGGGCGGTCAGCCGGGAGACACCGGCGCTGCCGAGCTCGCGCACGTCGCGGCCGCCGATGCGGATCGAGCCCTCGCCGACGTCGAAGAAGCGGCCGATGAGTTTGAGCAGCGTGCTCTTGCCGGAGCCGGACGGGCCCACGACGGCCGTGAAGCTGCCGGCGGGGATCGTGACGTCGATCCCGTGGAGGACGGCGGGGCCGTCGTCGTAGCCGAAGCGCACCCCGGACAGCTCGATGTCGATGCCGGCGGGTTCGGCCGGCTCGGCCGGTTCGGGCAGCGGCGGCACCGCCAGCAGCGCCCGTACCCTGCCGATGGCGTCCGCGTTGACCTGCACGGTGCCGGCGAGCTCGCCGAGTTGCGAGATCGGGTCGAGCATGCGCAGCGTCAGGATCATCAGGCCGATCATGACCGCGACGGTCATGGTGCCCTGGAGGGTGAGGACGACCGTGAGCGCGATGACGGCCGTGACCACCAGTTGCAGGGTGCCGAAGAACGCGATGAGCCCCCACGCCCCGCGGATCGTCAGCCGCGACTGCGAGCCCTGCTGGCGGACCAGGGCCTCCTCCAGCGTGCCGAGCTCCGGCCGGTCCAGCACGCCGTAGGCGCGCAGGGTCGGCTGCCGGCGGGCGTACTCGACGATGCGCGAGGCGCTGACGCCGATGTCGTGCTCGTAGTCGTCGTCGTTGCGCCGCACGATCACCATGAGCAGCCGCAGGGCGAGCGCGCACAGCGCCGCGCCGGCGGTGAAGGCCAGGCCGATCCGCCAGTCGAGCAGGAAGCTGCCGGCGATCATGGTTGCGGGTGCGGTGACGCCGACGACGACGTGGCGCAGCAGGTGGGCGGGGATGTTGGCGACGTCCATGGTGCCCTTGCCGAGCATGCGCCCGATCGGCCCGGTACGGTCGCCGCGGAACCAGCCGATCGGCAGCGCGGCGAGGTGGTTGCCGATGCGCTCATGGAAGCCGGTCAGCACGTCGGTGCCGACGACGTACCCCAGGGACGTGCTCCACGCGAGCAGCGCGTGGTGGGCGGCGACCGCGACGGCGATGGCCCCCGCCCACGTCCAGAAGCGGCCCCAGTCGACCGGCGGGCTGGTGAGGGCCGCCACGAGCGGGGCCACGAACAGGTAGCCCAGCCCCTGCAGGACGCCCTGCGCCGCCTGGGCCGCGAGCATGACGCGCAGGTGCCGGCGACGGCGCTCGTCGAGCAGCTCGGACAGGTAGCGGATCATCGCGATCATCAGCGGGCCTCCAGCCTCTGCGTGGTGTCCTCGCGGGCGCGCTGGTCGTGCTGCCACAGCCGCGCGTACAGGCCTTGGCGGGCGAGCAGCTCCTCGTGGCGGCCCTGCTCGACCAGGCGGCCCGCGTCGAGGACGACGATCCGGTCCGCGCCGCGGACGGTGCTCAGCCGGTGCGCGATGACCAGCACGGTACGGCCGCGCGCGACCTCGCTGAGCGCGTCCTGGATGCGGGCCTCGTTCTCCGGATCGGCGCTCGCGGTCGCCTCGTCGAGCACCAGCACCGGCCGGTCGGCCAGGATCGCCCGCGCGACGCACACCCGCTGCCGCTCACCTCCGGACAGCTCCGCGTCCTCGCCCGCCACCGAGTCCAGCCCGCGCGGCAACTCGTCGAGGCGGTCCAGGATCTGCGCCTTGGCCGCCGCGGCGCGCACGGCCTCGTCATCGGCGTCGGGGCGGGCCAGGCGGATGTTGTCGCGGATGCTCATGCGCAGCAGGGCCGGATCCTGGAAGACGAAGGCCACGTGCCGGTACAGCTCGGCGGGGTCGATGTTACGCAGGTCGACGCCGTACAGCCGCACGGAGCCCTGCTGCGGGTCGTCGAAGCGGGGCAGCAGCTTGGCCAGCGTGGACTTGCCGGACCCGGACGGGCCGACCAGCGCGGTGACCGTGCCCCGCGCCAGCTCGAGATCGACGCCGTCGAGCGCGACCGTGTCGCCGTAGGCGAACCGCACCCCGCGCAGGCGGACCACCGGACCGGGAGTGCGGGGGTCGGGCACGACCGGGTTCGCCGGGACCGGCAACTCCGGGGTGGCGAGCACCTCGCGGATGCCGCGCGCCACGCTGAGCGCCGTGACCAGCGGATGGATCGACATCATGACCGTCATCAGCCCCGCGGTGGTGACGGTTCCGACCACCAGGAACGCGATCAGGCTGGTCAGCGGCAGCTGCCCCGACGCGGTGAGCGCGCCTCCCACCGCGGTCATGACGACGAGCACGCTCGGCGGCGACAGCAGGATCTCGGCGAGGACCGAGGCCCTGGTGGTCGATCTCGCCCAGTCCAGGAAGAAGCGGGCGAAACTCCGGGACACCTCCTGGAACCGGCGGCCGGCCACCCCCGGCGTGCCGAAGGCCTTGACCACCCCGATGCCGTTGACGAACTCGACGGCGGCACCGCTCAGCCGGGTCAGCCACGCCATGAACTCCGGATATTTCGTGCCCGCGCCGGCCATCGCCCGCTGGTACACGATCAGCCCGACGACCAGCGGAAGCAGGCTGACCAGCGCCATCCGCCAGTCCACGGCGAGCAGATAGACGATCGAGACCGCCACGGGGACGGCGGCGGCCGTGACCTCCACCACGGAGTGGGCGATGAGCTGGTGCAGCGCGGCGACGTCGTCCTCGACCGTCTTCTTCACGATCCCCGAGTTGCGGTCGGTGAACCAGCCGAGGGGCAGCCGGCGCAGCTTGCCGAGGAGCTCCCGGCGGATCCTGAACGACACCCGAATGTCGGCCAGATGCGTCAGCACCCCCGCGCCGAAGGTGCCGAACTGCTTGACGGCCAGGGCCACGAGCGCCACGACGATGATCGGCCACACGTCCGTGTCCCCGTGCAGCAGCCGCCGGCTGATCTCGACGACGGCGATCAGCGGCGCCATCCCGGCGAGCGCGCTGATCCCGGTCAGGACACCACAGCCGATCAGGGTGGCGCGGGCCGGAGCCAGCACCGAAGGCGCCTCGCGCGCCGATGGGACCGTAGGAGCGGACATGCGTCACCCTTCGCAGCGAAGCTTCCAGATTTCGTCAGGCCCGGCAAATGATAATCATTATCAATGGATTGCGTAACCCATTACAACGCCGACAGTTCGCGGCGGGCGTCCGCCACGAGGGCGACGGCCAGTCCCGTGACGGCGAGGGCGACGGCGGGCACGACCGCGAGACGCGGCGCGGCGACCAGCAGCGGGGTGGCCTCGCTCACCATGCCGCCCCAGTCGGTGTCGGGAGGGGGCAGCCCGATGCCGAGGAAGCTGAGCGAGGTGACGGCGATCAGCGTGCGCGCGAGGTCCGCGGTGGCGACGGTCAGCACGGGGCCGGCGACGTACGGTCCGATGGTGCGCCGCAGCAGGTAGAACGGGGACGCGCCGATGGCTCGTACGGCCACGACGTGGTCGGCGGAGGCCACTTGCCGGGTCGCCGTATGGGCGACCAGGCCGCAGCTCACCCAGCCGAGCGGCACGAGGGCGATCAGGACGGTCAGGTACCCGGGCCGCAGGACGCCCGCCAGCGCGAGCGCGAGCGTGAGCCCGGGCAGGGCGAGCGCGACGGTCGCGGCGAGGCGCAGCAGCCGGTCGGACAGCCCGCCGGCCAGCCCGGCCGCGGTGCCGGCGATCGTGCCCAGCGCCGTGGTGACCGCGGTGATGGCGAACGCCACCAGCAGGGAGGTGCGGCCGGCCGTGGCCGTTCTGGTGAGGAGGTCCCGGCCGAGCTGGTCGGTGCCGAGCCAGTGCCCGGGACCGGGCGGCAGCAGGGCCCGCCCCAGATCGGGCCGGCTCGGGTCGTACCCGGTCAGCATCGGCGTGAGCAGGCAGAACAGCACGACCAGCACGAACAGGGCAGCCCCGGCGCGGCCCCTCATCGGCGGCGCAGCCGCGGGTCGAGGGCCGCCAGGCACAGCTCGGTCAGCGCCAGGAGCAGGACCGTCGCCACCCCGATGACCAGCACGTACGCCTGCACGACGGGCAGGTCCCGCTGCCGGATCGCCGTCACGGCGAGCTGCCCCACGCCGGGCCAGGCGAACAGCGTCTCCACCACCACCGCCCCGGCCAGCAGCTCCGCCAGCACCAGGCTCCCGGCCGTGATCGCGTTCGGCGCGGCCACGCGCAGGGCATGGACGGCGACCGTACGCCGGCGCGGCAGCCCCTTGACGGCGGCGAGCTTGACGAACGGCAGCCGCAGGGCCCGCGCCAGGTCGGCCCGGAGCAGTCGCAGCAGGGTCGCGGCCCCGGCCAGGCCGAGGGTGAGCGCGGGCAGCACCACCGCGCCGGGACCTCCGTCGCCGCCCGTGGGAAGGGCGCGCAAACCCACCGCCACCACGCTGATCAGCAGGATCCCCACGATGTAGGGAGGGATGCCGGCGATCGCCACCGTCACGAGCGCGAGGGCGCGGCCGTCGAGCGCCCGCGGCCGGAACGCGCCCCTGAGCGCGGCGAGCACCGCGAGCCCGACCGCGACCGCCGCCGCGGCGGCCGCCAGCCGGAGTGTCGCCGGGATCCGCGAGAGGATCTCGGCCGCCACCGGCGACCGGTCTGCGTAGGAGCGGCCGAGGTCGCCGCGCAGCACGTCGCGCAACCACCGCAGGTACTGGCTGAACAGCGGCTGGTCGAGGCCGAGTTCGGCGCGCAGCGCCGCGACGCCGGCCGCCGTCGGCTGGATGCCGCCGCGGCGCAGGATCTCCTCGGCCGGGTCGCCCGGCGCGAGCGAGGTCAGCAGGAAGACCAGCACCGACAGCGCCAGGAGCACGAGCAGCAGCTCCGCGCCGCGCCGCAGGAGGATGGCCGTCACTTCCGGGGCGCCAGTTTGCCCAGGTCGACGATGTAGGCGACGTTCTGCGTCACCGCGCTGACCTCGGTGGTCGTCACGATGGGATTGTCCTGGTAGGCCAGCGCGATCATCGGGCGGTCGGTGGCCAGCAGCCGCTGGATCCGGTGGTACAGCTCGCGACGCGCGGCCGGGTCCGTCAGTGCCGCGGCCTGGTCGACCAGCTCGTCGAACCGGGCGTTGCGGTAGCCGAGCCGGCGTTCGACGTTCCAGGACGCGTCCGAGCGCAGGAACCGGCGGAACAGGTAGTCGGCGTCGCCGTTGGGCACGCTGTACGCGCTGAGGAAGAGGTCGTAGTCCCCGGCCTCCATCACGGACTTGGTGGCCTCCGCCACGGTCACCTTCGCGGGCAGGCCCACCTGCTCCAGGGAGACGCGCAGCACCTCGGCGATGTCGGTGTAGGGGAACTGGCCGGTCTCGGCCGACGAGATCAGGATGGTCACGGGCCCGGCCGGCGGCCCCGCCGCGGCCACCAGCTCGCGCGCCCTGCCGGGATCATGAGCCGCCGTGATGCCGGGGTCGGCGAGGTCGCCGAAGGCCGGCGACAGGAACCCGGCACCCGCCTCGGCGGTGCCCGCCAGCAGCTTGGCGGCGATGGCCCGCCGGTCGACGGCCAGGTCGGCCGCCTCGCGCAGGCGGGCGTCGGAGAACGGCTTCCGCGAGGCGTTGAACGTCAGGTAGTGCGTCAGCACCGAGGGGCTGCGGACGACTCGGAAGCCGCCGTCACCGGCGACCGCGGCGACCTGGCCCGGCAGCAGCGCGCCCTTGTCGATCAGCCCGTCGACCTCTCCGGCCCGTAACGCGGCGACCCGGGCGTTGGCGTCGGGGATCACCCTGACCACGATCTTGTCGTAGGCGGGGGCGGCGCCGTAGTAGTGCGGGTTGGCGGCGAGCACGGCCCGCTGCCCCTTGGCCCACTCCACCAGCGTGTACGGCCCCGTGCCCACGGGCTTGCCGGTGAAGTCCCCCGAGGCGGCGAACGCCTTCGGCGACTGGATCATGCTGTAGAAGCCCGCCAGCCTGCCCGGCAGGTCGGCCACGGCCTCCTTCAGGTCGAACACCACCTTGCCGCCCACGGCGCGGACGTCCGCCACCTTGCCGTACGCCGCCTCCATCCCGGCGTCGAGGCTGAAGAAGGCCGACTGGCGGGGCGCGATCCGCAGGAACCGCTCGACGTTGGCCACCGCCGCCTCGGCGGTCAGCGGTGTGCCGTCGCTGAACCGCACGCCCTCGCGCAGCGTGAACGTCCAGCGCCGCCCGCCGTCCGCGACCGCCCACGAGGCCGCCAGCGCCGGGACGGGCCGCAGCCGGTCGTCCACCGTCACCAGCGGCTCCCACACCCGTAACGTCTGGTGGGTGTAGTAGGGATCCGCGGGACCGGCGACGAGGTCGCGCGGGGCCGCCAAGGGGAGCTGCGTCCCGTCCTCGCCGGCGCCGGGCGCCTGACCGCCGCACCCGGCGAGGGTCATTCCCAGGAGCGCCATCAACATGATCGTGGCTCGTCTTCGCACTGTGATCTCCCGCAGAGGTGGTGACCTGGCAAGCAAACGATAACCGTATTCACGCCGCGGCCGCTCTCGCGGCGGCCGCCCGTCGTTACTCGTACGGCTCTGCCGGTTGCTCGATGCCGGTCACGCTGGTGGCGGTCACGGCCGGGACCGCATAGTCATCGGGCACCCCGTGCTGCCACGGGATCCACGTGCCCGTGACCGCCACCCACGAGTCCTCGGCCGGTGCGGGCGCCCCGTGGACGGCGACCTCCAGCGCGAGCGCGTCGGCGGCGCAGCAGCGGAGCTGCATCCGGGCCAGATACCAGCCCCTGCCGTCCTCGGCCGGGACGGCGAAGCCGATCAGCCTGACCTGCCTGCCCGCGAGCGACGGGCCCGACGGCGCGTAGGCGCGCCCGATGAACTCGCCCAGCGTCAGCTCCGTCACCTCGCTCCCGGCCAGCGCGTGATAGGCCGCGGTCCGGGGCGGTGCCGGCGGGCCGTCGGTGCGCCGGGCCGCGAAGGCGCCGAGCGCGGGCGGGGCGACGAGCACGAGGGCGAACACGGGCGCGGCCAGCAACCACGCCACCCTCGGGCCGTGGCCGTGGCCATGGTCATGGTCATGGTCATGGGCGGCGGGCCGGCCCAGCACGTCCGCGACGACGGAGAGCAGGCCGAGAACCGCCAGCACCGCACCGGCTCCGACGAGCAGCGGCCGGAAACCGGGTTTGACGTAATTGACGTACGTCGTGGAGAACGCGGAGATGCTCAGCAGCGCCGCGCCGAGGATCAGCAGGACGGCCCCTTGCGCCTGGCGGCTCACAGGAACATCCAGCCCGCGACGAAGCTGACCCCGATCGCGAGAGCCAGCGTGAGCGGTGCGAAACGCCACGTGAAGGCCCGGCCGAAGGTGCCGGCCTGCAGGGCGATGAGCTTCAGGTCCACCATCGGGCCGACCACCAGGAACGCCAGCTTGGCCGTCGGGGAGAATGCCGTGAGCGAGGCCGCCACGAACGCGTCGGCCTCCGAGCAGATCGACAGCAGCACCGCCAGCAGGGCCAGGACCAGCACGGACACCACCGGCACCCCGGCCACCGCGGTCAGCCAGTCGCGGGGGATCAGCACGTTGAGGGTCGCCGCGGCCAGCGCGCCGACGACCAGGAACCCGCCGGCGTGCAGCAGGTCATGGCGCATCGTGTCCAGGAAGGCGGCTACCCTGCCCTGGCCCGCCTCGGCCGGGCGGCGCGGCGCCGGCAGCCACGCGGCGCGCCCGAACCGCGCCCAGATCCAGCCGGCCAGCACGGCCACCGCCAGCGAGGCGGCGAACCTGGCGACCACCATCTCCGGGTCGTCCGGGAAGGCCACCGCGGTGGCGACCAGCACCACGGGGTTGATCGCCGGAGAGGCCAGCAGGAACGCCAGCGCCGCCGGCGCCGCCACGCCGCGCGCCATCAGCCCGGAGGCCACCGGCACGGACGCGCACTCGCAGCCGGGCAAGATCGCCCCGGCCATCCCGGCCACCGGCACCGCCGCCCAGGTGCGCCTGGGCAGTGTCCGCGTCCAGAACGACGCGGGCACGAAGGAGGTGATGGCCGCCGACAGCGCGACCCCGAACACCAGGAACGGCAGCGCCTGAACGCACACCGCCACGAACACGGTCGCCCAGGTCCGCAGCCCCGGGCCCGTCAGATGCGGAGCCAGCAGGAACCGCCCCGCCACCAGCAGCGCCACCAGCACCATGAACGCCCACGGCAGCCGGAACGGGTGGCTGCCCGCGCGATCCGGCGCAACGCGGTCCCCAGGACCCGGCCGGTCCGTGGTGCTCGGCTGCGTCATCGCCCTCCCCGTCCGCCGCCGGCAGCAGACTAGCCGGTTATCTCATGACATCTGCGCGAATCGCCCGCATGCGCGATGGAGGGCTTTGTGACCGGGTGCCGGCCCTGCCGGCGGTCGGTCCGGGCGCCGCCGGTTGCCCGGAAGGGTTCGCGGCCTGACCGCCAGGGCCGCCCGCTTCCTCCGCGCCATGCCGTCGGCGGCGACGGACGGGGCCCGTGCCGTCCCGCGTTCCAGGCGCTCACCGCGGAGGTCGTCGACGAGCGGCAGCGCCGACAGGCCGCCATCGCCCTCGCCGTACGCGTCACCGCGCTGATCGCACGGGGACGTTGCTGATCGGAACCGCCCTGCTGCGGCTCCTCCCGCCCCGGGGACCGGGGAGGCGGGGATCTCGGGGCGCCCGCCATTTCACCCGGCACACCCCGATAAGACCTCTAAGCCTGTTTCCGGCCCACCATCTCGTTGATCCAGATGGGCGCGAACGGGGAGGTGCAGCCCGGGGACGTCGGGTAGTCCTTGAGCACCTCCAGGCGCTCGCCGATGGCGAGGGCGCGGGCGCGGTGCTCGGCGTGCTCGATCCCGATCTGGGCCAGGCAGTGGTTCATCGCCCACTGCAGGCGATCCGGGGCGCCCTTCATCTCCGCCTCGATGACGTCGAGCAGCCCTTCGAGGTCGAGACCCTCGGGCTTCTTCGCCACGCGTTCGGTGGTCAGCGCCCAGCCGGCACTCGCGACCACCGGATCCGGATCGGCGAACCAGGCCAGGCGCAGCTCTTCGGCGTGCGGGCTCTTCTTCACCACGTAGTTCACGAGCCAGTCGTGCACCTTGGGCGCGCGCGCCGCGCGCACCATGGCGTCCAGCTCGTCACGCGCGAACGCCTTCGGGCGGCAGATCAGGAGCGCCAGCAGTCTCGCCGCGGTGTCATCGGTCTCCCAGAGCCGGTACGCGAGCTCCTGCTGCGTCTTCAGCCGCTTGGCGAGCGCGCGCAGCTTGCCGAGGTTCACACCGTGATCGTCACCGTGTCTCTCGTTCACCTCGCGCATCTTCGGGTCCTCGAGTCCGGCCAGCTCGGCCATCACCTCGGCCACCGTCGTCTCGGTCAACGTGGTCTCGGCCACCTCAGCCTCCTGTCCATGACGTGCGAGATGCAGCCTACGACGGAAGCCGGCCTCCTGTCGTACGCGGCGGCCCGCCCGGGACCGTGCACTGGGGGATGATTTTGGATAATTGTCTGCTTTGTGAATTAGTGCGCAGAAGGCTGGGGGAAATTTCCCTAATGTCAGCGATACCGGACGACAAAGGGGCCTCATCCGAGCAGCCCTCAGTCTGGTAAGGGGAACGAGGACACCATTCGTATTCGCAACCTTCTCGCCGGCACCGCAGTGGCCGGGGCGCTGCTCGCAGGTGCCGGGGCGGCGCCCGCGGCCCAGGCCGACACCGCGACCACCACCCAGGCGAAGGCCGTTCAGGCCGGTCCGAAGCACAATTTCGGCCCCATTTACTCCAACGGCACCGAGAGCCTTCCCAAGGAGTCGTACTTCAGGGGGTACTGGCAGAAGCGCGGCGGCAACTACTACTTCTCCGGGGACCTGGGCGACCGGCACAACGGCGACGGCGACTACAGCTACGTCTGGTTCAAGTACTACGACAGCAGTGGCTTCCACAGGGACGTTTACCGGTCCGACGACCGCCGTCGTCACTTCGGGGAGATCCGCTTCAAGCGTGATCTCAAGATTCGCGTGTGCGAGGGGAACACCCGGAACAGCGGATGCGGCAGCTACAAGGACGTGTTCTAACCACTCCGGGGTAAATCATCCCAGCAAGTGTTCCGACATGCGGCGCCCCGCCGGTGATCCGGCGGGCGCTCGCCGTTCCGATCGACAGTCCCGAAAGAAGGGAGGCTCGTATGCGTTCCGACGTCACGTTGCGGCGACTCGACGAGAGCCTGCTGCGTGGGCTGCTTGACGCCGCGGTCGCCGACGCGGACCCGCTCGAGGTGATGCCCCCGGTAGAGGGACCCGCGGGGTGGACGGCCGAGCGGCGGGAGACATTCGTACGGTTCCACCGGTCGAGATCGCTGGCGGCCGAGCCCGTGGGGACCACCTACGCCATCCTCGTCAAGGAGGAAGTGGTCGGGGCCGCCCGGCTGTTACCCCTCGCGGACGCCGGACGAGCGGTCGAGGCCGGGGTCTGGATCGGACGCACCCATCGTGGCAGCGGAGTCGGTGGCGCCGTTCTCAGGCAACTCCTCGACCTCGCCCGAGCCGGCGGCGCCCAGCGCCTGGTGGCGAGCACCACCGCCGGCAACACGGCTGCCCAGCGGCTGCTCACCACGCTGGGGGCCGACCTCACCCGGGACGGCGACGCGGTCACGGCCCGGCTGAACCTCCGAGACGTCGACTGACCGGCCACGAGCGCGCGCTTCGGGCCGGACCAGGGGAGCGCTTCAGCACAGTCGAGCCGACATCTTGCAGACAGGAGCGCATTCGATGCCCCGAGAAGTCATCTCCACGCCAGAGGCGCCCGAATACCCCACATACGGCCAGGCGGTGAAGGCGGGCAACACGATCTACGTCGCCGGGACGATCGGCGTCGACGTGGCGACCGGCGAGCTGGCCGGGAACACGATCCAGGAGCAGACCCGCCAGTCGTTACGCAACTGCCAGGCGATCCTGCGCGCCGGCGGTGCGCGGCTGGCCGACGCCGTCATGGTCCACACCCTGCTCCTGCGGCCGGAGGACGCCGACGGCGTCAACGAGGTCTTCGACGAGTTCTTCCCGGACGTGCGGCCGCCGCGCTGCGTGAGCAAGCTGGGCGTCGACCGGCCGGGAATTCTCGTGTCGATCGCCATGGTGGCCGTCACGGACTGATCGCCGGGCCCGCCCCGGCGGTCGGCCGGTCGCGGGTGCGACCGGCCGACGGGAAGGACTCAGTTGATGCCGAACCCGGAGGGCCATCCCCAGTTGGAGATGGACGCGGGGTAGCCGGGATCGACCGTTCCGGCACCGGCGTCGCCACGGGTCACCCGGACGTACAGGTTCCCGTCGAAGAAGTAGCACTTGGTCCCGGAGTAGAGTGCCGCGTCGATGCCGCTCGCGCCGAAGCCGGCGGGCCATCCCCAGTTGGAGATGGGTGCGGGGTAGCCGGGGTCGACGGTTCCGGCGCCGGTGTCGCCGCGGGTGACGCGTACGTACCGGTTGCCCTTGAAGAAGTAGCACTTGGTTCCGGAGTAGAGTGCCGCGTCGATGCCGTTGGCGCCGAATCCGGCGGGCCATCCCCAGTTGGAGATGGGTGCGGGGTAGCCGGGGTCGACGGTTCCGGCGCCGGTGTCGCCGCGGGTGACGCGTACGTACCGGTCATCCTTGAAGAAGTAGCACTTGGTTCCGGAGTAGAGTGCCGCGTCGATGCCGTTGGCGCCGAAGCCGGCGGGCCATCCCCAGTTGGAGATGGGTGCGGGGTAGCCGGGGTCGACCGTTCCGGCGCCGGTGTCCCCGCGGGTCACCCGAATGTAGTGGGTCCCGTCGAAGAAGTAGGTCTTGGAACGCGAATAGAGCGCGGCGTCGATTGCCATCGGACCCTCCATGACCGGCGGAATTGACGGCACGAGAAATTCGGGCCTGACCGCGCGATCTCACCAGAGCCTAGGTGCACGCCGGCATCCGGGGATCAGGGGCCGCCCCAGGGATATCCCTAGTGACGTCCCGCGTTCCGGCACGTCCAGCTCCGGCGGCCCGGCCACAGGCGGGCTCGGGGCAGTGGTCGGGCCGCTCGTGGACGCGGTGTCGACGACGGACACGGGTGGCGGCGGTCAGGACCATGACCCCGGCCGGCAGGTCGGTGAGTTCCCGGACGTGCATCGTGACAGCACTCGTACCCGGCGCCGGGGTGGCGAGCGGGCCGACACGGAACGAGGGCCCGGCCCTCGTTCCGTGTGGCGGGACTACCGGGGCACGCGGCGGGTCACGTGGTGGTCCGAGGGGACGCGGCCCAGGTGTTGCACGATCCCGGAGCGCCGCTGTTGTAGCCGCGCGTCATCCAGGCCGCCTGCGTGGGGCCCTTGCCGTGGTCGTTCTGCGGCCAGGCCTTGGCGCCGTTCTTCCGGAACCAGTCGACCGTGTAGTCCCACTCCTCCTCGGTGAACAGCGACCCGCCGCGCAGCGTCGACATGAAGACGGCGGAGAAGCATTCGGCCTGGAGTTCGGAGTTGCGGGAGAGCTGCAGGCTCTGGGACCTGCCGGCGGTGGACCGGGCCTGCCAGTAGTAGGTCCAGATCTTCGAGATCTGCTGCACGTGGTGGCCGTACTCGTGGGCCACGAGCCGCGTGATCGCCAGCGGGAACGGCTGGCGGAGCTGCTCCTTGCTGATCAGCATGTACATCGTGCGGTTGGAGGAGCAGTAGACGCCCTGGGCGCCGACGTTCCACTTGCCGCAGGGCGTGTTCACCTTGCTGGTGATGATGCGCAGCCGCGGCTTGGCGAACGGCATCTTCGCCTTGCGGAACTGCGCGCCCCACGCCCTGTTCAGGCAGTCGGTCACGCGCGTCAGAAAGCGACGGTAGGCGTTGGTGCTCCCGGACGGCAGCGTGCCGGGCGAGCAGGCCACGTTGGCGAGGCGGCCGGTCTTGTAGATGCGGTTCGCGGTGGCCAGCGCCTTGTTCGCGGCGGCCACCCGGCTCTGGACGCCTGCCGCGGCCTGCGCGGGGACGACCTGCTGGGCCTGGCTGAGGGGGGTCGTCGCCGCCGTGGCCGCGTCGGTGAGGACGAACACCTGGGAGGCCGTGGCCACCGTGAGCGCCACGCCCGCGGCCGCCAGCGCCGCGCGTCTGCTGTTAGCAACATAGTTCATAGGTTGCAAAAGACTAGGTCAAGATTGGACATAGTGGGGTGGAATTGACTCGATCAAGTGAGTGAATGCAGCCGCGACGCCCAGGCCGTCGGCCGGCTCAAGCGGAAGACGGCGCCCCGGGCGGCGCCGGGTACTCCGCGGTTCTGCGGGTGAGGGGCTCAGCCCAGGTAGAAATCCCTGCGAGCGGCCACGAACGCCTCGATCGTACGGGCAGGCGCGCCCGTCACCCGTTCGACGTCGTCGGACGCGCGGTCGTAGCGGTTCTCGCGGTGCAAGCGGGCCATGGTGGCGATGTGCTCCTCGGTGTGCGGCGGCAGGCCCGCCTTCGCGAGCACCTCGGCCCGCCACCAGTCCAGCGGTACGTCCAGATAGGACACCGGACGCCCCAGCGCCCGGGAGAACTCCTCGGCCAGCTCCGTCATGTCGACCGTGCGCGGCCCGGTCAGCTCGTAGACGTGCCCGACGTGCGGGGCGGGGTCGCGCAGCACGGTGGCGACCACCCGGGCGACGTCGTCGGCGGCGATCGGCGACGTCCGCCCGGTGCCGAACGGCAGCGCGATCGTGCCACTTGCCCGGATCGAGCGCGCCGCCAGCGTGGTGAACAGCGGATTGTCCAGGAACGACGTCGGCCGGATGTGCACCACCGGCAGGCCCGACCAGTCGAAGACCTGCTCCGCCAGCCAGTGCAGCCGCTGCTGACGAGACTCCGCGGTGCTGGTGGCGGTCATCTGCGACACCGTCATCTGCGACATGTCCACCAGGCCGGCCAGCTCCCCGTGCTCCTTCGCCACGGTGGCCACCACGGTCGCCGCCAGCAGATGGTCGGGCGACACGGGCATCGCGAAGTACATCGCTCCGGCCCCCTCCAGCGCGGCCGCGACGCTCTCGGGCCGGGTCAGGTCGCCGAGGACCACCTCCGCGCCGCGCGCACGCAGCTCGGCGGCACGATCATCGTCGCGGCGGACCATCGCGCGTACCGGCACGTCCTGCGCCCGCAGCCGGTCGAGGACCGCGCGGCCCACGCCACCGGCGCCGGCGACGAGGACAAGGTCGCTGGCAACCATCGCTCATCTCCCCCCGGTAGCGGTCATACCCCGTTCTGGCCTCACGACCTGGGTGAACACGGCTGCGGGCGCCCGGCTCGCGTCAGGCGGGGTCGGGAAGGATGATCGACCCGGCCAGCCTGCCCATCGTCTCGAGCCGGGCGATCTGCTCGTCGTCCAGGGGCGGCGGCGTCTCGCCGCTCCTGGCGGGCGTCGCGTGGTCGGCGATGATCTGCTCGATCCCGGGCGGGGTGAACATGAAGAGCATTCGCGCGGCGTGCATGCGCTTGTTCTGGAAACAGTGGCGGATGCCCCGGGGAACGTGGACGAAGTCGCCCGCGACGGCGGTGAACCGGTGGTCGCCGTCCAGGAACTCCAGTTCGCCGTCAAGGATGTAGAAGGTCTCCTCCTGTTCGGGATGGATGTGCGGTACCGGCCCGCCGCCTGCCGGGACGGTGGCCTCGATGAGGCCGAAACCGCCGTTCGTCTGTGCTCCCGTCGCCTTGACCGTGTAAACGTCGCCGGCGGCCCACACGGTCGGGCCCTGCCCGGAAGGTACGTAGAGAGCGCCGCGAGTGGTGTATCGGGGATCGTCGGCCGGCTGGAAGGAAAGGCTCACGCCAAGCTCCTGTAATTCGCAAGGTAAGTTTTCGGGAACAGGCTGCCGGTCCTCTGAGACACCCACAAGAAGGCAGTTGTGTGTGCCGTAGTACCAGGGAGGGAACTGACATGGCGGAAATCGCCGAACAGGCCGCGGAATCGGCGGCTTCCTGCGACGAGCTCCAGAGCATTCTTTCGCGTGTGGGCGAGAAATGGGCACCTCTGGTGATGGGGGAGCTCGGCTCCGGGCCGCGGCGCTTCAACGAGTTGCGGCGGTCGCTATCGCCCATCACCCAGCGCATGCTGACGGCCACATTGCGCGGGCTGGAACGCGACGGGCTGATCACGCGAACCGTGCATCCCACCGTCCCGCCCCAGGTCACGTACGATCTCACCGATGCCGGGCGGGAGCTGCTCGGCATCATCAGCCAGGTCGCCAACTGGGCTGGCCGGCATCTGGAGGCCATCCACGCCGCCCGGGCGGCGTTCGGTGGCCGATGAGCCGGCACTTTTTGACAGACCGAATCTGGATATCTAATATCCAGGTTGTGCGAACGGGCAAGGGCGTCGAGTGGGCGGTGCACACGCTGCTCAATCTGGCGTGGTCGGGGGACGGCGAGCCGGTGGCCACCGCGCAGCTGGCCGCCGGTCACAACCTCTCGGTGTCCTACCTGAACAAGCTGCTGCAGCAACTGGTCAGGGCCGGCCTGCTCGAGTCCGTCCCGGGTGCGCGCGGCGGCTTCCGGCTGGCCCGCCCGCCGGCGACCGTGTCGCTGCTGGACGTGGTCCTGGCCATCGAGGGAGACGCGCCCCTGTTCCGCTGCGCCGAGATCCGTCGGTGCGGCACCATCGGGGAGCGCTGCCCCGACGCCGCCTTCGCTCAGCCGTGTGCGGTCAAGACCGCCATGGGGCGAGCCGAAGCGGCCTGGCGGCAGGCGCTGGCCGAGCAGAGCCTGGCTGACGTGCAGGCCGCGGCCGACGCGCACGCTCCCACCGTGGCGGCACAGGTTCGCCAGGCGCTCGGGCGCTGATTCTCCTTCTCGCGCGGCATGACCGCGCGATTTTTTCGGAGGTGAACCTGGATAAAACATATCCAGATTTTTCTGATCGACCCGGGCGGGACCATTGCCCGCTGCGGACCAAGAGCGAACCGGTGTCGCACGACGTGTGCTTCACCGACGTCAGGAAAGATGAACCAAGATGGATCTGAAACTCGAACTCATCGTGCTGCCCGTATCCGACGTCGACCGGGCCAAGGCCTTCTACGAGGCGGCCGGATTCCGGCTGGACGTCGACAAAGCCGTCAACGAGGACTGGCGCGCGGTGCACCTCACGCCGCCCGGCTCCGAGTGCTCGATCATTTTCGGCACGGGGATCACCTCCGCCGCGCCCGGCTCCGTCCAGGGCCTCTACCTCATCGTCTCCGACGTCGAGGCGGCCCGCGCCGAGCTCGTCGGCCGCGGCATCGAGGTGAGCGAGGTCTTCCACGATGCCGGAGGGCTCTTCTACCACGGTCACGATGCCGGAGAGGTCACCCACCAGGCCGGCGGCCAGGGGCGGGTGGCCGGGCCGCACCCCGCGCGTGCCGACTACGGCTCCTACGCCACCTTCAGCGACCCGGACGGCAACGGCTGGGTGCTCCAGGCGGTCAAGCAGCGCGCTCCCGGTCGCTGACATCTCCCGGGATGCCCGGGAGGAGGGCATCGCCGAGCCGTGCGCGCAGGGCGATCGAATCCCCGCTCAGCAGGGTACGTTCGTCCTGCTCGACATCTCACATCGTTGGCGGGGGACCTGTCATGCAAGCCATCACCGTCCGAGACCGCGCCGCCGGTCTGGCCGGCCTCTCCCTGACCGAGGAGCCGTACCCGCACGCCGCCGAGAACGACGTCGTCGTGCGGGTGCATGCCGCGGGGTTCACCCGGGGAGAGCTCGACTGGCCGGGAACGTGGTCGGATCGCGCGGGCCACGACCGGACGCCGAGTGTGCCCGGGCACGAGGTGTCCGGGATCGTGGTGGAGCTGGGGTACGGAACCACCGGTCTGAGCGTGGGGCAGCGGGTGTTCGGGCTGACCGACTGGACCCGCAACGGCTCGCTGGCCGAGTACGTGGCGGTGGAGGCGCGCAACCTCGCGCCCCTGTCGGCCGGCATCAGCCACACCATGGCCGCCGCCCTGCCGATCTCGGGGCTGACCGCATGGCAGGCCCTGTTCGACCACGGCCGTCTCGCCGCCGGCCAGACCGTACTGATCCACGGTGCGGCGGGCGGCGTCGGCTCCGTCGCGGTGCAGCTCGCGCGCGAGGCGGGAGCCCGGGTGATCGGCACCGGCAGGGCCGCCGCCAGGGACACGGCACTCGGTCTGGGCGCGGATGTCTTCCTGGATCTGGAGGCCGATCGCCTGGAGGACGTCGGTCAGGTCGATCTGGTGCTCGATGTGATCGGCGGCGACATCCTGGACCGTTCGGCCGCGCTGGTGCGCTCCGGCGGCACACTCGTCACCATCGCCGCGCCGCCGACGGTCCTGCCCCGGAACGGCCGGGCGATCTTCTTCGTCGTCGAACCCGATCGCGCCCGGCTCGCCGACCTGGCCCGGTGGCTCCGGGACGGACGGCTGCGCCTGATCGTCGGGGCCGTGCGCCCGCTCGCCGAGGCGCCCGCCGCGTTCGCGCCCGCGCAGCCCACCCCCGGCAAGACGATCATCCGCGTCACCGAGGGGGAATAGGCGGCCGCGTGGCAGCGTGGGGCGGCTGCCGTTCGCTCCGGCGCGCGAATCGGTCCACCCCCGTGGCGGATCAAAGGGATCAGGTTCCGGCGACGGTGTACCGGCTCGTGATCGCCACCCGGTTGAAGGCGTTCATCACGGTCGACAGCCAGGCGACGGCCGAGATCTGCTCCTCGGACAGCACCGCGGCGGCCGCCGCGTAGTCCGCGTCGCTCACCTGGCCGTCCGACACCCGCGTGATCGCCTCCGTCAGGCGCAGGGCCGCGCGCTCGGTCTCGGAGAAGTAACCGGTCTCCGCCCATGCGGGCAGGACCGCGAGGCGGTCCGTGCTCTCGCCCTTCCTGAGCGCGTCGCGGGTGTGCGTCCGCAGGCAGAACGCGCAGCCGTTGATCTGGGAGGTGCGGATTTTCACCAATTCGATCAGGAGCGGGTCGAGACCCGCCGCCGCGGCGCCTTCCTCCGCGGCCGCCGACATGGCGATGAGGGCTTTGTAGCCGGCCGGGTGCTGTTTTCCGATATTGACGCGCTGTTCAGTCACGGATTTCAGTCTAGGCGGCGTGAAATGCCGGCCGTCGGGGGGCTCGACCGGGTGTGATGGGCGAATCATCGCCAGGGCTTGAATTCGTCTTTGGTTATCCGGCGAAATGCCTGGACAGCGTACCCGGAAATGCTTCGGCAGGACAGGAGGGCCGTCATGGTCCGAGTACGGTTTGCCCGGGGATTTCTGGTTGCCGGAATGGCGGCCGCGGTCGCCGCGTGCGCTCCCACGGTCGAGCGCGCGGGCGGCAGGGTGCCGGTCGGTGGCCACGCGCCGGTTGCCGTCACCGTCACGCGGCCACCGTCCGAGACGCTGTCGCCGCTGCTGGAAAAGGCGCTGCCGAATGTCCCTGGCAAGACGTTCACCTCGGCGATCGCGGACTTCCCGCCCACCGCGCGCGCGGTGTCGCACCGGCACGGCAACGCCTTCGTGTACGCCTATGTGCTCGAGGGCACCGTGCGCAGCCAGCTCAGCGGCGAGCCGGTGCGTACTTACCGCCAGGGCGAGAGCTGGGTCGAGCCGCCGGGTGCCCACCATGTGCTCGCGGAAAACACCAGCCGGACGAAATCGGCGAAACTTCTGGTCATTTTCATCTCCGACACGGGGGACAAGCTCAAGGTCGATGATCGGCCAAGATAAGGCATCGGTCCGCGCAATGGGGAGTAAACAGGCCGCTGCGGCGGAGCCGGATCACCGTACTCGACGACGCCAGTTCCTTGTCTTGGAAAAGCCCCAGTCGGGCTCCTTTGGCATGCCCGGCTAAGCGGTTACTTTCCGTGCATGACGCAGCCATCGTCGTCCGCACCGGATCCCCGCGACCAGCGAAAGTCGCCTCGTCAGCGCTGGGCGTGGCGGTGGGGTGGCCTGGTCAACCTCAGCAGGTGGCTCTGGCGCGAGGCCAAGTGGCTCCTCGTCGCCGTCGCCGTGCTCTTCGTGGCGACCGGTCTGGTGATCGGCTGGGTGGAGGCCTACGAGATCCTCATGGGGTTCCGCTCTCCGTCGAATGCCAAGCACTCTGTGCTGGCATGGGCGCTTTCCATCGTGGGGTGGGCGATCATCCCGGCCCTCATCGGTGCCGTGGTGGGATATCTCTGGCTCTGCAAGAAACCACGCTGATGGGATGGGACGTGCCGTACCGTGCTGGTGCCGTGCGGCGGGTCGCCGAGCGGCTCGGGCGGCACGAGCCCGGTGATCACGCGCGGGGGACAGGTGGCTAACTCCGGCCGGTCACGCCCTCCAGGATCGAACGGAGCGGCGTGGCCGGACGCTGGAGGAGGCTCTCGAGTTCGGGCCCGGTGGTGGCGAACTCCCCGTGGCGGGCCGCGCGGAACATGCCGAGCAGCAGGCCGGCCTGTTGCTCCGGCACGCCGTGGCCGACCAGCGTGGCCGCCCACTCGGCATCGCCGGCGACGACGCGGCTGATCGGCCGTCCGGTGAGTTCGGTGACGATGCGGGCGACGTCCTGGAGGTCGAGCGCGACCGGCGCGGTGAGCGGCGGGGTCGGGCCGTCGAACCGGCCCTCGTCGGCGAGGATGACCGCCGCCGCTTCGGCGAGGTCGGCGTGCGCGGTCCACGACACGGGGCCGTCCGCCGGCGCGACGAGTTCACCCGTCTCGAGTGCCTGGCCGAGCAGGAGGCGGACGGTGTCGGCGTAGAACCCGTTCCGCAGCGCGGTGAACGGCGTGCCGGTCTTCTCCAGGTAGCTCTCGGTGGCGGCGTGGTCGGGCATGGGCGCGAAGAGCGAGTCCTCGGCGGCGCCCTGGTGGCTGGTGTAGAGAATCCGGCGCGCACCGGCATCGCGCGCGGCCTCGATCGCCGTGACGTGCTGGTTGAGGGCCGCCTCGCCCGTCTGGCTCGTCGAGACGATGAGCACCTGGGTGGCGCCCACGAACGCCTCGGCGAGGGAGCCCGGGTCGGTGAAGTCGCCGCGCCGCACGCGTACGCCACGTGCGGCCAGGTCGCCGGCGCCATCGGCGTCGCGAACGCTGACGCCGACCTGCCCGGCCGGGACCCTCTGGAGCAGCCGACCGACGATCTGGGAGCCGAGCCGGCCCGTGGCGCCCGTGATGATGATCATGTCTCGTCCTTCCGACGAATAACGTTGATAGCAACAGTGATAGCAACATGGATATCACAGATGCCCTATCATCGGAAACATGGTGAAGGTGAGGCCGGACCGGCAGGAGACGCGGGCGAACATCGTGGAGGTCGCGGCGCGGCTCCTGCGCGAGCAGGGCGCGGCCGCGGTCACCACACGGGCCGTCGCCCAGGCGGCCGGCATGCAGGCGCCGACCATCTATCGCTTCTTCGAGGACAAGGACGCGCTGCTCGACGCCGTCGCCGAGCACGTCTTCAGCACCTACGTCAGCGAAAAGGCGCACGTCGGGGCCGGCGACGACCCGCTGGCGGACCTCCGGGCCGGATGGGAGGCACACATCCGGTTCGGCCTCGCCAACGCGGCACTGTTCGGCCTGCTCACCGACCCCGGCCGGGGGGCGCCTTCACCGGCGGCGGCCGCCGGGCTGGAGGTCCTGCGCGCCAGGGTGCACCGCATCGCGGCAACGGGCCGGCTACGGGTCGCCGAAGGCCGGGCCGTCGAACTCATCCACGCCGCCGGCACCGGCGCCGTCCTCACCCTGCTGTCCGCGCCGCCGGAGGATCGGGACCCCGGCCTCGCCGACGCGATGTACGAGGCGGTGCTGCGGGCGATCCTCACCGACGGGCCGGCGCTGCCGTCCGACGACACGAACGCGGTGACGGTCGCGTTCCGGGCCGTCGTCCCGAAGCTGCCGGCGCTCACCGGCGCCGAACGCGCCCTGCTGTCCGAATGGCTGGACCGGACGAGCGGCCCGGCGAGCGGCCCGGCGAGCGGCCCGGCGAGCGGCCCGGCGAGCGGCCCGGCGGCCGGTTCCGCCAGGTGAGGGTCCTGGCCCGCCGGCGCGGTGTGCTCAGTGCGGCAGGCCGACGAGCCGGGCGCTGTGGCTCCACAGTGCCTGCGCCAGTTCGTCGCTGCGCGCCAGGTCTGACGGGGCCGGCCAGGTGAGCCGGGCCCGGCGCAGGGCGGCGTAGGTGTGCCCGTCCGGGGGTGTGGCGAGGCCGAGAGCCAGGTCGGCGAGGGCGTTCCCGGCGGCGGCGCGGGTGTTGAGATGGGGGTTGAGCCTGCCCAGCGGCCACCCCAGCACCGATGCGCCCAGCAGCGACCAGGCCGTCCGCAAGGGGAACGGCAGGCTCTTGGCCAAGCCGGTCCCGAAGACCTGCCCCGGATCGTAGGCGATCGCGGCGAGTCGCTTGGGCCGGTCGTCGCGGTGCTCGGACAACGATCGTGCGGTGAGCACGGCGCACAACTTGGAGGCGGTGTACGCGTGCTCGCCCGCCTTGCGCGGCCGGGGGTCGAGACCGGCGTCGCGATCGGGGTGCGCCAGCAGTTCCGGGTCGGCGTGGCGGGGCGGCGTCAACCCGGCGTGCGTGGCGGGATCGTGCGTGCCGCTCGTGGTCAGCACGACGGTCGCCCCGTCCGCCAGGACCGGCAGCAGCAGGCGTAACAGCAGGTAGTGCGCAAGGTGGTTGACGGCGAAGGTCGTCTCGAAACCGTCGGCGGTCCGGCCGGCGACGTCGGGGAGGATCAGGCCGGCGTTGAGCAGCAACGCGTCGACGGGGCCACCGTCCAGCCGTTCGCGTACCGCCGCCGCGAAGGTGCGTACCGAGTCGAGCTCGGTCAGGTCGAGCGGGATCGACTCGCCGGCGGTCGCCGGTCGGCGCGCACCCAGGATCAGCCGGGCGCCGCCCGGCTGCCGCGTCAGCCGTTCGGCGGCGATCGCGCCGAATCCTGACGTGCCGCCGGTCATCACGATCGTTGCCACGCCGCCTCCCCGGTCATCCATGTGCGTCACGACCCAGTGAACGCCGCCGCGGCGAGACGATCCATGTTCCGGGCGCTCGTATCCATTTCTGCCTGTCTACACTGGGGTCGTGGACCCGCTCGCGGACCTTCTCGACGGCGTCCGTGCCCGCAGCGCGGCGTTCTGCCGGGCGATCCTCGAACCGCCCTGGTCGATGCGCATCGCCGACGGCGCCATGCTGGCCCTGGCCACCACGCTGCGCGGGCACGCCTGGATCGTGCCCGACGAGGGTGAGCCGGTGCTGATGCACACCGGGGACGTGGTCATCATCAAAGGGCCGGCCCCGTACACCATCGGCGACGACCCGGCCACCGCGCCGGACACCATCGTCCACCCGGGCAACCGCCTGACCACCATGGACAACGTCGACATCACCGACGACCTGCGGCTCGGACCGCGGACGAGCGGGCACGACCCCGACGGGTCGGCGATCGTGGCCAGCGGGACCTACCAGGTCAGCGGGGACGTGAGCGAGCGGCTCCTGAACGCCCTGCCGGACATCGTGCTCGTGCCGCGGGCGAGCACGCAGGCTCCGATCATGGAGCTGCTGGCGCAGGAGGTCAGCAGTGACGGGCCCGGCCAGCAGGTCGTCCTCGACCGGCTCCTGGACCTGGCGCTGATCGCCACCCTGCGGGCCTGGTTCGCCCGCCCGGAGGCCCAGGCGCCCGGCTGGTACCGGGCGCAGAGCGATCCGCTGATCGGTCCGGCGCTGCGGCTGATCCATGACGACCCGGCCCATCCCTGGACGGTGGCCTCGCTCGCCGAGAAGGTCGGCGCCTCGCGCGCGGCGTTCGCCCGCCGGTTCGCCACCCTCGTGGGCGAGCCGCCCATGACGTACCTCACCGGCTGGCGGATGGCCCTCGCCGCCGATCTGCTGCGGGCGTCCGAGAGCACGATCGACTCGGTCGCCCGGCATGTCGGCTACGCCAACGCGTTCGCGCTGAGCGTGGCCTTCAAACGGGTCCGCGGTGTGTCCCCGAGCCGCCATCGCGCGGGCGTGTGAGTCCGCCCCGATCGGGGGGCCACACGTCGGGGTGGCCGCGCCGGTGGGCGGACAAGTTTGTGATCAAGGCCAAGTGCGCGATCTGGTAGTGGAGTATCGTCCGGCACGGGTGATTCGCCCCAAGGCGCTCCAGGCGTGCGGCGTTTGACACCCTTTACGGCTAACCGCTATCTATTGGCTAGCCGTTAGGGGGTGGAGCGGCCGTGATGGGGCTTGCTCCCCGACCACCGATTGACGTCGCTGGATGAGTGAACAAGGACCTGTGAGTAACAACAGCTATGACCCGGAGCCGACCCGTCGTCCCCAGAGCGCCGAGGGGCGGCCCGGCGCATCGGCTCGGCCGGGGAGGCGTCATCGCTCGTCCCAGGGCAGCACGCCCGGCCACGGCTCCTCCCGTGAGGAGAGTGCACGCGTAGGGCGGCGCCGCGCGGCGGCCGTCGAGGAGGCCCAGGCCCCGCAGCCGGGTCCCGGCCGGCGGAGGAGTGGCGGCGGCGGGGCGGGGGATGACGGTGCCGGCGGCGGGCGGTCGGACGGGGACGGCGGCTCCCGGCGTACCGGCTGGAAGCGGTTCATCCCCAGCTGGAAGATCGTGGTCGTCGGCGTCACGGTCCTGGTGGCGGGTCTCTTCGGCATGATCATGGTGGCGTACGCCCTCACCCCGTTACCTTCGGGCACCCAGCAACACGCCGTCGAGCAGGGCAGCATCATCTACTACCGGGACGGCAAGACCGAGATCGCGCGCCTCGGCACCAAGCGCGAGATCGTCCCGATCTCCAGGATCCCGCTGCACGTTCAGGACGCCTTCATCGCCGCCGAGAACCGTACGTTCCGCACCGACCCGGGCATCTCGGTGTCGGGCATCACGCGAGCGGTGTGGAGCACGGTGACCGGCCAGCAGGTCCAGGGCGGTTCGACGATCACGCAGGAGATGGCGCGCGGCTACTACGACGGCCTCAGCCAGGAGCGGACGCTCCAGCGGAAGGTGAAGGAGATCTTCGTCGCGATCCGCGCCGGCCAGGAGATGACGAAGGACCAGATCCTGGCGAACTATCTCAACACGATCTACTTCGGCCGGGGCGCGAACGGCATCCAGGCCGCCGCCCAGGCGTTCTTCGACAAGAACGTGGACAAGCTGACCCCCGCCGAGGGGGCCTACCTGGCGGGCCGGATCCAGAGCCCGAACGCGTTCGACCGGGCGGAGGCCAAGAAGAACTGGGCACCGACCCGGGAGCGGTTCGCGTACGTCATCGAAGGCCTGACGATCGTCGACCCGGCGAAGTACGGGCACCTGCCCAAGACGGCGAAGTTCCCCAAGCTCGCCAGGCTGGAGAAGAAGGAGACCCTCAAGGGCATCAACGGCTACATGGTCGACATCGTCCAGCGCGAGCTGGAGAAGCGGGGGATCACCAAGGAGAGCCTGCGCAGCGGCGGCTACCGGGTGACGACGACGTTCGACAAGAAGCTGATGCTGGCCGCGAAGAAGGCGGTCGAGACCAACCTCGCCGGCGTCAATGACAAGCACATCCACGCGAACATGGCCGCCGTGGACCCGCGCAACGGGCAGGTGATCGCGTTCTACAGCGGCCGCGACTACCTGAAGAGCTTCAACAACAACGCCTTCGACGCCTACAAGCAGGCCGCGTCGGCCTTCAAGCCGTACGTGCTGGCCGCCTGGCTGGAGCGCGGCTACAGCCTGAAGAGTTACGTGTCCGGCAACGGACCGGTCACGCTGCCGGGCACCAAACCGATCGGCAACTCGCACGACGTGGGCGCCGCCGTGCAGATCGACCGGGCCACCGCCGAGTCGGTGAACACGGCGTTCGCCACGATGGCGGAGGAGGTCGGCCTCAAGGAGGTCGAGAAGATCGCCGAGGGCGCCGGGATCGACAAGGAGAACCTGGAGCAGGCCATCAAGGACCACGCGTACGGCATGTCGATCGGCGCCGGCCTGGTCACCCCGGTCGAGCAGGCCGCCGGGTACGGCATCTTCGCCAACCGCGGCGTCCACCACGACGCGCACGTGGTCATCTCGGTCAAGACGTTCAAGGGGATCAGCGTCATGAAGGAGGCCGGCCGGCCCAGGACGGTCATCAGCCCCGACACCGCCGCCGACGCCACGTACGCGATGCAGCAGGTGGTCAAGTACGGCACCGCCAGGGGCACCTCGCTGCCCGGTGGCCGCCCGATCGCCGGCAAGACCGGCACCAACAACGAGAACAAGGAGGCGTGGTTCGCCGGCTACACCCCGCAGCTCTCGGCGGCCGTCGGGATGTACAAGGAGATCCCGCAGACCGACCCGAAGACCAGGAAGGTCATCAAGGACGCCAACGGCTACGCCCTGCAGAAGGAGGTCTCCCTCGGGAACATCCAGGGCGCCGGTACGCCCACCAAGATCTGGCGTGACTTCATGACGATCGCGATGGCCGACAGGCCGGTCGAGCCGTTCCCGGCGCCCGCGTTCGGCGGTGACACGCACGACCTGGTCCAGAAGCCGACGCCCAAGCCGACCCAGGACCCCTCCGACGACGACGGCGATGACCCGGCCTGCTCCGCCGACCCGGCCTGCGGCACCCCGGACGACGGCGACGTCGGCGGCGACGACGACCCGTTCGGGAACGACGGCGACGAGACGCCGGACGGGGACGGCGATCCCGCCGACACCACGGTCTCTGACGGGGACGGGGTCTTCGGGGGCGGCTGAGCCCGCCTGCAGGGCCGAGGCGCGCCCGTTCGCCGCGCCGGGCAGGGCCGCCGGAAACCATTCCGTGCCCATGGGTGTACAACAGGCATGAGATCACGCGAAGTGCGAACGCTGCTCCTTGTCGCCCTGGTGTTGACGCTCGTGGGCGCGGGCGGTCCCGCCCGGGCCCGGACGGGCGGGACGGCGGTCACCCTTCTCGACCCGGTGCCCGCCGCGTTCACCCCGCACGTGACCCACACGCTCGGGTTGTGGGTGCTGGAGAACGACGTCCATCCGCCCGTACAGGCCGGGTCGGGCCGGTACGGGCTGAGGTTCACCTCGCCGTCCGGCGCGACGACGTCGTTCACGGCGGTCCGGATGAAGGAGCGAGGTCACTACGCGGTCGCCGTCGCCCTGGCGCCCGGCTCGTACCGGGTCCACGCGCTCCAGGGCATCCTGGCGCCGTTCGCGATCGGCACCCTGGCCGTCCCCGGCGCGCTCAAGCCTGATCCGCTGCCCCGGCACCTGCGCGATCGCGACGGTCTGGTGGTGACGGATCACTGGGGTCGGGTCCGGCCGCCGGGGTTCCCCTCCATCGGCGGTGGCAAGGTCAGGATCGACGCGGACGTCATGCGGATCCGGTGACCTACTGGTCGGGCGCCTCGGCGAGCGACAGGCTGTTCCCGTCCGGATCCAGCACCTCGACGTGGCGTACGCCGTTGCCGTAGGTCTCCACCGGTTCGTGGCCGATGCCGTGCCCGGCGAGGCGGGCCAGGATGTCGTCGAGGTCGGTGACACCGAGTGTGATCATGGCCGCGCCCACCCGGGAGGCCCGTACGTCGCGGGCGTCGACGACGACCCACGCGTTCTCGCCGACCTGCCACAGGTGCTCCTCGCCGATGACCTCGTCCGCCGGGCGCCCGAAGAACACCCCGAACCACCGCAGCGCCTTGGCCAGGTCAGTCACCGGCATGATGCTGTACAGGTCCACTCTGACCATTCCTTTCCGTCGTCGAGAGGTTGGACCGGTTCCGCGATCAGAACTCATCGCTCGTAGGGATTGGCGGGGGGTGTAAGCGTATTCACAACGTCGATCTCGCTATTGACAGTAACAGCTCCCCATGTTGATATCTGTCTCTAGTAAACGGTTTAACTCTTCGAGGCAGTGCGTTCCCTGGTGCTCATGGAGGAGATCGATGACGGCACGAAACCGGCGCGTGCGGGCGCTGACGCTCTGCGCCCTGACCGGCCTGGCGCTCGGGGCGACGGCGGGGCCGGCGGTGTCCGCCCCGGTGCCGCGATCGGCCTCGCCACAGGCCCCGGCGGCGGGCCCGCGGCTCATGGAGCGGCTCGACCGGGGCGTGGTGGCCGTGCGGTCGGGGGAGAAGGAGGTGCTGGTCAGCTGGCGGCTGCTCGGGCTCGATCCCGAGGGCATCGGTTTCGACGTCGAGCGGTCCACCGACGGCGGGCCGTACCGCAGGCTCAACCGCAAGGTGCTGACCGGCGGCACCAACTACGTCGACGCCACCGCCGACCTGGGCAGGTCCAACCGCTACCGGGTGCGGCCGGTGGTCGACAGCCGGCCGCACCCGCCGAGCCGGCCGTTCACGCTGTCGGCGGGCCATGCGACCGAGCCGGTGGTACGCGTCCCGCTGCGAGAGGGCGGGCGGATCAAGTTCGTCTGGGTCGGTGACCTCGACGGCGACGGCGCCTACGACTACGTCCTGGACCGCCAGACGGTGCCGCAGAAGCTCGAGGCCTACCGCAGCGACGGCGCGTTCCTGTGGGAGCTGGACCTGGGCCCCAACAGCGTGCAGCAGAACAACATCGAGGGCGGCTCGGCCACCATCGACGTCGGCCACAACGACGGCGTGACGGTCTACGACCTCGACAGCGACGGCCGGGCCGAGGTGGCCGTCCGGGTCGCGAACGGCGTCACCTTCGGCGACGGCACCAGGCACACCGAGACCGACGACGTACGCCAGTCCATCGCGATCCTCGACGGCCGCACCGGCGCGCCCAAGGCGACCGCCCCGGTGCCCGACGACTACGTCGCCGACGGGCCGATGTACGCCCGTTTCGGTGTCGGCCACCTCGACGGCCGCGCCCCGAGCCTGGTCGCGTACATGAAGAACCGGATCGGCAACGGCGACTTCAACCTCATGTACACCGCCTGGAAGTTCGACGGCCGCTCGCTCACCCAGCAGTGGAAGTTCCTGCGCGGCGACCAGGACCTGCCGGACGGGCACAACACCCGCATCGTGGACGTGGACGGCGACGGCCGCGACGAGGTCGGCGAGATCGGCTTCCTGCTCAACGGCGACGGCACCCTGCGCTACAGCCTCGCCCCGCAGGGGGTGATCCACGGCGACCGGTGGTTCGTCGCGGACATCGACCCTGGCCGCAAGGGGCTGGAAGGGTACGGCATCCAGCAGGACCACCCCGGCGGGCTGCTCGACTACTACTACGACGCCGCCACCGGCGCCATCATCTGGAAGCACAGCAGCACCGAACCCGGCGCCGACGCGGGCCGGGGCATGGTCGCCGACATCGACCCCCGCTTCCCGGGCATGGAGGTCTGGTCGATCAACGGCGAGGTGAACTACGAGCAGGGCAGGCCCACGGGCCTCTACAACGCCGCGACCGGTCAGCTGGCCGAACCCGACACCACCAAGCAGCCCTGGCCGCACATGGGCGTGTGGTGGGACGGCGACCCGCTGCGGGAGCTGTTCAACGCCGACCCCTTCCCCGACCGGCGCGACGCCAGGATCGAGAAGTGGGACCCCGCCGACCCGGCCCAGCCGTGGGCGTTGCCCCGCG
The DNA here is from genome assembly GCF_052246675.1 of Nonomuraea sp. KM90. Taxonomy (NCBI): domain Bacteria; kingdom Bacillati; phylum Actinomycetota; class Actinomycetes; order Streptosporangiales; family Streptosporangiaceae; genus Nonomuraea; species Nonomuraea sp. KM90. The sequence goes on along the minus strand of NZ_JBQQCB010000083.1, from coordinate 8,490 downwards.
TCGTGACCACCTCGGAGTACGGCGCGGTCACCGCTCTGGGCAACATGGTCTACCCGCACCTGGTCGGCGACATCCTCGGCGACTGGCGCGAGGAGGTGGTGCTGACCAGCCCCGACAACGACGAGCTCGTCATCTTCACGACCGACCGGCCGACCGGCACCCGGCTGTACACCCTCGCCCACAACCCGGCCTACCGCAACGGCCTGACCCTCAAGGGTTACCTGCAGTCCAGCAACGTCGACTACTTCCTGGGCCACGGGATGACCGCGCCGCCCCGGCCGAACATCGGGTACGCCGGTCCGCCCCGCGGCGAGTAGACCCGGGAAGCACCCGATCGCCGTGCGGGAACGCGGGATCGAGGTGCGCCCCCCTCGGGCTGGACGCCGTCCGGCCGGTCTCCGAGGGACCGGCCGGGGCGGCGGCAGCCGAACGCCCGCGCGGTTACGCCTCCGGCCGCTGCGAGAAGCGCACCATGTTGCCCGCGGGGTCACGGAACGCGCAGTCGCGCGGGCCCCAGGGCTGGTCGATGGGCTCCTGCAGCACCTCGGCGCCGGAGGCCCGCACCTTCTCGAAGGTCGCGTCGACGTCGTCGGTGCGGAAGACGATCATCGGCAGGGCACCCTTGCCGAGCAGGTCCAGGACGGCGTCGCCGTCGGCCCGGGAGCGGCCGGCGTGCGGTTCGGAGAGGACGAACTCGGGGACCGGCAGGCCCGGGCTGCCGAGGGTGACCCAGCGGAAGTCGCCGGAGGGGACGTCGTTGCGCACCTCGAGGCCGAGCGCGTCCCGGTAGAAGGAGAGCGCCTCGTCCACGTCGGTGACGGTGATGTGGCAGTACTGGAGTGCGATGTTCATGCGGCCAACGCTAGGCAGCGGCCACCGCGTTCCGCTTCTCCGATCCTGCTCGGCATCGGCCGATCTGGTCCCGCCGTCAGCGCCTTCCCATCCAGGAGTAGAGGGCGTCGTGCAGGTGTTCGAAGGAGTGGTCGACGGGATCGCCTGGCCGCTCCGCGCCGTCCAGGAGCCCGGCCGGATCGCCCTGCGGGCTCCAGGCGTACCCGTACGGGCTGGCCGCGGACTCGCCCTGCTGGAAGAAGACCACGCCGTGCTCCCGGCTGACCTCCTCGAACTCCATCCCCGCGACGGTGCGGGGGCCCAGCCGGTCGCCCTCGTTCAGCGTGCGGGCGACCGCCTCGACCTCCGCGGCCGCGCGGACAAACCGGTCGTCCCCGGAGCCACGGAAGACCACGAGCGCCATCGTCAGGGCGCCCGCGAGCACGAGGACCCCGAAGAACGCCGCCACTCTGGAACGCTGAACGCGCACCGGCATCGCGACCCCCGGTTGATCGTCGTGAACAGGGTTCCGGATGATCCTAAACGGTGGGGTCAGCCGCGCAACAGCGGCAGCAGTTGATCGCCCTGGCGCTTGATCTCGGGCAGGTAAGGGGTGTCGGAGAGGACGAAGTGGGTGACGCCGAGGGCCTGGTACCTGCGCAGCGACTTCGCCACGTCCTCGGCCGAGCCGACCAGCCAGGTCGTGCCCGCGCCGCCGCCGCCGTACTTGCCGGGGGCGGTGTAGAGGTTGTCGTCGAGCACCTCGCCCCGCGCCGCCAGGTCGAGCAGCCGCCGCTGGCCGACGGCGGCGTGCCGGTTCGGGTCGCGGGCGATGGCGCCCTTCGCCATCTCCGCGACCTTGGCCTCGGCGTCGGCCCAGGCCTGTTCGGTGGTGTCCCGTACCAGCGTGGTGATGCGCAGCCCGTACTCCAGCGGTGGGTGCTCGCGTCCGAGCTCCGCGCTGAGCCGTCTGAGCCGCTCGATGCGCTCGCCGACGCCCTCCAGCGGCTCGCCCCAGAAGAGCTGCACGTCGGCCTCGGCGGCGGCGACCCGCTCGGCGGCTGCGGAGGCGCCGCCGAAGTAGACGCGGGGATGTCTGCGCTCGCCGCGGACGACCGGGCGCGGCACCACGGTGGAGTCGGTGACGCCGAAGTGCTCGCCGTGGTAGGTGACGCTCTCCTCGGTCCAGAGCCGGCGCACGATGCGCAGGAACTCCCTGGTACGGGCGTAGCGGTGCGCCTGGTCGCCCTCGCTGTCACCGTACGCCGCCAGGTCGTCCTTGCCCGAGACGACGTTGATCAGCACCCGGCCCCCGCTGATGTGGTCCAGGGTCGCGGCGGCGGAGGCGAACTTGGCCGGGTGCCAGTAGCCGGGCCGGACCGCGATCAGCGGCTGGAACGTCGTCGTCCGCGCGGTCAGCGCGGTGGCGACCGTGAAGGTGTCGGGCCGTCCCCAGCCGGTGCCGATCAGCGCGCCGCCCCACCCGTGGTCCTCGAGCGCCCTGGCCTGGCCGGTGAGGGTCTCCAGGCTGTTGTGGTCCTGGACGACGTCGTCGCCGCGGTGGCCGGGCTGCGCCTGGTTCGGGATGTACCAGAGGAACTGGAGGCTCATCGGCGATCTCCCTGTATAACCTACTCTACATGTAGGTAAAGCATAGATCTAAGGTGCGCTGTCCCGATACCCCGAACGGTGACCCTAACGGCGGTAATCGCGCGGCGACACGCCGGTGATCCGCTTGAAGGCGTTGCTCAGCGCGCTGACCGAGGCGTACCCCACCTGGCGGGCGATCGTCTCCACCGTCTCGTCGCCGCGGCGCAGCTGGTCGGCGGCCAGCTCGATCCGCCAGCCGGTCAGGTATTCCAGCGGCCCCCGCCCGACGACCTGCTTGAACCGGGCGGCCAGCGTCGAGCGGGACACCGCCGCGACCGCGGCCAGCTCCGACACCGTCCAGGGATGGGCCGGCCGGGCGTGCATGGCCCGCAGGGCGGGCGCCACGATCGGGTCGGCGAGCCCGGCCAGCCAGCCCGACGTGCCGCCCGGCCCGCCGGCGGCCAGGTGCAGGCGCAGGAGGTGGATCAGCATGACCAGGGCGAGGTGCTCGGTGACCAGGGTGGCGGCGAGCGGCCGCTCGCGCAGCTCGGCGGCGATCTGCTCGAGTGCCCAGCGCATGGTCGTGGCCTCGGCGGTGCGGCCGGGCACGTGGACCACCGGCGGCAGCACGTCGAGCAGCAGCTCCTGGGCCCGCTCGCCGAACCCGAACCGGCCGCCGATGAAGACCACGTCCTCACCGGACCCCGTCCGCGCCACGCCGTCCCCCGCCGCCTCGAAGACCGGGCGGGCCGGGACCGGCCGCACCCCCGGCCCGCTGGCCAGGGTGAAGGCGCGCGGCTGGACGAGCAGGAAACAGTCGCCCTCGGCCAGCTCGATCGGCTCCGGCACACCCTCGACGGTGAGCACGCAGTGACCGCGGAGCACCGCGTTGAACTTGACCCCCGGCGGCGGCTCGAACGACAGCCCCCACCGGCCACCGGCCACCAGCCCGACGGACAGGTGGCTGGTCGTGCCGACGAGGGTGAGGACGTCTTCGAGAGGATCGGCTTGCTGGACGCTCACGCAACCATCGTGCACCCACCACCATTCCACGTCCAAATCCGCGGCCGGGCGCCCATGGCCGGGCGGGGGGAGCGGGGGATAGCCTTCCCGGACCGGGAGCACGGCGAGGTGTTGACCTTCCCCTTGGGTGAAGCCGCAACATCGTCGGCACCGGCCACGGTGGCCGGGACGAGGAGGAGTGGTGCGGCTGCTGACGATCGGGGCCTTCGCCCGGGCTGCGCGGTTGTCGCCGAAGGCGTTGCGGCTCTACGACGAGCTCGGGTTGCTGCGGCCGGCCGCGGTGGACGGCGAGTCCGGATACCGGTTCTACGATCCCGCGCAACTGGAGCGGGCCCGGCTGATCGCCTGGCTGCGGCGGCTGGGCATGCCGCTGGCCCGCATCAGGAGGGTGTGCGACCTGCCGGCGGGCGCGGCGGCCGAGGAGATCGCCGCCTACTGGGAGCAGGTGCAGGCGGAGACCGCCGCGCGGGGGCAGCTGGCCACGTTCCTCGTCGACTACCTGTCGGGGAGAGGGAGCACCGTGGAAGAGACGGCGAGCATCCTGGGGATCCGCTACGCCGCCCGGCGCCGTTATAAATCTACAATGTAAAGGCGCTCGGTCAGGTCCGCTGAGCCGGATCCCGCGAAGACAACACCGCGACGCCGCGGACGAGGTCGGCGGCGCGTTCGGCGATCGCGATCGTGGGGGCGTTGGTGTTGCCGCGCGGAACGGCCGGCATGACGGAGGCGTCGACGACGCGAAGCCCGTCCAGGCCGCGCACCCGCAGCTCGGGGTCGCAGACCGCCCGCTCGTCGGCTCCCATGGCGCAGCTGCTGGTGGGGTGGAACATGGTGCCGACGTGGCCGCGGATCCACTCGCGCAGGGCCGGGCCGTCGACGTGCTCGCCGGGCTGGTGCTCGCCGGTGACCAGGCCGGCCAGTGGAGAGCAGGCGGTGATGTCGCGGGCGAGGTGGGCTCCTGCCACCAGGATGTCGAGGTCGGTCTCGGCGGACAGGTAGGCGGGGTCGATGAGCGGCGGGTCGGCCGGGTCCGTCGAGCGCAGGGTGATGCGTCCGCGGCTGTGGACGTCGAGTGCGCTGACCAGGATGGCCAGGCCGCGCCGGTTCGCGGAGCCCTCGCCCGGAATGGGGCCGGGGTGGGCGCCGATCTGCAGGTCGGGTGCGGTCAGGCCGGCTCGGGTCCGGACGAAAGCGCCTGCCTCGGCGCCGCACGAACTCATCGGGCCCTGGCCGCTGTCCTGCCAGCGGGCCCGGTTCTCCGAGGTCGCGTGCTCGGTGATGCTGGGCACGCCGGGGGTGTGCCACTCCAGCAGGCACTGCGGGTGGTCCTGCAGGCCGGTGCCGACCCTGGGGGAGTCGGCGGTGATCTGGACGCCGAGCTCGCGCAGGTGGCCGGCGGGGCCGATGCCGGACAGCAGGAGCAGGTGCGGGGTGGCGATCGCGCCGCCGCACAGCAGGACCTCGCGGCGGGCGCGCGCCTCGTACGTCGTGCCCTGGTGCACGTACCGCACTCCGGTGGCCCGTCCGCGTTCGCACAGGATCCGGGTGGCGGGGGAGCCGGTGCGGACGGTGAGGTTGGGGCGTCGTGCGGCGGGTCGCAGGTAGGCGTCGGCGGCGGACCAGCGCCGGCCGTCGCGCTGGGTGGCCTGGTAGTAGCCGACGCCGTCCTGGACGGCGGCGTTGAAGTCGTCGTTGGCGGGCAGCCCGGCGGCGACGGCGGCGGCCAGCCACGCCTGGCTGAGCTGGTGGCGGTGGTTGAGGTCGGCCACCCGCAGGGGCCCGCCGGTGCCGTGGTAGGCGGAGGGGCCGCGCTGCTGGTCCTCGGCGCGCCGGAAGTACGGCAGCAGGTCGTCGTAGCCCCATCCGGCGCAGCCGTGCAGGTCGCGCCAGGCGTCGTAGTCGGCGCGGTTGCCGCGGATGTAGACCATGCCGTTGATGGTGGAGCCGCCGCCCAGGGTCCGGCCGCCGGACAGGAAGACGGTGCGGTTGCCGGCGTGGCGCTGGGGGACGGTGACGTCGTTGCGGGACAGGGGTCCCTGCCAGAGGGCGGGGGCGGCGGCGGGCATGCGGATCTCGGGTGCTTCGTCGGGTGGGCCGGCTTCGAGCAGCAGGATGTGGTGTCCGGGGTCTTCGCTCAGCCGGGCGGCCAGCACGCAGCCGGCGCTGCCCGCCCCGACGATGATGTAGTCGTATCCGCTGTCGTTGGTGGACATGACCCCCATCGTCGCGGCGCCGGTGGCCCGGCGTCTTGACGTGGCGTGCGGGCTTGTTGGCCGTCCGTGCGCGCCGGGGGTGGGATGCGGTGGGGCAGGGTACGGTGAGGTGGTCGTCATGACTGTGGTGTTCCAGGCGGAGGACGAGCCGGTGGTCTCGCGGCGGGACTACTGGCAGGAGGTCGTGCGCGGGTTGCTGGCGCCGTTGGAGCTGCGGATGCCGCGGGGTGATTTCCGCAGCCGCGTCACGGTCACCGACGTGGGTCCGGCGCAGGTCCTCGATCTGGTGACGACGCGTGGGCAGGCCTTGCGGACGCCGCGTCTCATCCGTCGTTCGGACCCGGGGCTGTGCAAGATCGATGTTCTCGTACGCGGGCGGCTCGTCGTCGAGCAGGGCGGCCGTCAGGCGGAGTTGAGGCCGGGCGATTTCGCGGTCGTCGATTTGTCGCGTCCGTGCCGGTGGGTCAACGACACGGCGGCATCGAGCATCGCGCTCAGCTTCCCGCGCGCGCTGTTGCCGCTGAAGGACGGGGAGCTCGGTGCGCTCACGGGTGTCGCCATGCCGGGTGATCGGGGCACGACGGCGTTGATCTCGTCGCTGGCCCGTCAATTGCCGGCCACGCTGGACGGTTGCCGTTCCGAGGAGAGTGCCCGTCTGGGGGCCGCCGTTCTCGACCTGCTCTGTGTGGTGCTGGCCGCCCGGGTGGGGTGGGGTGACGGGCGGCCGGCGGAGTCTCGCGGGGACGCGTTGCTGGTGCGGGTGCAGGGTTACATCGAGCGACGACTCGGTGATCCGGCGTTGTCCCCCGGGTCGATCGCCGGTGCGCACCATATCTCGCTGCGGCGGTTGTACACGTTGTTCGAGGGCGCGGAGAGCGGTGTGGCCGGTTGGATCAGGCGGCGGCGGCTGGAGCGGTGCCGGCGTGACCTGCTGGATCCGGCGTTGCGGTCGCGGCCGGTGAGCGCGATCGCCGCCCGTTGGGGTCTGACGAACCCCGCTCATTTCAGTCGTGCCTTCCGGGCGGCGTACGGTGTGCCGCCCGCGGAGTTCCGCCGCCTCGGAGGCGGAGCCGGGGGACCGGCCTGCTGAGGCCCGTGCACGGCCGGGCAAGGGGTGTGCTCGGCGCCGGTCTCGGGCCTACTTGGATTCGACGCGGCCGACCGCGTCTGGTCCGGTCGTCAGCTCGTCGCACGCCTCCTGCCAGGCGGAGTCGCCCGGGTAGAGCCGGCTGCGGAGGTAGGCCCAGGTGAGCCGCGCGACCGCGGCCACCAACTGGGGGTTCTCGTCCGTGGTCTCGGCGACGTCGTATCCCGAGACCCCGCCGAGGCCGTGCTCGGCGCCGAACAGGGTGAGCAGGGTCTTGGGCGCGGGGGAGAGGAAGTACGGGTCGGCGTGCCAGTCCGGGCCCCGGACCGTCAGGTGGGTGGAGGCGTCCTTGTCGCCGGCGACCACGAGCGCGGGCGTCGTCATCCCGGAGAAGTCCGTGGTCAGGAAGAAGGAGTAGTGCTCGGCCACGAACTCGGTGACGGCGTCGCCGCCCCTGCCGGGCGCGGCGAGCAGCACGCCCGCCTTGATCCGGGGCTCGGTCAGGTCCACTTCCGTCCCGTCGTGGGGATCGGTCAGGCGCGCGCCCAGCAGCAGGCTCGCGGTGTGCCCGCCCATCGAGTGCCCGGCCACGGCGATCCTGCTCCGGTCCAGGCGCCCGGACAGCTGCGGGACGGCGGCCTCGATCGCGTCGAGCCCGTCGAGGACGCGGGTCATGTCCTCGGCCCGCGATCGCCAGTACAAGGGCGCCTCGGGGTCGTCGGGGTCCAGGCTCAGCGTCCTGGAGCTCAGGTGGGTGGGCTGGATCACGGCGAAGCCGTGCGCGGCCCAGAAGTCGGCGAGCGGGGCGTAGCCGTTCAGCGAGGACAGGTTGTTCGAGTAGCCCTGGCCGTGGGACAGCAGGATGATCGGCAGCTCGTCGCCGGTCATGGGCACGGACACTCGTACGTGCAGGTCCACGGCGCGGCCGGGGGCGGGCAGCACCACCGGGCTGACCGACAGGACAGTCGATTCACGCATGATGTGCGTTTCCTTCGATAAGCGGAACGTTGTCCCGGAAATATATGGAACCATGTCCCGTTTTGTCAATCGGGCCCGCCTGTGCGCCACCGCGGGGGGCGCGCTGACCAGGCGTCATGGGATTGACGGCCCGCGGGAGCAAGGCCGGCGCGACGTGCGCTGCGGCCCTGCGGCGCGTGCTCGATCACGCGGGGTAGGCGTGCGTCTCGGTGGCCTTGACCGAGGCCCAGATCTGCTGGCCGGGCGTCAGGTCGAGATCGGCGACGGCGGAGGGGGTGATGTCGGCGAAGGCGGTGATGGGGCCGTCGAGGTGGACGCGTACGTTGTCGCCGTGCCGTTCGATGCCGTCGATGACGGCCTGCCACAGGTTGCGCGGGCTGCCGTCGGGGCGGGTGCGATACAGCGCCACGGCGGCCGGCGGGAAGGCGACGAACGCGGCACCGTCGAGCTGCTCGGAGGTGTGCAGCAGCAGCTCGCCCACCTTGACCCGGCACCCGCCGGCCACGCCGCGATACAGGTTGAGCCCCACGAGGCGGGCCACGTAGTCGGTACGGGGGCGGCGCGAGACCTCGGCCGGGGTGCCCTCCTGGACGACGGCGCCGTTCTCGATGACGATCAGGCGGTCGGCCAGCACCATGGCGTCCAGGGGGTCGTGGGTGACCAGGACGGTGGCGCCGTCGAAGTCGGCCAGGTGGCGGCGCAGCTGGGAGCGGATCTCCAGCCGGGTGTGGGCGTCGAGGGCGGCCAGCGGCTCGTCCAGCAGCAGCA
>NZ_JBQQCB010000082.1:0-49281 GCF_052246675.1 Nonomuraea sp. KM90 | reverse complement strand
TCCCGTCACGGCCACCGGCGGGCCGCCGCACACCGTGCACACGGGGTCGACCAGGTCGGCCGCGGCCGCGTAGCCGCCGCAGCCCTCGCAGGTGCCACCGCCCATCGCGGCACCGCAGGCCGGGCAGGCGCCGCTGACGTAGGCGTGGTGCAGGGTCGTACGGCAGTCGCCGCACACCGTCAGCGTGTGCTCGCGGGACACGACGACGCCCGCCTCGACCAGCTCGTCCAGCAGGCCGGTCACCGCCCGCCGGTAGTCGTGGTCGCGCCGTGGCGAGGTGAACACGTGGTGGTCGACGCGGATGGCCTTGAGCACCTCGGCGATGCGCGTGCCGTAGTCGGTGATCACCTTGTCGGGGTCGAGGCCGAGCGCCCTGGCCTTGGCCGGCACGTAGTTCTGGTGGTCGTCGGTGCCGCAGATCGTCAGCACCCGCTCGCCGCGCGCCCTGGCCGCGCGGGCGGCGACGTCGGCGGCGACGTACGGGCCGGACAGGTGGCCGACGTGCAGCGGGCCGTTGGGGGTGGGGGGCGGCGACACGAGCACCGTCAGCCCGCCCGGCACGTCACCGCGCATGGCCGGCCGCCTCGGGCATCCAGTACATGCTGAGCAGGACGAGGCGGTCCTCGGCCGAGCGGTTGTGGATCACGTGGCGCTCCTGGGAGCCCAGCAGGATCGCGGAGCCGGCCGGCGCGTGTTCTCGCGCGCCGGCCACGTCAAAATCCGCATCACCCTCCACGACGACCGCCAGCTCGATTTCCGGGTGCTGGTCCGCCTGGCTGGAGGAATTGGGCGGAATAACGCACCACATCGCGCCGAAAGGCATGAAGTCAGTGCCGCCGTATTCCGTCCAGCGGCCGATTTCAATTCCGTACTCCTCGGTGAGGGCAGCCGTGGAACTGCTGAACTTCTGCATGCCGATCATCTCCCGTACCTGCGAGGACGGGTCCCCGGACACTGTCGCACGGAGGCAATGTGCGATGCCCGGGGACCGATGAGGGCAATACTCGCAACGCCTTCTGGACGCTCACTAGAGAGTCGCTTGTGGCCGGCAAAAGGCGGCCTTTCCAGTGGTTGCCGCATTAGTTAGTCTCCGGCCATGACAGTAGGCGAAAGGCCCCTTGTTTACGCGCCGCGCACCACGGTCGCGCTCCCCCGTCACCGGCTGCGCGGCTGGACGGTCAAGGGTTACGGCATCTCGGCCACCCGGGACCGCCCGCCCGCGGAGGTCATCGACGCCGCCCGCGTTGCCGCCGACCTCACCCTCCCGCAGGCGTACGACGGGGAGCCGTCACACGCGTTCACCGTGGTGCACGAGGACGCCGACGGCTGCTACGTCGTCGTCGCCTGGTGGAGCCGCAACAAGGTGATCCTGCACTCCAGGACCTGGCTGTCCGGCTGGGACGACCCGGCCGCCTGGCGGCCCGCCCCCGCGCACGCCACGGCCTGCGTCTGGGAGCTGGCCGCCATCGCCGCCGAGCGGGACGCCTGGGTACGGCACGTCGCCTCCCCGCCGGCGCCCGACTTCGCCGCCTACCTCGCCGCCACCCATTCCGGAGTCTTCTAGGAGCCATGCCGTGACAGCGACGATCCATCCCCCCGACTCCGGCACGTCCCCTCCGGCCGCGGCCGGGCGGCGCGCCCTGCTGGCCGTGGGCGTCACCCTGCTGGCGACGTTCATGGACCTGCTGGACGCGACCATCGTCGGCGTGGCCATCCCGCGGATGCAGCGCGACCTGTTCGCCGGCAACTCCGCGATGCAGTGGGTGGTGGCCGCGTACGTGCTGGCCTTCGCCGTCCTGCTGGTCATCGGCGGCCGGCTCGGCGACATCCTGGGCCGCAAGAAGATGTTCCTCGCGGGCGTGGCCGGGTTCACCCTGGCCTCGATCGCGTGCGCCCTGGCGTTCACCCCGGCCATGCTCATCGGCGCCCGGATCCTCCAGGGCGCCTCGGCGGCGATCATGATCCCGCAGGTGCTGTCGGTGATCAGGGTGGAGCTGCCGGAGTCCCAGCGCGGCCCCGCCTACGCCCTGTACGGCATCGTGACCAGCCTGGCCACGGTCCTGGGACCGATCACCGGCGGCCTCCTGGTCGAGGCCGACCTCTTCGGCCTGGGCTGGCGGATGATCTTCCTGATCAACGTACCGGCGGGCCTGCTCGCCTTCGCCGCCGCGGCCGTGCTGCTGCGCGACTCCCGGGAGCGGGAGTCGCAGCGCCTCGACCTGGTCGGCGCGGGGCTGCTGGCCGCCGCGCTGATGCTGCTGCTGTACCCGCTGGTGCAGGGGCACGAGACGGGCTGGCCGGTCGCCGGGTTCGTGGCCATGGCGTGCTCGCTGCCGCTGTTCGCCGCCTTCGCCCGCTACGAGCAGCTCAAGGCCGCCCGGGACGGCTCGCCGCTGGTGGCGCTGCCGCTCTTCCGGCGTCCCGCCTTCACCGGCGGGCTGCTGCTGGCCTTCCTGCTGTTCTCGCAGGTGTCGTCGTTCTTCTTCGTCTTCGTCATCCACCTGCAGACGGGGCTGGGGTTCTCGCCGCTGCGCACGGGCGTCACGCTGCTGTGGTGGTCGGCGGGGGTGATCGTGGCCGGGGGCCTCGCGGTCCGGCTGGCGCCGCGGCTGGGGCGGCGGCTGATCGGGGCGGGCTCGCTGCTGGTCGCGCTCGGCATGGCCGCGATGAGCCTCACCCTGCAGCTCACCGGGACCGGGATCGATCCCTGGGTGGTCGGACCGGCCATGATCCTGACCGCGCTCGGCGTGGGCGCCATCACCCCCGTGCTGCTCGACACCGTCATCGTCGGCGTGCCCGCGCGCGACGCGGGCGCCGCCTCCGGGGTGATCAACACGATGATGCAGGTGGGGGCGGCAGCCGGGATCGCCGTCGTGGGCGCGGTCTTCTTCACCGTCCTGTCCGCCCAGGCCGCCGGCCGCGCCGACGCGCTCGTCCCCCGGCTGCGCGCCGAGGTCGCCGCCGCCGAGGTCGTGCCCGCCCGTACCCAGGCCGCGGCGGTCACCTTGCTGCGCGACTGCGTGGACGAGCGGGTGGACACCCGCAACTCGTTCCTGCCGCCGCCCGCCTGCTTCGCCGCCATGGGGAAGCCGGAGGCGATCCCGCCCGGCACGGCCGTCCGGGTCCTGGAGACCCTGGACCGGGAGATCACGGTGGCGCGGGAGGAGGCGTTCACGCTCGCGCTGAAGGTGGCCGTCTGGTATCACGTGCTCGCCGCGCTGCTCGGGCTGGGACTGATCCGCCTGCTGCCCAGATGACCTTGTTATATGCCTTGACGGTAATATTCCCCATCGGGCATATTAGGGCGCATGGCAGTCGACGTGTTCGGAGTGCTCGCGGAGCCCACCCGGCGTCGCGTCCTGGACCGGCTGCGCCTGTCGGAGAGCAGCGTCGGCGAGCTGGCCAGGATTCTGGACGTCAGCCAGCCCACGATGTCCAAGCATCTGCGGGTCCTGCGCGAGGCTGGGTTCGTCTCCAGCCGGATCGTGGCCCAGCAGCGCATCTACCGGATCGAGGCCCGGCAGTTCCGGGCCCTGGACGACTGGCTGGCGCCGTATCGGCTGCTGTGGAACACGCATCTGGACGCCCTCGAGCGTCATCTGGACAACCAGGAGGACCGATGAACCGAAACACGTTCCGGCCGGGGCCGCTCGCCGAAGTGGATTGCCAGGCCGGCGACGGCCGCTGGACCCTGGTCTTCGTCCGCGACCTGCGCCACCCGCCGGAGAAGGTGTGGTCGGCGCTGACCGACCCGGACCAGCTCGGCGCCTGGGCACCCTACCTGGCCGCCCGCGATCTCGGCGAGCTCGGCGACGTGACCCTGACCATGATCGACGGTGACGTCACCGAGGAACTGGGCGCGTCCGTGACGCGCGCCGAGCGGCCCGCCCTGCTGGAGTACACCCTCGGCACGGACCTGCTGCGCTGGGAGCTGACCGCCACCGGACCCGGCACCCGGCTCGTGCTGCGGCACACCGTCACCGACCCCGACTGGCCGGCGAAGGTGGCGGCCGGCTGGCACCTGTGCCTCGACGTGGCCGAGCACCTTCTCGACGGGAATCCGATCGGCCCGATCCGGGGATCGGACGCGCTCGACTACGGCTGGGAGGACCTGCGCGCGGCCTATGCCGCCGAACTCGGCGCCCACCGGTAAAACGATCCCTTTCCAGCGGCACGCCGCCGCCCGCTTCCCCGAGACCTTGTCCGTTGCCGTCACCCAGCACCCCGCCCGGCCGGGCGGGTCGCCCAGCACCCCGCCCGGCCGGGCGACGTCCGCGCCAACGCGCCGCCGGGGCCTCGCCGGCGCCGCTCCACCACGGCGGGCTGTCCGTGACGGCATGTGACACCTGCCCGGACGCGAGCCGGGCGCGGCGGCTCAGCCCTCCTCGCAGCCGCAGCTGCGCCGCCTGACCAGCGCCGCGCGGGCGGGGAGAGACGGGGTCGCGGGGTCGAAGAGCAGGTCCACGGCCTGCTGGGCCATCGCCTGGAGAGGCTGCCCGGTGACGGTCAGCGAAGGGGCGGTGTGGGCGCCGTCGGGGGTGCCGTCCAGGGCGATGACGGCGAGCCGGCCGGGGACGGGCAGGCCGGCGGCGTAGGCGCCGGACAGGACGCCGATGGCCTGCTCGTCCGTGGCCGCGATCAGCGCGCGCGGCACGGCGTCCGCGGCGGCCAGGCGGCGGATCAGCACGTCGGCCGCGGCGCGAGAGTAGTCGGAGCGCAGGAGGACGGCCGAGCTCCCGGCGGCCGCCCGCCAGACCTCCCGCCGCCGGCCCACGGGTCCGGTGTCCTGCGGGCCGGCCAGGAAGGCGACGTCGCGGTGACCGTGGGCCCGCAAATGGGCGAGCGCTTCGCGTACCGCCTGCTCGTTGTCCGCGGTGACCAGGGGCGCGTCGCCGGTGGTGGAGCCGTTGTGCAGGTAGACGGCGGGCACGCGGGCCGCCCGGGCGGGCACGGTCACGTCGTCGCCCGCGTCGGCGGAGGCGATCACCAGCCCGTCGACCTGGGCGGCGAGGAAGCGCTCGACGAGCTGCCGCTCGCGCTCGGCGGAGTAGCCCGCGTTCCCGATGAGCATGAGCCGCTCGTGTCCGGCGAGCGCCTGCTCGACGTGCCTGGCCAGCGCCCCGAAGTACGGGTTGAGCGCGTCCGCCAGCACCAGCCCCACCACGCCGGTGGTGCGTGAGCGCAGCGCGCGGGCGATGCGGTTGGGGCGGTAGCCGAGCTCGGCCGCCGCGGCCAGCACGCGCTCGCGGGTCGCGGCGGCCACCGGGCGGGGGCCGTCGTTCATGACGTAGCTGACCACCGCCGTCGAGGTGCCGGCTCGGCGGGCGACGTCGGCCAGGGTGATCGGCCTGCCTGCGGGATCGCTCATGACGGTTTACATTCTCGCATCTAATCGATTAGATAAGACATCCATCCATCTAATCGATTAGACGAGGTGCGCGTGCCGGGACTCCCCCTGCTCATCGATACCGACACCGGCTCCGACGACGCGGTGGCGCTGCTGCTGGCGGTCGCCGCCGACGCGACCGGCGACCTGGCCCTGGCCACGGCGGCGGGCGACGTTCGTGCCGTGGCGGGCGACGTGCGTGCCGTGACCACCGTGGCGGGCAACGTGCCCCTGTCCACGGCCACCCGCAACGCGCTGATCACGCTGCAGCTGGCCGGGCACGCCGGCGTCCCCGTACACCCCGGGTGCGACCGGCCGCTGACCCGCCCGCCGGCCACCGCCCAGCACGTGCACGGGCTCGACGGGATGGGCGACGTGGGCCTGCCCGACCCGGCGCGGGCCCCCGCGGACGGCCACGCGGTGGACGTGCTGCTGTCCCTGGCCCGCCGCCACCCCGGCGAGCTGACGCTCGTCACCCTGGGCCCGCTCACCAACGTGGCCGCCGCGCTGCTCCGCGACCGCGAGCTGCTGACCCGATTCCGCCACGTCTACTGCATGGCGGGCGCGGCCGACCTGTGCGGCAACATCTCCCCCACGGCGGAGTTCAACGTGTGGGCCGACCCCGAGGCGGCCCGCGTGGTGCTGCGGGCGGCCACCGCCGACCGGGTGACCTGGATCGGCTGGGACGTCTCACGCCGCGACGCCGTCATGACCCCCGGCGACCAGCGCCGGCTGGAGGAGCTCGGCACGCCCCTGGCCGCCTTCGCCCACCGGATCAACCGGGCGGTCGCCGACTGGGCCCGTGACGTCACCGGCCTGGCCGGCTACGACCTCCCCGACCCCGTCGCCATGGCGGTGGCCCTGCGCCCTGAGCTGGTCACCGAACGCGAACGCGCCCACGTGGACGTGGCCCTCGGCGACGAGACCCGCGGCCAGCTCATCATCGACCGCCGGCGCGCCGCGCCCCCGCCCAACGTGACCCTGGTGCGCCGGGTCGACGAGCAGGGCTTCAAACGGCTGCTCCTCGACGCCTGCGCGCGCACCCCGTCCCCCATCACCGAAGGACTCTCATGACCGCCGACCCTTCCGGCCGCCACGACCTGCACTGCCACCTCGACGGCTCCGTCCGCCCGGCCACGATCGCCGAGCTGGCCCGCGAGCAGGGCATCGAGCTGGACCGCCCCGTCGCGGACCTGGTCACCGCGCCCCCCGACTGCGGCAGCCTGACCCGGTACCTCACCTACATCGACCTGCCGCTGCGGGTCCTGCAGACCCCCGGCGCGCTGCGCCGCGCGGCGCGCGAGCTGGTGGAGGACTGGAGCGCCGACGGCGTCGTCCACGGCGAGGCCCGGTTCGCGCCGCAACTGCACGGACAGTACGGCATGACGCCGGACGAGGCGGTCTCGGCGGTCGCCGCGGGGCTGGCCGAGGGCCGGGCGGCGACGGGCGTGCGTACCGCGCTGCTGCTGTGCTGCCTGCGCCACCAGACCCCGGAGGAGAGCCTCGCCGTCGCCGAGACCGCGGTACGCCACCGCGACGTGGTCAGCGGGCTCGACCTGGCCGGCGACGAGCGGCTGTACCCCGGCGCCCCGCACCGGCCCGCCTTCGAGCTCGCGCACCGGGCCGGGCTGCCGTGCACCGTGCACGCGGGCGAGGCCGCGGGAGCCGCCAGCGTGTGGGAGGCGATCGAGGTGCTCGGCGCCCGCCGGATCGGGCACGGTGTGCGGTGCGTCGAGGACGACGCGCTGCTCGAACGCCTGCGCCGCGACCGGATCACGCTGGAGATGTGCCCGATCAGCAACGCGCAGACGGGCGCGGTGGCCGGCCTGGCGGCCCACCCCGCCGACCGGCTGCTGGCGGCCGGGCTCGCCGTCACCATCGGCACGGACGCGCGCACCACGTCCGCGACCTCGCTGGAGCGGGAGTTCGCCGCCCTGCGGAGGATGGCGGGCTGGACCGCCGAGCAGGAACGCCTGGTCCAGGAGCACGCCGCCGCCGGCGCCTTCGGCCCCGCCACCACCTGAACCCCGGGCGCCCCGGACCGCAGGGCGCCGGCCCGCGGAGATCGCGACCATGCCGGCGGTTCCCACCAGGCGGGCTACCCCACCGGGTGGTTCCCCCCAGGCGGCTGCCCCACCGCGGAAGGTCCGTCACGAACCGGCCCGCCGTCCGGTCTTAGATTCATGGACGAAACCCAGCTCCCCTCCGCGACGACCCCCGTCTCCCCGTCCGGCGCCCGGTGGTCACCCCCTCGCGCGACCCCGGCCGGCCTGGTCCGCCAGGTCCGGGACGTCATCGACGACCTGCCCCGCTTCCTCATCGCCCCGTTCCTGCGCCGCCGGCACCTGACCTGGGGAGCCACCCCGGCGGAGGCGGCCGCGTCGATGCCCGGCGACGGCCTGCTGCCCCGGGCTCAATACCGCTGCACCCGCGCGATCACCATCCACGCGACGCCGGAGCAGGTGTGGCCATGGCTGGTCCAGGTCGGGTACGGGCGCGCCGGCTGGTACGCCGACGACCTGCTGGACAACCTCGCCCGTCCCAGCGCCCGGGAGATAGTCCCGGAGCTGCAGGACCTCCGGGCCGGCCAGTGGCTGCCGATGGTCCCCAACCCCTCCGAGCGCACGGCCTTCGTCGTGGACGGCTTCACCGAGCCGTCGTGGCTGCTGTGGCGCTCGCCGAACCGCACCTGGGCCTGGCGCCTGACCCCGCTGAGCGGCGACCGGACCCGGTTGATCGCCCGGATGCACACCTGGTACGAGTGGCGGCGGCCGTTGACGCCGTTCACGGTTGTGCTGATGGAGCTCGCCGACTACCCGATGATGCGGCGCATGCTGCGGGGGATCCGGGAGCGGGCCGAGGCCCGGCGCTGACGGCCGGCGCCGGGGCGCCGGCTCGCTCGACCCCCACCGGCTGCATGGCGGTCCGCCGGTGCCGCGGCCGGTCGGCGGGCCGGCGATGGCGGCTCGGGGCGGCGGCCCCCGCCCTCGGGTCGGCGTCGTCGGACCTGCGGGCGACGTCGGCGGCGAGCAGCTCCTCCAGCTCGGCGAGGTCGCCGGTCCGCGCCGCGGCCAGGAACGTCTGGACGAGGCGCCGGTGCGCGGCGCTGTTCACCGGCCGGCACCGCTCGGTGGCGATGTGCTCGTGGGCGCGCCGCACGAGGTACCGCGCGTGGTCCGCGCCCAGGTGCAGGATCTCGGAGATCCGCTGGTACGGGTAGTCGAACGCCTTGCGGAGGAGGTACGCGGCCCGTTCGGCGGGCGTCAGCCGCTCCAGCATCAGCCGGACCGCCCCGTCGACGGCCTCGTGCCGTTCGACCGCCGTCTCGGGGCCGACACCGGGGTCCACCGTCTCGGGCAGCCAGGAGCCAACGGACATCTCACGACGTTTCCGGGCGGACCTGGCGACATTGATGGCAAGCCGGGTGGTGGTCAACGCCAGGAACGCGGACGGGCTGATCACGTCCGAGCGGTCGGCGCGCTCCCACCGCAGCCACGCCTCCTGCACCAGGTCCTCGGCCTCACCCGTGTCCTCCAGGACGCGGAGCGCGATCGCGTAGAGCCGGGGCTGTGCGGTGACGAACGCCGTGGCGGCCGCGTCCAAGTCGGTCATCAACCGGTCGTCGGCCGCGGGCACTGCCGGGCCGGTCTGCCCCGCGTCGTCTCTGCGCGACTCCAGCAGGTTCGTGGTCACGATCTCGGCTCCCTTCGCACACAGCATCCGGTGATGCCATTGAGATCACAGTCGCGCTTGCGACCCCGTCATCGCGCCCTTGGGAGCCCGTGGTCGCTACCCTGGTGCCCGGGCGCGGTCACCCCGGGCACCCAGGGGCATACCGCCCTGAACAGCACCGATGAGCCGGTCGGGGACCCCGGGGCACCCCAGGGGGTCCCCCTGGTCACCCCGTTCTGATCAGCTCGGCCGACGCCGTGACGGTGGTTCCGGCCGTGCCGGCGAGCACCGCGGAGGCGTCCCGCAGCGCCCCGATCGCCGCCGGCCGCCCGGTCGCGGTGACGAACCGGATGCAGGCGTCCACCTTCGGCGCCATCGACCCGGCCGGGAACCGCATGGCACGCAGCTCCTCCACGCCCGCCCTGGCCAGCGGCCGTTCCCGGGAGGTGCCGAAGTCCCGCCGTACGGCGTCGACGTCGGTGAGCACCACGAGACGGTCGGCTCCGAGCTCGACCGCCAGCAGCGCCGCCGTGAGGTCCTTGTCGACGACCGCCTGCGCGCCCTCGAAGCCCCCGCCGTCCCGGGCGAGGACCGGCACCCCGCCCCCTCCCCCGCAGATCACGGTCGTGCCGCCGGCCACCAGTTGCCGGATGCTGGGCAGCTCGACGATCCGAAGGGGTGCCGGGGACGCGACGACCCGGCGCCAGGCCCGGCCGTCGCGGGCGACGGCCCACCCGTGCTCCCGCGCCAGCCTCCGGGCCTCGGGCTCCGGGTAGCCCTGGCCGACGAACTTCGCCGGGCTGCCGAACGCCGGGTCGCCGGCGTCGACCTCGGTCTGCGTGACGATCGTGACGACCGGCCCGGCCAGGCCAGCGTTGGCCATCTCCTGCGCGAGCCAGTATCCGATCATGCCCTGGGTCTGGGCGCCGAGCGTGTCGAGCGGGAACGGGTGGGCCAGGGCCGGGTCGTTCTCGCTCTCGACGGCCAGCATCCCGATCTGCGGCCCGTTGCCGTGGCAGAGCACCAGCGTGTGCTCCGCCGCGAGCGGGGCCAGCGCGCGCGCGGCGGACCGCACGTGCTGCCGCTGGACCCCCGCGTCCGGGCGTTCACCGCGTTCGAGCAGGGCGTTCCCACCCAGTGCGACGACGAGCAGCATGTCACTCCCCCAGCGCCGCGACGAGCACGGCCTTGATGGTGTGCAGCCGGTTCTCCGCCTGCTGGAAGACCACGGAGGCGGGGGAGGTGAACACCTCGTCGGTGACCTCGGCCCCGGCGAGCCCGTAGCGCTGGTGGATGCGCCGGCCGAGCTCGGTGGTGGTGTCGTGCACGGCCGGGAGGCAATGGAGGAACCGCGTGCCGGGACGCCCCGTGGCGGCCATCGCCTCCGCCGTGACGCGGTACGGGGTGAGCAGCGGAACGCGCCGGTCCCACTCCTCGTCGGCCTCGCCCATGCTGACCCACACGTCGGTGTAGACGAAGGCGGCGCCGGCCAGCGCCGTCGGCAGGTCGTCGGTGACCGTCACCCGGGCGCCGCTGGTCAGCGCCATGCGCCGGGCCTCCCTCACCAGCGAGTCCGGCGGGCTCAGCTCGCGGGGCGCGGCGATCCGCACGTCCATGCCGAGCATGGCCCCCGTGACGAGCAGCGACCTGGCGATGTTGCCGCGCCCGTCGCCGGCGAAGCAGAAGCTGATCGCCTCGATCTCGCCGGGCTGGTGCTCGCGCATGGTCAGGACGTCGGCGAGCATCTGGGTCGGGTGCCACTCGTCGGTGAGCCCGTTCCAGACCGGCACACCGGCGTGCCGGGCCAGCTCCTCGACGGTCTCCTGGGCGAACCCGCGGAACTCGATCCCGTCGTACATCGCGCCCAGCACCCGCGCGGTGTCCGCGACGCTCTCCTCCCGGCCCAGGTGCGACCCCGACGGTCCGAGGTAGGTGACGTGGGCACCCTGGTCGTAGGCGGCCACCTCGAACGCGCACCGGGTGCGGGTGGAGTTCTTCTCGAAGACCAGGGCGATGTTGCGGCCGGTCAGCGCGGGTCGTTCACGTCCGGCCCGCTTGTCCTCCTTGAGTGCCGCCGCGCGGTCGAGCAGATCGAGGAAGCCCGCGCGGCCGAGGTCGGTCACGGTGAGCAGCGAGCGGGACGCGGTTGAGAGGGTCATGAGGACTCCTTCGGGGAGAGAGGCACGGGGTCACGCAGGACGGGGCAGGTCATGCACCGAGCGCCGCCGCGGCCGCGGCCGAGCTCGCTGCCGGCCAGCGGGATGACCTCGAGACCGTGGTCGCGCAGCATGGCGTTGGTCGCGGTGTTGCGCTCGTAACCGAGCACCACCCCGGGGGAGATCGCCAGGAAGTTGTCGGCGTCGTTCCACTGCTCCCGCTCGGCCTCGCGCCGGTCACCCGCCGCGGTGAGGACGCGTACGCCGTCGTCCTCGATCGCCTCGCGCAGGCCGGCGGTCAGCCCCGTCCGGTGCTGTACGCGCCCGTCGGGGGTGAGCAGCCAGACCCGGGCCGCGGCCTGGTCGAAGTAGGGGTAGGCGACGAAGGTGGCGACGTCGACCATCGTCAGCACGGTGTCCAGGTGCATCGTCGAGCGGGCCTTGGGCAGCTCGACGGCCAGGACGCGGCGGGCGTGGCCGCCCGCGAAGAGCCGCCGGGCCAGCAGCTCCATGCCCATCGGCGTGGTGCGCTCGCCCATCCCGACCATGACGACGCCGTCGGCGATGACGTGGATGTCGCCGCCCTCCAGCGTGGCCGGGGCGTGGTCGAGGTCGTCGTCGCCGTAGACGGCCTCGAAGTCGGCTCCGGCGAACAGCGGATGGTGCCGGTAGACGGTGCGGGTGTTGATCGACTCGCGGCTCCTGGCCGGCTTGGCCATCGGGTTGACCGCGACGGCCCGGCCGATCCACGCCGCGTTGTCGCGCTGGAACAGCGTGTTGGGCAGCGGGGTGAGCACGAAGTCGTCGGCTTCGAGGCTCTGCCACGCCACGCTGCCCCCGCCGAGCGGGCCGAGGTCCGACTTCAGCACCCCGCCGATCAGGTGGTCGGCCAGCAGGGCGGGGTCGATGTCCATGAACCGCGCCCGCAGCTCCCGGGCCAGAGTCCGTCCGAACCGCTGGTCGGTGCACACGCGATTCACGGCGAAGCGGCGGCCGGCGTCCGTCGCGAGCGCCTGGGCCAGCAGCTCGGCGAAGAGGTGCACGCGTACGCCGTGGCCGGTCAGCACCTCGACGAACGCGTCGTGCTCGCGGCGGGCGCGATCTGCCCAGAGCACGTCGTCGAACAGCAGCTCGGTGGCGTTGCCGGGGGTGAGGCGGTCCAGTTCGAGCCCGGGCCGGTGCACGATGACCTCGCGCAGCCGGCCGATCTCGGAATGGATGCCGACCTGCAGCGCGAGGTCCTGGTTCGTGGTCATCGCGCCACCGCCGGGGTCTCGCCGTACACGCCGCGGCGGGCCTTGACCCACACGTACACCGGCACGCCGAGCAGCAGGCAGAACGTCCCGTAGTAGACGGCCGCGTAGCCGCTCCCGGCGAGCGCCCAGAACCCGAACACCAGCGCGAGCGCCGAGACCCCGACGTCCCGGGCCAGGTGCCGCACCCGCAGCCGCCTGCCGTCGGTGCCCAGCCAGTACAGCTGCGCCGCGGCGGACAGCAGGTACGGCACCACCGAGGTGAGCACCGACAGCAGCACGACGGTGATGAACACCTGCTCGAAGCTGGTGTAGCTGACCACGGTGAGTCCCGCGGCCAGCAGGGTGGACACGACGATCCCGAACGCGGGCACCCCGGCCCGGTTCTGCCGGGCGAAGGGGGCCGGGAACAACCCGTCCCGCGCCGCCGCCCGCGGCATCTCGGCCACGATCAGCGTCCAGCCGACCAGCGCCCCGAATCCGGACACGACGGCCGCGGCGGCGACCGTGGCCCCCGCCCACTCACCGCCGAAGATGGCGTTGGCCGCGTCGGTGAAGGGCGCGGTGGAGCTGACGAGGTCGTCGCGCGCCACGGTGCCGAAGACGGCGACGGTGCCGAGGAGGTAGACGGCGGCGCAGGCCAGGGTGCCCAGGACGGTGGCCCGGCCGACGTTCCGCTCCGGGTCCCGTACCCGGGCCGCGGCGACCGACGCGGTCTCGATGCCCAGGTAGCTGAACAGGGCGATGGCGCCCGCGGCGCCGATCGCGCCGACCCAGGAGGTCTCGCCGGCGTTGAACGCGCCGAAGTTCGCCGTGTCGATGAACAGCAGGCCGACGGTGGCCATGAACAGCAGGGGGATGAACTTCAGCACGGTCGTGACGACCTGGAACGCGGCGAAGCTGCGCAGCCCCACCAGGTTGACCAGCGCCGGCAGGAACAGCCCGGTCAGCGCGATGGCGATCGACCACCCGACGTCGTGCCCGGTGTTCCAGAACACCTCGACGTAGCCGACCCACGCCACGACGATCGCCGCGTTGCCGGCCCACGCCGTGATCCAGTAGCTCCAGGCGATGAGGAATCCGGCGAACTCGCCGAACGCGTCGCGGGCGTAGACGTAGGGGCCGCCCGCGCCCGGCAGGCGTACCGCGAGA
Organism: Nonomuraea sp. KM90; assembly: GCF_052246675.1. NCBI lineage: Bacteria > Bacillati > Actinomycetota > Actinomycetes > Streptosporangiales > Streptosporangiaceae > Nonomuraea > Nonomuraea sp. KM90. The sequence continues at coordinate 35,662 of NZ_JBQQCB010000082.1, read as the reverse complement.
TCTCTGAACGTCAGCGCGAGCGCGATCGCGCCGATCGTCACGAGCACGAACGCCACCAGCGAGATCGGACCGAACACCGCCAAGGCGGACGGCAGGGCGAACACCCCGGTCCCGATGACCGAGCCGACCACCAGCGCCGACGCCGTCCCCAGGCCGAAGCGACGCCCGCCCGGCTCCGTTCCGGTTTCCGGGGGCCCGGCCGGGACCGAACGGGTCGTGTCCGGAGCCGGGGCGCCGCCGGCCGTCTGCCGCGGCGCTCCGACGTCCTGGCTCACGACGAACTCCGCATGGCGAGCGCAGCGGGCGCGCCGTGAACGGGGCCGCTCGACCGGTCCACGCCACGGCCGGGACGGACGCGTCCCGCTCTCCGGCGACAAGAAGCTCTCATGATCTACCTCTCACATCACGGATCGGATGAGTTCCGTCCCTTGGACAGAGCGGCCAGGCGATTCGTGACAGCGCTCGTCCGGAGCCGCCGGGGGCGCGGGTCGCGTTCGGCGACCAGGGGGATACGCTGCTCAGCGACAAGCGCCGGCCGTCCCCCACCTCCTCGTAGGCGCGCTACGCGGTCTCGGCCCGGCGTGCGCTGTCGTGGAGCTGCGCCACCGCGCGGGCGATGAGGTCGGCGCGGCGTCGATCCCGGCGGGCGTGCACGGCGATGCGCCGCAGCACGGTGGGACGGACCAGCGGCCTGGCGACGAGCCCGCCGGGAAGCTCGGCGACGGCCAGCCGCGGCAGGACGGCGACCCCGATGCCCGCCGCCACCAGCCGCAGCGCCGCCCGATGGTCGTCCAGGCGGGCGGCGTAGCGCGGCGTGAACCCGGCGGCCCCGCACGCGCTCTGGATGATCTGCCCGATCGGGCTGTCGTAGATGTCGTGGTCCACCCACGGTTCGCCTTCGAGGTCCCGGAGGGCGAGGCCGGGGGCGCCGGCGAGCGGGTGCGCGGCGGGGAGCACGGCGACGAGTTCCTCGACGGTCAGCTCGTGACGCCGGTAGCCGTCGAGGTGCACCCCGGCCCCGTCGGCGGGCTCGGTCCGGATGTCGAGGTCCGGTCGCCGGCGGCCGCGCCCGTCGACGGGTTCGTTGAGGCTGATCTCGACGGTCAGGTTCGGCTGGTGCCGGTGAACGGTCCGTACGACCTCCGGCATCCACCGCTCGGCCGCGGAGGCGAAGCAGGCGATCGCCAGGTGCTCGGCCTGACCGCCGCGCAGGTCCGCGACGACCCGATCGAGGCGGCCGAAGTCGGCGAGGAGCGACTGAGCCTGATCCGCCAGCTGCCGCGCGGCCTCGGTGGGGACGATGCCGCGCCCCTGTTTCTCGAACAGGGTCAGCCCGGTCTCCTTCGCCAGGGCGGTCATGTGCTGGCTGATCGTCGCGGGCGAGTAGCTGAGGTTTCGTGCCGCCCGGTTGATCGACCCGGCCGCCAGGACCGCGCGCAGGATCGCGAGACGTCGCGGGTTGAGCATGCGCCAACAGTAAGGCAATGCCGAATGGTCAGCCGGTTTTGTGTGCTTGTTACGACTCGTACCGTCGATCGAAGATGGCACCGGACACGGCATTCGCGCGGTCGGAGAGGGTTGGCCATGGACACGACGTTCTTGGACGAGGCGGGCCGGCGCCTGATCCGCTACGGAGTCGGCTTCACCCCGCGGCTCATCGAACGTGCCTCCGGCGCGTACGTCTTCGACCACCAGGGCACGGCGATCCTCGACTTCACCTCGGGGCAGATGAGCGCCATCCTCGGCCACGCCCACCCGGACATCGTGGCGACGGTCTCGTCCGCGGTCGCGTCGCTGGACCACCTCTACAGCGGCATGCTGAGCGCCCCGGTGCTGGAGCTCGCCGACCGGCTCACCGCGACCCTGCCGCCCGCGCTGGCCAGGATGATGCTGCTCACCACGGGGGCCGAGGCGAACGAGGCCGCGATCAAGATGGCCAAGCTCTCCACCGGCCGCTACGAGATCGTCTCCTTCGACCGCTCGTGGCACGGCATGACCCAGGGGGCGGCCTCCGCGACCTTCTCGGCCGGGCGGCGCGGCTACGGCCCGCCGACGCCGGGGAACCTCGCCCTGCCCGCGCCGAACGCGTACCGGTCGCCGTTCCGGGCCTCCGACGGGTCACACGACTGGGCGGCCGAGCTCGCGTACGGCTTCACCCTGGTCGACCAGCAGTCCGCCGGGAGCCTCGCGGCCTGCCTCGTCGAGCCCGTCCTGTCCTCGGGCGGGATCATCGAGCTGCCGCCGGGGTATCTCCGCCGCCTCAAGGAGATGTGCGAGGAGCGCGGGATGCTGCTCATCCTCGACGAGGCGCAGACGGGTCTCGGCCGCACCGGGACGATGTACGCGTTCGACCGCGACGGGGTCACCCCCGACATCCTGACGCTGTCGAAGACCCTCGGGGCCGGGCTGCCGGTGGCGGCCGTCGTCACGACCGCCGAGATCGAGCAGACCTGCCACGACCGCGGGTTCCTCTTCTACACCACGCACGTCTCCGACCCGCTGGCGGCCGCCGTCGCGCTGACCGTCCTGGACGTCATCGAGCGCGAGCACCTCGTCGAGCGCGCCGCCCGGCTGGGCGCCCAGCTCACCGAGCGGCTGCTGGCGCTGCGCGACGGCTACGAGGTCGTCGGTGACGTTCGCGGCCGTGGCCTGCTCCAGGGCATCGAGCTCGTACGGGACAAGCGCACCAAGGCACCCGCCGACGCGCTGGGCCACGCGGTCACCTCGGCCTGCCTCGAACGGGGGCTGCACATGAACATCGTCCAGCTGCCCGGGATGGGGGGCATCTTCCGCATCGCCCCGCCGCTCACGATCGGCGAGGACGACCTGCACGCGGGCATGGACATCCTCGAGGCGTCCCTCAAGGCCGTGCTCGGCTCAGAACAGCCCGGCCTGAACTCCCACACGTGACGCCGGACGTCTGGGCGCCAGCCCCCCGACGCGGTCGAGATCGCCAAGTGCCCGCCAGCGACCCGTCCGGCCGCCGTCGGCCACCAGGCGCTGAAACAGGCACGCCGTGGCCAGCACGTCCGGCATCGCCCGGTGGCGGCGCGCGGGCGGCTCGATGCGCAGATACCTCACCAGGTCGTCCAGCCGGTGCGACGACAGCTCCGGATACAGCGCCCGGGCCAGCCGTACGGTGTCCAGCAGCGGGATCCCGGCCAGCTCGGGGCAGTGCCGCCGCTGGTGGGCGATGATTCCCGCCTCGGTGGGCGCGTGGTGGGCGACCAGCCGGTACGGCGGCGCCGTCAACCGGCGGTCGAGCTCGCCCATGACCCGCTCGGGCCGGGCGGCCGTGGCCAGCATCGCCGCGGTGATGCCCGTCAGGCGCATGTCGTAGGAGGTGACGGCCATCCCCGGGGGCGGCGCGATCAGCGACTCGTACCGCCACGACTCCGCCAGGCCGTCGGCGGCGACCGTGAGAGCGAGCACCGCCACCTCCACCGGAACGGCGGGCCGCCCCGCGGGAGTCAACCCCTCGAAGTCGATGACGAGGTAGGTGTGCCGGGAGAAGGCCACCTCGCCGCAGAGCGCCGCGGTCTCGGCCATCAACCGCTCCAGGGCCGGTTTCGTCCGTTCCGGCACCGGCCGGCGCGCGTGTCCACGCGCTGACGGTACCCCGGCCGCCACCGCACGCGCAGCACTCCGCGCCGAGCGGCGCTGCGTACCGGTCGCCGTACCCCAGCCGGCCGACCAGGGCACTGCCCCGCTCCAGGCGGCGGCGAAGGCGGACGCGCAGGCCGGGAGCAACCGCCGAGGCCGGAGCCGGGGGTCGGTGGTGGCCGGGCCGGGAGCGGCGGTGCGGCGGCGGTCGCACCGCGCTCGGGGTGCCCGGTCAGCGGCGCCGGAGCGACGGGTCGAGCAGGGCGGGCGGGGTGTCGAACTTCTCGTGGGCGGCGAGGTCGGTGCCGGGCGCGACGATCGCGTCGATGGCGTCGAGCACGTCGGCGGAGAGCACGGTGTCCGCGGCGGCCAGCTGCGCGTGCAGGTGCTCCAACGTACGGGGGCCGATGATCGCGCTGGTCACGGCGGGGTGTGCGGTGACGAATCCGAGCGCCAGCTGGATCAGGGTCAGACCGGCCTGGTCGGCGACCTTGGCCAGCCGCTCGACCGCGTCCAGCCTGGCCCGGTTGGCGGGGATGGAGAGGTCGAAGCGCTCCGGCAGGATCGCCGAGCGGTGGGTGGCGACCTCGCGCCCTTCGCGGACCGCGCCCGACAGCCAGCCGGAGGCGAGCGGGCTCCAGGCCAGCACGCCGAGCCCGTACTCCTCGGTCACGGGCAGGACGTGGGCCTCGATCCCGCGCTGCAGGATCGAGTAGCTGGGCTGCTCGGTGACGTACCGGCTCAGGTGATGCCGGCGCGCGGCCCACTCCGCCTGCACGATGCGGTAGGCCGGGAAGGTCGAGGAGCCGAAGTAGCGGATCTTCCCCGCGCGCTGCAGGTCGGTCAGCGCCGACAGCGTCTCCTCGTCGCTGGTGCTCGGGTCCCACCGGTGGATCTGGTAGAGGTCGACGTGGTCGACGCCGAGGCGGCGCAGGCTGTTGTCCAGCTCGGTGACCAGCCAGCGGCGCGAGCTGCCCCGGTGGTTGGGCTCGTCGCCCATGGGCATGCAGGCCTTCGTGGCCAGCACGATGTCGTCGCGGCGGCCGGCGATGGCCTTGCCGACCATCTCCTCCGACTCGCCGGCGCTGTACCAGTCGGCCGTGTCGATGAGGTTGATCCCGGCCTCGAGGGCGGCGTCGACGATGGCGGTGGCCTCGTCCTGGGTGGTACGGCCGATCGCGCCGAAGTTCATCGCGCCGAGCGCGAGGGAGCTGACCTGCACACCGGTGCGGCCCAAGGTGCGGTACTGCATGACTGTGTCTCCTCCGTGGGGAGTGAAGGCGTGGGTGGTTGGCCGTCGGCACGCTGCTCTGACATCATGAGCCAAGCGGAACCTCGTCCCGGTTTCGACAATACGGGACACTGTCCCGTTTAGCAATTCCGCTACCGGAGGGAACGATGAACGACAGCGACCAGAGCGCGGCGCGCACGGCCCGGCCCAAGCGGGCGGACGCCCAGCGCAACAAGAAGGCCCTGCTCGACGCGGCCGCCGCGATCTTCGTCACCTCGGGCGTGGAGGCCCCGGTCCGCGACATCGCCGCCAAGGCCGGCGTCGGGACGGCCACGATCTACCGCCACTTCCCGACGCGAGCGGATCTCATCATCGCCGTCTTCCGGCACCAGATCGAGGCCTGCGCCGAGGCCGGTCCCGTCCTGCTGGCCACCAGCGCCACCCCGCACGCCGCGCTGGCGCAATGGATCGACCTCTTCGTCGACTTCCTGGTCACCAAGCACGGGCTGGCCACCGTCCTGCAGTCCGACAACGCCGGCTTCGACGCGCTGCACGCCTATTTCATCGACCGCCTCCTCCCCGTGTGCACCCAGCTGCTCGAGGCCGCGGCCGCCGCCGGCGAGATCCGCCCCGACATAGAGGCCTACGAGCTCATGCGCGGCGTCGGGAACCTGTGCATCGGCGCCGACAGCGACGCCCGCTACGACGCCCGCCGCCTGGTCGGGCTCCTCATCGACGGGCTCCGCCAGCCGCACTGACGGCAGGGAAGAGCGGAAGCGGCGGCCATCTCATAGACTTCCAGCACCTGAAAGTCGAACGTGTCCCGCAATACGTCTTCCACATCTGGAGCGTTCATGCCCGGACTCAGGCTCAGCCCGCTCGATTTCCCGTCCTTACCGGATGCCTCCTCACCGATTTCCCGGGGAGGCCTCTCATGACGACCCGCCGCGTGGTCATCGCCGGCGCCGGCATCGCGGGGCTGACGGCGGCCCTGAGCCTGCACGCCGCCGGGATCACCGAGGTGACCGTCCACGAAGCGGTGGAGGAGATCCACCCGCTCGGCGTCGGCATCAACATCCTCCCGCACGCCGTCCGCGAGCTCATCGAGCTCGGTCTCGGCGACCGCCTGGCCTCGATCGGCGTGGCGACCGCCGACCTGACCTTCCTCACCCCCCGCGGGCAGCGGATCTGGTCCGAGCCGCGCGGGCTGGACGCGGGCTACCGGTGGCCCCAGTACTCGATCCATCGGGGCCGGTTGCAGCTGATGCTGCTGGAGGCGGTACGCGAGCGCCTCGGCCCCGAGGCGGTGGTGCTCGGCTCCCCCGTCACCGGCCTCCGCCACGACGCGGACCTGCTCATCGGCGCCGACGGCATCCGCTCCAGCGTCAGGCGGGCCCTGTTCCCCGGCGAGGGCGAGCCGCTGCCGGGCGGCGACGTGCTGTGGCGCGGCACCACGTACGCCAGACCGTTCATGACCGGCAGGTCCATGATCATGGTCGGTGACGGCACGCAGAAGCTCGTCATCTACCCCATCGCCCCACCCGCCGGGGACGGCACCCAGCTGATCAACTGGGCCATCCAGCGCACGGCGGACGTCGAGGGCGTGCCGCGGGGCGACTGGAACCGGCCCATCGGCGTGGAGAAGGTCCTCCCCCACGTGGCGGACTGGCGTTGCGGCGAGCTGGACATCTCCGCACTCATCGCGGGCGCGGAGCAGGTGTTCGAGTACCCGCTCGTCGACCGTGACCCGCTGCCGCGCTGGTCGACGGAGACGGTGACGCTGATGGGCGACGCGGCGCACCCGATGTACCCGACCGGCTCCAACGGCGGCACCCAGGCCGTCATCGACGCCCGCGTCCTGGCGTACGCGCTGGCCAACGACCTGGGGCTGGAGTTCTACGAGGACCAGCGCCGGCCGGTCACGAACAACGTCGTGCTGGCCAACCGCAAGGACGGCCCCGAGATCATCCTGCGGCTGGCCCACGAGCGCGCCCCGCAGGGTTTCACCGACATCGAGCACGTCATGCCGCTGGCCGAGCGGGAGGAGATCGCCCTGCGCTACAAGAAGCTGGCCGGTTTCGAGCCCGCCACGCTCAACGCCCGCCGGAGCTGGTCCGTAGACCCCAAGCCGACCACCGACGTCTCCCCCGCTCCCGCGCCGTGAACGACAGGCCGGGGCGAGGTGACGCCCCGGCCCCGGTTCGCCCATGACCGCTCGCCCGGCGAACCGGAGCGAAAGGCGGGGTGGGCGTGGCAGGCGGGCGGCGCGTCGCCGGCTAGGCCCGCGGCCCCGCGTTCGCGGGAGGCTGCGCGGCGCGCCGGAAGAGCCAGGCCGATCCGACGAAGAGCGCGACGAAGATCCCGTTCAGCACGACGATCTCGGCGACGGAGGCGTTCGGGGCCTGGTGTTTTCCGGCGATGAGCGCGATCACGGCGACCAGCGCCTGGGCGGACGCCGTGGCGAGCAACGCGCGTGCCATCCCGGACGGGCGGAAGCGGGCGATGACGGCGCCGACGACCCCGACGGCGAGCACCCCGAAGTACATCAGGTCTGCGCGGTCGCCTTCGGTTCCGATCACGCCGACGGCGCCCATCAGCCAGAGCAGGAACAGGGCCGTCGCGATCGCGACGCCGACGCCGGATCGGTACGCGGTCTTGTGGTTCTTCATCGCCTTCTCCGGTGGCAGGGGGTGGTCGGTGGCCGCCCTGGCCTGCCGGCCGCGCCACGAGGCGTCGGCGGCCAGTCCGCGGAGCATCCGGGACCCGATGCCGGCGGCGATGCGCCAGTCGCTGGTCCCGTGGGCCCGCTCATGGGCGACGTGGTCGTACAGGTCGGCGTCGATCTCGTCGATCCGGCGCTGGGCGACGGCGGTGGGCAGGCCCCGCGTGTAGAGGCGCACCCATCGGGCCACCAGCCCGGCCATGCGCTCCGGTGTCATGCCGGCCCCGGGGCGATGCGCGGGAGGCGGCCGGGGGCCTGACCGGGGGCGGCGGCCCGGGCCTGCTCGGCCACCTGCGCCCCCTTCCCGGTGAGTTCGTAAAGTCGGCGGCGCGGTCGTCCTTCGACCGCGTCGGTGTCCTCCCACCGGGAGGTGAGCAGACCGAACTCCTCGAGCCGGCTCAGGGCTTTGTACAAGGTTCCGTGTCCTGTCAGTGAACGTGACCCGCTCTGTTCGCGCATGGTCTGGGCGAGACCGAATCCGTGGAAGGCGGCCTGCCCCGAGCTCAGCATCGACAGCGCCGCGTCGAGAATCTCGGTCTCGAGCGGAAGCAGGGTCCCGGGCTTGCGGCGTGGCATGGCGAAAACTATAGGAAGATATCTTCCTATTAGCAAGCGGCCCGGATCGCGCCGTGCGGGCCGGAGGCCGCCGCCGGCCGGTGCGCCCCGGCCTCGCCCGCCGTGCTGACTCTTCCGTGAGGGTGCCGGTGTCCCGCGGCTGGAGTGTCGGCGATGACAGTGACTCTCGAAGATGTGTGGCATATTCTCCTGTCTCATCCGGACTGCGGACGCGGGGGTTGTGTTCATGCCGTCAGGCGCACACGACGGTGGCGATGGGGGTCCTTCCGCGGAGCAACCCACGTTGGGTGCTCTGTTACGGGGCTGGCGGGAGCGGGCGCTGCTGACCCAGGAGCAGCTCGCGGAGCGGTCGGGGCTCACCGCCCGTACCGTCCGCCGGTTGGAGTCGGGTGAGCTGCGGCGGCCGCGCAGCACCTCGTTGCGGCTGCTGGGTACGGCGCTGGCCCTGGACGCCGCCGAGATGTCACTTTTGAGCGAGGCCACGACCGGCGTCCCGCAGATCCCGGGACCGAGCCCGGCGCGCACGACGCCACGGCAGTTGCCGGCCGATGTGGCGTTCGTCGGCCGGGCCCGGGAGATGGCCCTGCTGGACGCGGCCGGCGACGCGACCACGGTGGTGATCACCGCCATCGACGGCATGGCGGGGGTCGGCAAGACCGCGCTGGCCGTGCACGCCGCGCACCAGCTGGCCGCCCGCTTCCCCGACGGTGACCTGTTCGTCGACCTGCACGGCTACACCCAGGGCCTGGCCCCGGCCGACCCGGCCGACACGCTCGCCCGGGTGCTGGGGCTGCTGGGCGTCCCGGGGGAGTCCATCCCGCAGCACGTGGACGACCGGGCGGCTCTGTACCGCACGCTGCTGGCCGGCCGCCGGATGCTGATCGTGCTGGACAACGCCGCCGACGAGGCGCAGGTGGAGCCGCTGCTGCCGGGCGCGGGAGGCTGCCTGGTGCTCATCACGAGCCGGCGCCGGCTGGTCGGCCTGGACGGTGTCCGTACGGTGTCGGTGGACGTCCTGCCGGTCACGGACGCGATCGCGCTGTTCGCCGGCACCGCCGGGCCGGAGCGGGTGGCGGGCGTGCCACGGGAGTCGCTGGCCGAGGTGGTACGGCGGTGCGGGCTGCTGCCGCTGGCGATCCGGCTGGCCGCGGCCCGGTTGAAGGCCCATCCGGCCTGGAGCGTGAGCCACCTGCTGGAGCGGCTGGAGCAGCACCGGAGCCTGCTGAGCGAGCTGCACGCGGGCCAGCGCAGCGTCACGGCCGCGCTCGACCTGTCCTACCGGGAGCTGGCGGCCGACGAGCGGCGCGCGTACCGGCTGCTGGGGCTGCACGCCGGCCCGGACATCGGGGCCGAGGCGGTCGCCGTGCTGCTGGACACCGGCAGGGGGCGGGCCGTGCGGCTGCTGGATCGGTTGCTCGAGGCTCATCTGCTGCAGGAGCCGGTCATCGGCCGCTACCGCCTGCACGACCTGATCCGCGCCCATGCCGCCGCGATGGCCGCCGACGAGGAGCCCGAGACCGAGCGGCGCGCCGCGCTGGCCCGGCTGCTGGACCACTGCAGCCGGGCCGCCTCGGCGGCGATGGACCGCCTCTACCCCTACGACGCGGAGATGCGGCCCCGCCCTCCGGCAGGCACCGCGTCCATGCCCGACGTGCCGAGCGCCGAGACGTGGCTGGACGCGGAGCTGGCCAACCTGCTCGCCCTCGCCCGGCACGCTGCGGCCGACGGCTTCCCCGCGCACATCCGCCACCTGTCGGCCACCTTGCACCGCTGCCTGCGCGTCCGCGGCCGGTACGCCGAAGGCGCGGCCCTGCAGACGCAGGCGCTGTCCGCGGCCCGCGCCACCGGGGATCGTCCGGGCGAGATGGAGGCCCTCCTGGGGCTGGGCGAGATCCGTTGCGCGCAGAACCAGTACGAGACGGCGACGGAGAACATCGTGCGGGCCCTGGACATCGCCCGCTCCACCGGCCACCGGGCCGGCGAGCTGGGAGCGCTGCACTGCCTGGGCACGATCCGGGCGTACCAGGGCCAGTTCGCACCGGCCGCCGAGGCGTTCACGGAGGCGCTCGGCATCGCCCAGGCGATCGGTCACCGCATCGGCGAGCTGGACTCCTTGATCGATTCCGGCCAGGTGCACCGGCTGATGGAACAGTACGAGCCCGCCACCGAGCACCTCACGCGAGCCCTCGAACTCGCCAGGACGGTCGGTCACCGCACCTGTGAGTCGCGGGCGCTGATGGGCCTGGGCCACATCCACCTGAAGCGCGGTCGGTACGGGCCGGCCGAAGAGTGCTTCTCGCAGGCCCTGAGCCTGGCCCGCGGCATCGGGCACATGCTGGGCGAGCTGATCAACCTCAACGGGCTCGGCCAGCTGTACCGGATGCAGGGGCGGCACGAGCAGGCCCTCGACCACTACCGGCAGGCGCTCGACCTGGCGCGCGAGGTCGGCAACGACAACTGGCAGTTCGAAGCCCTCCACGGCTCCGGCCGGCTGCAGCACGACCGCGGGCACGCCGCCGAGGCGCTCGAAAGCCATCACCAGGCCCTCGACCTGGCCTCGGCCCTGGGCCAGTCGAGCGATCAGGCCCGCGCACACGACGGCCTCGCCCACGCCCATGCCGCGCTCGGCCGGCCCGCCCAGGCCCGGCACCACTGGACCCAGGCCCTGAACATCATGACCGCCCTCGGCATCGACCGGACCGAGGAGAAGGGGGTCGACGTCGAGAGCATCCGGGCCCACCTCGCCCGGCCGGCCCCCGGCTAGCCCTGATCCACCTGGTCACGCGCGGCCCGGGGGGCGGGGCGCAGGCCGAACAGGAAGCGGGTGACGCCGGTGCGCCGGACCAGGAGGTCGTAGGCGAGGGCCAGCAGGGCGAACGACGCCATGACGATGACCGTGAACTTGACGGCGATCGGGGCGTCCCACCGGACGACGCCGTAGGCGACCGCGACCACGATCGGCTGGTGCAGGATGTAGAGCGGCAGCACGGCCTCGGACAGGTAGGCGTACCAGCGCCGCGGCTCGCGCCCGCCGGTCCGGGGGCGGGCGGGGCGGACCCGGTCGAGGAGGCCGATGATCGCCATCAGCCAGCACCATCCGGCCGCGCCGAACAACGACCTGCCGGCCATCGCGAGAGGCGCCGGCCCGGTGAAGGCGGCGTCTCCGGCCAGGAGCATCGCGGGCACGCCGACCAGGCAGAACAGCAGCCCGGCGAGCACGATCAGGCGGGCGTCGCGGCGGGCGGCGGCCCTGAAGCGGTCGTCGGTGGCGAAGACGAAACCGAAGAGATAGAAGAGCAGGTACGCCCAGCGGTGCCAGCCCCCGTACTCCTCCTCCAGCCCCGCCAGCGCGCACCACACCGCCAGCGGCACGGCGGGCAGGAGGGTGGCGCCGCGTCGCCGCTCCGCGAACGCGGCCATGCGGTCGCGCAGCCGCGCCACCCGGTCGCGGTTCGCGGGCGAGCGGAACCCGTGCGTGGCGGGGGCCAGCAGCAGGGAGAAGGTGAGCAGCAGCACCAGGAACCACAGGTGGCCGGTCTCGAAGAACTCGCCCTGGAGGACGAAGGGGAACTTGCCCGGCTCCAGGTCGATCCGGAAGAAGCGGGGCAGGAACTCGAGGTACGACTCCTGGTGGGCGGGGTCGGCGCGCAGGCGTAACCACTGCGGAACCGGTACGAGGACGAGCGTCCCGAACAGCAGCGGCACCCCGAGGCGGCGCAGGCGTTCGACGACGAACGCGCCGGTGCTGCGGCGGCGCAGGGAGTGCCAGGCGCCCAGGCCCGCCAGGAAGAAGAGCAGCGGCATCGCCCACAGCACGCCGACGGCGGCGACGACCAGGGTGACGTCGGTGGTCTCGGCGTTCTTCACGTAGAAGTCGTCGTGGGCGCCGAACACCAGCGCCGAGTGGAAGAACACCAGCCCGACCACCACCAGCACCCGGACGGCGTCGAGCTCCGCCCGCCGCCCGGAATCGCTGGAGGAGGCGCTGGAGGAGGCGCTGGAGGAGGCGCTGGAGGAGGCGCTGGAGGAGGCGCTGGAGGAGGCGCTGGAGGAGGTGCTGGCAGGGGTTGACGGCATGGTCACGACCCTTCGGCTGTCGCGTCTCGTCTTCTGCGAACGGTGCCCGCCGTCACGATAGCCAGGATGAGCCCCGGTGGGAGCAGCCCCTTGGGCCAGAAGTCCATCGGGCAGCCCTCGGCCACGCTCACCGCCGCCCAGACCACGACGTTGACCGCGAGGAGCACGGCCCACCCGGCCCACACCGCCTTCAGCCAGCGGGGGGTGCCGGACGGCGCGGGTGACGGGCTCGGGCGGCGCCGCGCGGGGAGGTCGGCGACCAGGTCGGCGAGTTCGCCACGGGTCACCGACCCGTAGGCCCTGCCCACGCGGTCGTCGAACTCCCTGAAGTCGAGGCAGCCCTCCTCCACGGCCAGGCGCAGCCGCTCGGCGGCCGCGTCGCGATCCTTGTCGGATGCCCGTACGTCGCGGTGCTCGTCCATGTCAACCTCCGGGTGGAAGAACACCCGACTTGTTGGGGAAGTGCAGGGGTTTATCAGGGGTCAGGAAGGAGGGGTTTCCCGGGCGAGGAAATGGGTTATCTCCGCCTTTTCCTCGGCGGTGATGTTGCGGTCCGCGCGGCGGCGCGCGGCAATGGCCGGAAGGTACGGCCGGGCCGCCCCGGTGTCGATGTCGCCCAGGAACGCCGCGAGCATCGCCGCCCGGCCCTCCTCGATCTCCGGGCCGACGGGAACGGTGGCCAGGACCAGCCAGGTGCAGGCGACGTCCGCGCCCGCCGCGCCCCGCGCCGCGTTCGCCCAGTCGATCACCCGGGGGCCGTCCCCGGTCAGGAGCACGTTGGCGGGGTGGAGGTCCAGGTGCAGCAGGCGGTTGCCGGGGCAGCCGTCCGCGGCCTGCAGCCAGCCGGGGGCCCGTACGGCGCCGAGCCTGCTCAGGAGGGACGCCAGGAGGCGGCCGTGCTCCGGAGCCCGCCCGGGGTCGCGGACCATCTCCTCCATCAGGCTCGGGCCGTCGACGCGCTCCATGAGGATGTCGGGGCCGTCGGCGTCGAAGACCTTGGGGGCGGGGAAGCCCTGGCGCCGGGCGTGGCGCATGACGGCGGCCTCACGTTCGAGGCTGCGGCCGTCGCGGGCGCGCCGGACGACCCGGCCGGCGCCGGCCTCGAGAATCTCGCAGTCGCAACCGGCTGCGATCAACGAACCAACCTGCATATCGGTCAGGCTAGGTTGTCAACTCGGTGTACGGATATATCAGGCCGCTGGCCGGTTTTTCCGGCAACTACCTGCCACCAGCTTCCCCGTTATTTCCGGCCTTCATCCCGCCAATATGGCTACAACCGCACTCACCCACAATTCCATTAAATATGGGGAGGTGACACGTTGCTGGTGGCAACCGATCTCGTCAAGCGGTACGGCACGGTCCAGGCCCTCGACGGATTCACTCTGAGCGTGGCGTCCGGTGAGATCGTCGGGCTCCTAGGCCACAACGGCGCGGGGAAGACGACCTTCGTGGAGATCGTGTCCCATCTGATCCGCCCGGACAGCGGAAAGGTGAGCATCGACGGCAGACCCCCTTCCGCCACACGCGGTGAGGTGGGCGTCGCGCCCCAGCACATCGCGCTGTACCCCTCCATCACCGTACGCGAGCACCTTGTGCTCTACGGCAAGCTGGCCGGGCTGAGACGGACCGCGCTCAGCGCGGCCATCGAGGACCTGGCGGCCGTGCTGCGGCTCAACGAGATCATGGACAGGAGGACGGGCAAGCTCTCGGGCGGCCAGCAGCGCCGTACCCAGGCGGCCAGCGCGCTGGTGCACCGGCCCGCGCTCCTGCTGCTCGACGAGCCCACGGCGGGCGCCGACCTGGAGACCAGGCAGGCGATGCTGGACGTGGTCAAGCAGCGCGCCGGAGAGGGCGCGGCCGTCGTCTACACCACCCACTACCTGCCCGAGCTCACCGAGCTCCAGGCCACGATCGCGGTCGCCCGCGACGGCCGGATCATCGCCAGGGGGCCCAGCGACGAACTGCTGAGGGACCTGCCGGGCGAGGTGCGGGTCACGCTGGACAACGAGGAGCAGATCTCGGTCTCCGCCTCCGACCCGGCGGCGGCCCTGATCGACCTGCTCCACCGGGTGAACCGTCCGGTCACCTCGGTGGACGTGCGCAACCCGTCCCTGGACGACCTCTATCGATCCCTGGCGGTCACCGATGCTTCTTGACTCCGCGCCACGCGGGCTCGGCGTGCTCGACGCCGTCTACCGGATCTCCGCCCTGGCCAGGCACAACCTGATCATCCGCTTGCGCGACCCGGGGCAGATGATCAGCTATGTCGCCATGCCGATGGTCCTCATGCTGGTGCTGAAGCCCCTGTACGTCAGGGCCCTGGACGGAGGCGCCACCCAGGTCGCCACCGGCCTGATGGTCATGTTCTCCGTGTTCGCGATCTCCCTGGCGGGCAACTCGATCCTGTCCGAGCGCACCTGGCGCACCTGGGACCGGCTGCGGGTGAGCAAGGCGCCGGCGTTCGAGCTGCTGGTCGGCAAGACCCTGCCGCTGTTCGTGGTGATGATCGCCCAGCAGGCGATCCTCGTGGTGTACGGCTGCCTGGCCATCGGGCTGCCCGTGCCCCCCGCCCCGAGCCTGGTCCTCCTGTCCATCGCGATCTGGGCGTTCGCCCTGCTGGCGATCGGCGCGGCGCTGGCCACGCTGGTCCGCAGCCACGGCGAGCTCAGCGTGATCTCCGACGTGGGCGCGCTCACCCTCAGCTCCCTGGGCGGGGCGCTGGTGCCGCTGAGCCTGATGCCCGACTGGGCTCAGACGGCCGCGCACGTCTCCCCCGGCTACTGGGCGCTGACCATGATGCAGGCCGCGGTACGCGGGGACGCGGCGGCGATCCTGCTGCCCGCCGCCATCCTGCTGGCGATCGGCCTGCTGGCGGGCCTGTTCGCGGCCCGCCGGCTGACGCGCGGCTGGGGACGGGACGGACTGCTGTGAGAGCGACTTCCGCGAAGAAGGGCATGGAGATGGATCAGCACCATTCACCGGGCGACGCCGATGTCGCGATCATCGGCATGGCCGGTCGGTTCCCGGGCGCGGCCGACGTCCAGAGGTTCTGGCACAACATCAGCAACGGGGTGGAGTCCTTCACCCGGTTCACCGACGACGAGCTGCTCGCCGCGGGCGTCTCCCCCGCGACGTTCCAGCAGCCCAACTACGTGCGCTCGAGGCCGATCCTCGACGACATCCGCGGCTTCGACGCCGGGTTCTTCGGCTACAACCCGCGCGAGGCCACCCTGGCCGACCCGCAGCAGCGGATCTTCCTGGAGTGCGTGTGGGAGGTCCTGGAGTCCGCCGGGTACGCGGCGCCGGAGGGCCGGGGCAGCGTCGGCGTGTTCGCCGGGATGAACATCAGCGGTTACCTGCTGACCCGGCTCATGGCGTTCCAGATGGGCATCGACACCTCCGCCCTGATGATCGGCAACGACAAGGACGCGCTGGCCACGAACGTCTCCTTCCGCTTCGACCTGAACGGCCCCAGCGTGTCGGTGCAGACCTTCTGCTCGACCTCGCTGGTCGCGGTCCACCTGGCCAGCGAGAGCCTGCGGCGCGGCGAGTGCGACATGGCGCTGGCCGGCGGCGTGTCGGTACGCATCCCCGACCGCGTGGGCTACCTGTGGGAGGAGGGCGGCCAGGAGTCGCCCGACGGGCACGTGCGGACCTTCGACGCCGAGGGCCGGGGCAGCATGTTCGGCGACGGCGCGGCCGTGGTCGCGCTGAAGCGGCTGAAGGACGCGGTGGCGGACCGGGACACCGTGCTGGCCGTCATCCGGGCCTCGGCCATCAACAACGACGGCGCGATGAAGTTCAGCTACCTGGCGCCCAGCATCGACGGCCAGCGCCGCTGCGTCTCCTCGGCCCTCGCCCGCGCGGGCGTGGACCCGGCCGACATCTCGTACGTCGAGGCGCACGGCACCGCCACCGAGGTCGGCGACCCGATGGAGGTGGCCGCGCTGACCCGCGCCTTCGGGGCGACCGAGCGCAAGCAGTACTGCGTGCTCGGCTCGATCAAGCCCAACGTGGGCCATCTCGACCGCGCCTCCGGCGTCACCGGCCTGATCAAGGTC
The DNA here is from genome assembly GCF_052246675.1 of Nonomuraea sp. KM90. NCBI lineage: Bacteria > Bacillati > Actinomycetota > Actinomycetes > Streptosporangiales > Streptosporangiaceae > Nonomuraea > Nonomuraea sp. KM90. The sequence continues at coordinate 19,392 of NZ_JBQQCB010000082.1, read as the reverse complement.
ATCCAGTCGCTGCGCCACGACCTGATCCCGGGCACGCTGCACTACCGCTCCCCCAACCCGGAGATCGACTTCGACAACAGCCCCTTCCGCGTCAGCGCCGAGCCCGTCCCGTGGCCGCGCGCGTTGGACCGGCCGCGCATCGCGGGGATCAGCTCGCTGGGCATGGGCGGCACCAACGCGCACGTCATCGTCACCGAGGCGCCGGCGCCCGCGCCGCGCGCGACCCGGTCGCGCCGCTGGCAGATCCTGCCGGTCTCGGCCCGCTCCCAGCAGGCGGCCGAGCAGGCGTGCGCCCGGCTGGCCGGGCACCTGGCGGACTCGTCCGACGACCTGGGCGACGTCGCCTACACGCTGCAGGCCGGGCGCAAGGTGTTCGGGCATCGCAAGATCGTGGTCGCCGACTCGGTGGAGGGCGCCGCGGCCAAGCTGGCCGACCCCGCCGGATCGCTCGGACGCGCGGACGCGACCGTGGGCAGGAAGGTCGGCTTCCTCATCGCGGGGGTCGGCGAGCAGTACCCGGGGATGGTGGCCGCCCTCTACGCCGACGAGCCGGGGTTCCGCGCGGACGTGGACGAGTGCCTGGCCGTGCTGGGGCTGACCGAGCCGGGGCAGCTCTCCGACGTCTTCGTGCCCGCCGAGCGGGACGAGGACGCCGGCGGCGACCTGGCCAGGCTGCTGGGCCGGGCCGGGGCCGGCGCGCCGCGGTCCACGACCGACGCGCACCTGGTGCAGCCGGCCGTCTTCGTGGCCGAGTACGCGCTGGCGCGCCAGCTCATCCGGTGGGGCCTGAAGCCCGAGATCATGATCGGCTACAGCCTCGGCGAGTACGTCGCCGCCTGCCTGTCGGGCGTGCTGTCACTGCCCGACGCGCTGCGCCTGGTGGCCTACCGGGCCAAGCTCATCACCTCCCAGCCCGAGGGCGCGATGCTGGCGGTCTCCTCCGACGAGAAGCGGCTGCGCGCGGTGCTGGGCGAGGTGTTCACCCGCGACCTGGACGTGGCCGTCCGCACCGGCTCCCAGGTGGTGCTGGCCGGGCCGGCGGACGCGGTCGAGCGGGCCTCCGCGCTGCTGCTGGAGTCCAGGATCGGGCACCGGCGGCTGGAGACCACGCACGCCTTCCACTCCCGGATGCTGGCGCCGGTGGCCGGGGAGCTGACCTCCTGGATCGCCGACAACATCACGCTGAACCCGCCGCGGCTGCCGTACCTGAGCAACGTGACCGGCCGGCCCGCCACCGCCGAGGAGGTGACCGACCCGGGCTACTGGGCCCGCCACATGTGCGAGACGGTCGAGTTCGGCGCGGGGCTCGGGCACCTGCTCGGGCAGGCCGACCTGGCGCTGGCCGAGATCGGGCCCGGACAGTCGCTGGGCGCGCTGACCCGCGGGCACCCGGCCTGCGACCGCGCCCAGTGGCCGCTCATCGTGACCACGCTGCCCGCCGCGAACGACACGCAGGACGCGGGGGCGACCCTGGCGACCGCCGTCGGGAAGCTGTGGCTGACCGGGGTGCCGGTGGACTGGGACGCGCTGCACGAGGACGCCGGCTGGCGGCCGGGGCGCGTGCCGCTGCCGACGTATCCGTTCGAGCGCCAGGAGTACTGGCTGGAGATCGACGAGAGCGCGTTCGGCAGCGGCGGCGGCGCGGCCGCGTACGACGAGAGCGACCCGACGAGCATCGCCAAGGCCTACCCGCGGCTGCCCGACACCCGCTGGATCCACACGCAGGTCTGGCGCCAGACCACGATCAGGCCGGCCCGCGCGGAGGAGGGCGAGCGCTGGCTGGTCTACACCGACGCGGGGCTCGCCGACGAGCTGGCCGCGCCCCTGCTGGCGCACCTGGCGGCCACGGGCAAGGACGTGGTCGTGGTCCGGCCGGGCGACCGGTTCTCCGCCGGCCCCGACATCCTGCGCGTGCGGCCCGGCTCGCCCGAGGACTCCCTCGCGGCCATGCGGGAGCTGAACCAGCGCCGCTGGGAGCCCGACCGGGTCGTGCACCTGTGGTCGGCCGAGGGCGGCCCCATCGAGGAGAGCCTGCAGCGCGGCCTGCACACGCTGGTCGGCCTCGCCCGCGCCGCCGGTGACCTGGGGCTGCCGAGCTGGGCACTGGACATCGTCACCTCGGGCGGCCACCGGGTGCACCCGGGCGACCGCGTCCAGGCCGCGCTCGGCACCCTGCTCGGCCCGACCCGGCTGATCCCCGTGGAGTACCCGAGGGTCAAGACCCGGCTGATCGACGTGGACGGGGTGGGCTCGGCGCAGGCCCTGCTGGCCGAGCTGCGCGCCGAACCGGCCGACCAGGTGGTCGGCCTGCGCGGCGGGCAGCGCTGGATCCCCGACTACGAGGTGCTCGACGCCTCCGTCATCGAGGCCCGCACGCCCGCCGCCGAGGTGCGCAAGGGCGGCGTCTACCTGGTGACCGGCGGGCTGGGCGGCATCGGGCTGGCCATGGCCGAGCGGCTGGCCGAGCACTACCGGGCCCGGCTGGTGCTGCTCGGCCGCACGCCCGTGCCGCCGCGCGAGCAGTGGGCCTCGATCCTGGCCTCCGAGACCGCGGCCCCCGAGGTGCGCCGGCGGCTGGAAGGGCTGCGCCGCCTGGAGGCCGCGGGCATCGAGGTCGTCACCGTGGCCGGGGACGTCTCCAAGCCCGAGGACACCCGCCGTGCCGTGGCCGCCGCGATCGAGCGCTTCGGCGAGCTGAACGGCGTGCTGCACTGCGCCGGCGTGCCCGCGGTCGGGCTCATGCAGTTCAAGACCATCGCCGACATGGACCGGGTGCTGGCGCCGAAGGTGCGGGGCACGCTCGCCCTGGCCGAGGCGCTGCGCGAGACGCCGGTGGACTTCCTGGCGCTGTACTCCTCCACCACCTCCGCGACCGGCGGCGGCGCCGGCCAGGTCGACTACTGCGCGGCCAACGCCTTCCTGGACTCCTTCGCGCTGGCCGACGAGCTGCCCGGCGTCACGGTCACCTCGGTCGACTGGTGCGAGTGGACCTGGAACGGCTGGACGGAGGGCCTGGAGAACTACGACGAGGGCTCCAAGCAGTACTTCGCCTGGTACCGGGAGAACTTCGGGCTCACCTTCGACCAGGGCTGGCAGACGCTGCTGCGGGCGCTGGCCAGCGGCGAGCGGCACGTCGTGGCCTCCACGCAGGACTTCGCGCCGCTGGTGGCGATGAGCCGCAAGTCGTCGATCGAGAGCCACCAGGCCACGGTGAAGAAGATCCGCGACGCGTTCGGGCGGCACCCCCGGCCGGACCTGTCCACCGCCTACGTCGAGCCGCAGTCGCCGGCGGAGGAGACCATCGCCGGGGTGTGGGCCGAGGCGCTGGGCCTGGAACAGGTCGGCGTGCACGACAACTTCTTCGAGCTGGGCGGCAACTCGCTGCTCGGCATGGAGATCATCGCAGAGGTCAGGAGGGCGCTGGAGCTGTCCTACCTGCCACCGCACATCCTCTACCAGGCGCCCACGATCGCCTCGCTCGCCGAGGCGGCCAAGGCCGACCAGGACGCGGGCGAGCCGTCGAGCGAGGCCCGGGAGCAACAGCGGTCCCGCATCGCCCAGCGACGCAACATGCTCAGGAGCGGAAGGACGTCATGACCGGAACCGACTACGACTCCGCGGTCGCGCTGATCGGCATGTCCGGGCGCTTCCCCGGCGCGGGGAGCCCCGCCGAGCTGTGGAGCAACCTGCTGGCCGGGATCAAGGGCCTGCGGACCATCACCGACGAGGAACTGCGGGAGTCCGGGGTCGACCCCGGCACGCTGGCCGACCCGCGCTACGTGCGCGTCGGCGGCCCGCTCGACGGGCTCGACCGTTTCGACGCGACCGTGTTCGGGATCAACCCGCGCGAGGCCGAGACGATGGACCCGCAGCACCGGCTGTTCCTGGAGTGCTCGTGGGAGGCGCTGGAGGGCGCCGGATACTGCCCGACCGACGTGCCCGGCCAGGTGGCGGTCTTCGGCGGCTGCGGGTTCCCGGACTACATCGTGCAGAACCTGCAGCACCTCGGCAACCAGCCGGGCGGCGCGCTGCTGATGGCCGTGGGCAACGAGCGCGACTCGCTGGCCTCGCTGGTGTCGTACAAGCTGGGGCTGCGCGGGCCCGCGGTGTCGGTGCAGACGTTCTGCTCGACCTCGCTGGTCTCCGTGCACCTGGCCTGCCAGAGCCTGCTGACGTACGAGTGCGACATCGCGCTGGCCGGCGGCGCGTTCACCCCGCTTCCCCAGCCCTCCGGCTACCTGTACGAGCAGGGCGGCATCATGTCGCCCGACGGCCGGGTGCGCAGCTTCGACGCCGAGGCCGGCGGCACGGTGATGGGCAGCGGGGCCGGCGTCGTGGCCCTCAAGCGCATGTCGGACGCGATCGAGGACGGCGACATCATCCACGCGGTCATCCTGGGCTCGGCGGCCAACAACGACGGCCGCCTGCGCGCCGGGTACACCGCGCCGGGGGTGGACGGCCAGGCCGACGTTATCGAGTCGGCGCTGGGGGTGGCCGGGGTCAAGCCCGACACCGTCGGCTACGTCGAGTGCCACGCGACCGGCACCATGCTGGGCGACTCGATCGAGCTGGCGGCCATGAACCGGGTGTTCGCCCAGCCCCGGGAGACGCCGTGCGTGCTGGGCTCGCTGAAGCCGAGCCTGGGCCACCTCGACCGCGCCTCCGGCGTCACCGGGCTGATGCGGGCCGCGATGGTGCTCAAGCACGAGCTGCTGCCCGGCACGCCCGACTACGAGACGCCCAACCCCGCGCTGGCCACCGCGCACGACCGGTTCACGGTCCTGGCCGAGCACCAGCCCTGGGCGGCGGGCCCGAACCCGCGGCGGGCCGGCGTCAGCTCCTTCGGGCTCGGCGGCACGAACGCGCACGTCGTGCTGGAACAGGCGCCGCCGCGGCCGCAGCGGTCCGGGCGGCCCGGCCCGCACCTGCTGGTCCTCTCCGCCGGGGACGACCAGGCGCTGAGCGAGGTGACCGAGCGGCTGCGCGATCACCTGTCCGAGGGGCGGGACGACGACCTCGCCGACGTGGCCTACACCCTCCAGATCTCGCGTGGCGGCTTCGCCCTGCGGCGGGCCGTGGTCTGCCGCGACCGCGACGACGCCGTGGCGGCCCTGGGCGACCCGTCCCGCTGGATCGACGGCAAGACCCAGCGGCGCAACCCCAAGGTACGGCTGGCCGTACCGGACGCCGAACCGCCCGCGACCTGGTGGGCGGAGCTGCACGCGGCGGTCGCGGGCGTCCTGGGCCACGGCACCGCGCCCGCGTCGGGATCGTCCCGTGCGGCGGCGCTGGCGGCGCTGGCCGACGGCCTGGGCGAGATCGGCGTCCGCGTGCTGCGCGAGGAGACCACCGACCCCGCCGAGGAGGTCGTGGTCGCGCCGGAGGAGGACGCCACGGCGGCCGAATGGCTGCTGGCGACGCTGGCCCGGCTGTGGCTGGCCGGCAGCGCGCCCGACTGGGCGGCGCTGCACGGCGGCCGGGGACGCCGGGTCGAGCTGCCCACCTACCCGTTCCAGCGGCGCAGGTTCTGGGTCAAGGCCGCCCCGCCGCAGGCGCAGGGGCAGGTGAGCGAGGGCAAGACCTTCGACCGCTCGCGGTGGACCCACCTGCCGGCCTGGCGGCAGCACCCGCTGCCCGTCGCCGGCCTGGACGAGCGGCTGCGCGAGGCCGGCCCGTGGCTGGTGTTCGCCGCCGACGAGCGCGGCGAGGCGCTGGTGGACCGGCTCACCCGGGCCGGCGCCGAGGTGACCGCCGTGCGCTGCGGCGACGAGTACGCCGAGGAGGACACCGGCGACTTCGTGATCCGGGCGCACAAGCCCGACGACATCGCCGAGCTGATGTTCTCGCTGGTGACCATGCCGCGCTCGATCGTGCACGGGCTCAGCCTGGCCTCTCCCGAGCCCGGCCCCGGCGCCGGCGCCGACCCCGTGGCGCACTTCACCGCCGAGCAGTCCCGCGGCTTCTACTCCGCGCTGGCGCTGTCCAGGGAGCTGGTGGACAACACCGGCTCGGCGCCCAGGGCCGAGCTGGTCCTGCTCACGTCGCAGGCGGTGAGCGTGGCGGGGGCCGACCTGCGGCATCCCGAGCACGCCACGCTGGCGGCCCTGGCGCCCTCCCTCCAGCAGGAGAACCCGCGGCTGCGCTGCCGCACCATCGACGTGGACACCGCCGGAGAGGCGGCCGCCCTGGCCGAGCAGGTGCTGGCGGCGTCGGTCTGCAAGCACGAGGGCCCGATGGCGATCCGCGCGGGCGAGGCCTGGCTGCGCCGGTACGAGCCGTACCCGGTGGCGGAGCTGGAGCCGGAGCAGCGGCCGATCCGCGACGGCGACACGGTGCTCATCACCGGCGGCCTCGGCGACGTCGGCCTCGTCCTGTCCCGGCACCTGGCCGACGCCTACGGCTGCCGCCTGGTCCTCACCGCGCGTTCCCCGCTGCCGCCCCGGGAGGAGTGGGACGCCTACCTCGCCGCCCCGCCGGCCGGCGGCGAGCGCACGGCCCGGCACATCGCCAACATCAGGGACCTGGAGAACCGGGGCGCCACGGTGCTGGCCCTGTCGGCGGACGTGGCCGACGAGGAGCAGATGCGGGCCGTGGTGACCGCCGCGGTCGACCGCTTCGGCAGCATCGACGTGGTGGTGCACGGCGCGGGCGTGCAGGACGGCGCGTACTTCAACTTCGCGCACCTGATGGACCGCCCCCAGTGCGAGGCGCACTTCGCGGCCAAGGTGACCGGCTTCCACGTGCTGCAGAAGGTGCTCGGCGAGTGGTGCCCGGACCGGCGGGTCACGCTGTCGTCGATCGCCGCGGTGCTCGGCGGCATGACGCTGGGGCCGTACGCGGCGGCCAACGCCGCCCTGGACGCCTACATCCGCGTGGCCCGCACGGCGGGCGCCGGCCGCTGGGTCACCGTGGACTGGGACACCTGGAACATCGACCCCGACCGGGTGGCCGGGCACAGCGGCGCGGTGGTGGACTTCGCGATGGCCCCGGCCGAGGGCGTGGACGTCTTCGAGCGGGCGCTGTCGGCGGCCGACCGCGTCGGGCACCTGGTGATCTCGACCGGCTCGCTGGACTCCCGGATCGCGCAGTGGGTCACCGGCGACATCCACGAGAGCGACGACGACTACGACGACCGCGAGCGCCATCCGCGGCCGGAGCTGAACAACCCGTACGTGGAGCCGAGCGAGGGCACCGAGGCCACGCTCGCCGAGATCTGGTCCAGGGTGCTCGGCATCGACCCCATCGGGGCGCTGGACAACTTCTTCGAGCTCGGCGGCCACTCGCTGCTGGCGATCGAGCTCACCACCAGGATCCGCAAGACGCTGGCCGCGTCGGTGCCGGTGACCGGCCTGCTGGAGTGCCCCACGGTCCGCCAGCTCGCCGAGTTGCTCGACGCCCGCGACGAGGAGGAGTAACCGCACATGAAGCAGCCCGAGTACCTGCGGACCGTGCAGGGCTTCGCCCGGCGCGAGCTGCTGGGCAAGGAGCCGTACCTGGACTCGCTGGCCGAGGCGCCGCTCCCGCTCTACCGGCGCTTCGCCGACACCGGCCTGGCGAACTGGTGGATGCCCAAGGAGTTCGGCGGCCTCGGCATGGGGCTGGAGGAGAGCGTGCGCATCACGGCCGAGCTGGCCTACGCCGACGCCGGCGCGGCGTTCACGCTGTTCATCCCCGTGCTGGCGACGAGCATGGTCTCCTGGTACGGGAGCGAGGAGCTGAAGGAGCGCCACCTCGGCCCGCTCGTGGCCGAGAACGCCTTCTGCTCCACGCTGGGCAGCGAGCACGCGGCCGGCAGCGAGCTGGCCAGGATCACCACCACGGCGCGGCGCGAGGGCGACACGGTGGTGCTCGACGGTCAGAAGGCGTTCTCCACCAACACCGGCTTCGCCCGCTTCATCGTCGTGATCGCGCGCGCCCAGGAGGACTCGTCGGGGTACCTGGCCGTCCTGGTGCCGCGCGACACGCCGGGCGTCACGGTGGAGAAGCGGTGGGACGTCATCGGGCTGCGCTCGTCGGCGACCTACCAGGTCTCCCTGTCCGGCGTGCGCGTCCCGGCCGGGAACGTGCTGCGCGGCAACGGCCTGCGCCTGCTGGAGGTGGGGCTGAACGCCAGCCGCGTCCTCATCGCCACGACCGCGCTGGGCATCGCCCGGCGCGTGCGTGACGTGTGCATGGAGTACGCCAAGTCCAAGTCGGTCAAGGGGGCGCCGCTGACGGCCAACTCGGTCTTCGCCGGCCGGCTGGGCCAGTTCGAGATGCAGATCGAGGTGATGGCCAACCAGTGCCTGGCGGCGGCGCGGGCGTACGACGAGATCGCGGCGCGGCCGGACGCCGGCGAGGAGTTCCTGCGCGTGGGCACGCTGAAGCAGGCGCTGACCACGAAGATGTTCTGCGGGCAGACGGGCTGGCAGATCGCCTCGACGGCGTCGGAGATGTTCGGCGGGATCGGCTACACGCACGAGATGGTCATCGGCAAGCTGCTGCGCGACATGCGGTACGTGTCGATCGTGGAGGGCGGCGACGACGTCCTGCGGGACCTGGTGTTCAGCCGGTACGTGGTGCCGGTGTCGAAGCGATCGTGACCACCGCGGCGGCGTAGCCGGGGGCGACGTCGAGCCAGCGGACGGGACCACGGAGGGAGCGCGACCGGACGGAGGTCGCGCTCCCTCCGCGTGCGCGGACCTCTTCGCCTGCGCGGACGCCTTCCCGTGCGTCGGCGTCTTCGCGTGCGCCGGCGTCTTCGCGTACGCCGGCGTCTTCGCGTACGCGGACCAGGACGTCGCGGAGGCCGCCCAGGCCCGCGCCGGTGGCCTTCACGAACGCCTCCTTGGCGGTCCACAGGCGGAAGTACTCCGCCAGGTCCGCGCCGGGGCCGGCGGCGAGCAGCCGGGCCACCTCCTCCGGCTGGTACAGGTGCCGGGCCAGCGCCAGGTGGTCGAGGTCGGCGCGGACGCGCTCGACGTCCACGCCCACCCGCGTCCCCTCGGGAGCGACCGCGACCAGGGCCCAGGCGTCGGAGTGCGACAGGTTGAAGTCGGGCGCGGGCCGCCCCTCGCCCAGGTCCAGGCAGGGGCGGCCCGACGGGTCGGTGGTGAGGCGGAGCTGCCCGGCGGGCATGCCGCAGGCCCGCCCGAGCACGGAGCGCAGGGCGGCGTGCGCCACCACGTAACGGCTCCGGTCGAGCGGGCCTGCCAGGGCCCGCGCCCGCTCCCGCTCGGCGTCGGACAGGCAGCTCCACCAGCCCGGCCGCTCGGGCCGGTCCAGGTGCACCCGCCAGACCCGCACGGTCCCGGGCGGCTTCACACCCACGGCCGCAGCGCCTCCGCCACGATCCGGTGGGTGCGCGGCGCCTGCTCGAAGACGGCGAAGTGGCCCCCGTCGAACAGGTGCCGCGCGAAGTTCCCGCTGGTCTGCTCCCGCCACCCGTCCGCCTTCGCGAGCGTGACGCGCGGGTCGGACCTGCTGGGCAGCGCCGAGATCGGCAGGTCGAGCGGGGGCTCGTCCTGGTAGAGGTAGGTTTCCTTGACGGTGAAGTCGGCCCGTACGGCGGGCAGGATCATCTCCAGCGCCTCCGGGTCGGCCAGCAGCCACTCGGGCGTGCCGCCCAGCCTGCGCAGCAGCTCCACCACCTCGTCCCGGTTCATCTTCCGGACCATGGGCCCGTCCTCGTAGGTGACGTGCGGGGCGTCGGAGCCGGAGACGAACAGGTGCACGGGCTGGGGGCCGCCGCGCCGCCTGACCTCGCGGACCACCTCGAACGCGACGAGCGCGCCGAGGCTGTGGCCGTACATGGCGTACCTGCGGCCGGCCGCGGACGTCTCCACGTCCGCGAGCACGGCGTCGGCCAGGTCGGAGGCCAGCCGCGGCATGCGTTCGTACGGCGGCTCCCGGTGCCTGGACTCCCGGCCCGGCGGCTGCACCGGCTGCACGGCCACGCCGGGCAGCTTGCCCTGCCACATGCGGAACGCCGAGGCGGCGCCGCCCGCGTGCGGCAGGCAGTACAGCGGCAGCGCGCCGGGCTCCGCGCCGGTGAGGGCGCGGAACGGCAGCCACCGCGACAGCACGTCGTCACTGACGGCGACGGTCATCGCTCGATCTCCAACCGGACGTACGGGGGCGGCGGCTGCACCTGGCTCAGGTCGGCCTCCAGCACCACCTGGGCACCCTCCCTGCTCACCTCGCGGAAACCGGCGAAGGCGTAGGTCACCTGCATCATCCGGTTGCGGCCGGTCTCCACGAAGTCGGCCCGCACCGCCGCACCGGCCTGCGCGGCCTCGCGCAGGATGTGGTTGAGCATCACCATGCCGACGCCGCGCGACATCACCCGGCACGACATGAGCATCATGCGCAGCCACCAGACGTCCTGCCGCTTCTCGACCAGGGCCAGCCCGATCTTGCCGTAACTGCCGAACCTGTCGGTGAGCGAGGCGACCAGCAGCAGGTGGTCGGGGGACTCGCGCAGGGCGTCCAGCTCCTCGTAGGAGTAGGTGCGCCCGGTGGAGTTGAGCTGGTTGGTGCGGACGGTCAGCTCCTCGGCCCGCTGCAGGTCCTCGCGGCGGGCCGGGGCGATGGTGAAGGCCATCTCCAGGCCGGCGAGGAACTCCTCGTTGGTGCCGACGAAGGTGCCCTCCAGCTCGTCCCTGGCGAGCTGGCCCTGGTACATCTCGCGCCGCCGCGCCGACTCGTCGGTGACGAACCGGGGCCGGAACTCGGGCCTGGCCAGCGCCTCGTCCAGCTCCAGGACGTCGACGCAGATCACCTCGGGCAGCTCGTGCGTCACCTCGGCGCGCTCGAACTCCTGGTCGTCGACGAACGCGAAGGCGTCCATGCCGAGGTTGAGCGCCTTGGCGATGTTCTTGATGGAGTCGGACTTGGCGTTCCAGTTGATCTGCGGATACAGGAACAGGTCCGCGAGCCCGAGCTCGGTCAGCTTGGCCATCGCCGTCTCGTGGTCGTTCTTGCTCGCGATCGAGTGCAGGACGCCCTTGCGGTCGAGGTCGCGGATGCTCTCGACGACGGCCGGCCGTACGGTGACCTCGCCGTCCTCCAGCAGCACCCCGTTCCACAGGGTGTTGTCCAGGTCCCACACGATGCACTTGACGCGGCCCCGCCGCGGTTTCTCCGGCGCCGGGGCGAGGCCGGAGTCCTGGCGCTCGGTGGTCACGCTCATCTCGTCATCTCCCGCTCTGCCTGGCCTGCGATGGTGATGCGCTGGATCTCGTTGCTGCCCTCGATGATCTCCATGACCTTGGCGTCCCGGTAGAACCGCCCCACGGGGTAGTCGGGGCTGCACCCGTTGGCGCCGTGGATCTGCACGGCCTCGGCGGCGTGCCGGACCGCGGCGGTGGAGGCGAAGTACTTCGCGATCCAGGTCGCCATGATCGTGCCCGACTCCCCCGCGTCCTTCAGCCGTCCGGCCTCGGCCAGCAGCAGCCGGGCCGCCCGGGTGTCGGTGACCATGTCGGAGAGCTTGGCCTGGATCAGCGGCAGCTCCGAAAGCGGCCGGCCGCCGACCCGCCGCTGGGCGGCGTAGGAGACCGACGCCTCCAGGCACGCCTGGAGGATGCCGATCGAGCCGGCGGCCACGCTGTACCGGCCGAGGTCCAGGGTGCCGGTCAGCACCATGCCCGCCGTGAAGCCGCTCGGCCCGAGCAGCGCGTCCGGGCCGAGCTCGACGTCGCTGAAGGTGATCTCGGCCAGCATGGAGGCGCGGGTGCCCAGCATGTCGTCGATCGGCGTGACGTGCACGCCGGGCGCGTCCCTCGGCACGAGGAACGCGCCGATGCTGCCGCCGGTACGGGCGAACACCAGGAACAGGTCCGCCCGCTGACCGCCCGTGGTCCACTTCTTGACCCCGTTGAGCATCCAGCCGTCGCCGACCTCGACTGCGGCCGTGGTGATCCCCGAGGTGTCGCTGCCGGCACCCGGCTCGGACAGGCAGAACGCGCCGAGCACGTCCCCGGCGACCAGCCCTGGGGCCCACCTCGCACGCTGCTCGGGGGTGCCCCACCGCTGCAGCGTCCAGGAGACCATGGTGTGCACGGTGAGCAGGCTGCGCAGCGAGGAGCAGCCGCGGCCCACCTCCTCGTGCACCTCGCCGAGCGTGACCAGGTCCATCCCGGCCCCGCCCGACTCCGGGGGCAGGAACGGCGCCCACAGACCCGCCGCGGCCACCTGCCGCAGCAGGTCCTCGGGGACACGGCCGCTCCTGTCGTAGTCGTCCGCGTACGGCACCACGTGGGTGTCGACGAACGCCCGCGCCGAGCGCCTGTCGACGACCTGGGCCGGAGCCGGTGCGGTGAGCGTCACGCGACGGCCAGGGTCGGCGAGAGCCGGACCACGAGCTCGGCCATGGAACTGGCGGTGCGGAAGTTGTCGATGCGCAGCTCCTCGTTCGGGATGGTGACGCCGAACGTCTTCTCCACGAACATCACCAGCTCCATGGCGAACAGCGAGTTGACGAAGCCCAGCGCGAAGATGTCCTGCGTCTCGTCGATCTCCGCCTGGGGGTACCTGCCGCGGACGAAGTCGAGGATCTGCTCAGTGGTGGTGTGCGACATGTTCTATGACTCCATTCAGTTCGTTGCGTAGGTGTAGAAGCCACGGCCGGACTTGCGGCCGTGCAGCCCGGCGTCGGTCATCTGCTTCAGCAGCGGGCACGGGCGGTACTTGCTGTCGGCGTAGTGCTCGTAGAGCACCTCCACGCTGTAGAGGATCGTGTCCACGCCGATCAGGTCGGCGGTCTCCAGCGGCCCCATCGGGTGGCCGAAGCAGCTCCTGAAGACCTCGTCGACCGACTCGGCGTCGGCCACGCCCTCGTGGACGAGGTACGCGGCCTCGTTGACGGTGAGCATCAGGACCCGGTTGGAGACGAAGCCGCAGGAGTCCTTGACGTCGATGGCCTTCTTCCCCATGGCGGTCAGCAGGTCCTTGGTGCGCTGGACCGTCTCGGCCGAGGTGTGGAAGCCGGGGATCAGCTCCACGGCCGGCTTGGCGGGCACCGGGTTCATGAAGTGCACGCCGATCACCTTGTCGGGCCGCCCGGTGACGGCCGCGACCTTGGTGATGGGGATGGCGGAGGTGTTGACCACGAACACGGTGTCGGGGCCGCATGAGAGGTCGAGCGTCTCGTACACCTCCCGCTTGACGCCCCAGTCCTCGGTCACGTTCTCGATGACGACGTCGCACTTGGCCGCGCCCGCCGCGCCCACCGCGGTGGTGATCCTGGCCAGCACCTCGTCCGGGTCCAGGGCGGGGCCGCCCATGAGGCGGCTCATCCTGGTGTTGCGGGCGATGATCCCCAGCGCCTCGCCCAGGGTCTTCTCGTCCTTGTCGATCAGCACCACGTCGTGCCCGGTCTGGGCGAGGTTCTGCGCGACGCCGACGCCCATGACACCGGCGCCGATCACTCCGATCACGGTCATGTCCGCTCCGTTCCGCTCATGGTGGTTCTCCTTCATCGGTTTCTCGTTGGTGCGGTTGCAGCGGCTGCCGCGCGCCTGCGGGAGGCCGAGGCCTCCAGGCCCGAACGGCGCAGCTGGGCGCGTACCTGGCTGCCGCCGTCGGGCTCCGTGACCGGCGCCGTCCCCGAGGTGAGGGCTTCGACGGTCTGGCTCAGCGCGGCCACGGTGGGCGCCTCGTAGAGGATGTGCGGCGGCAGCTCGTCGAGGTCGAAGGCGCGGCGCACCGAGGCGACGATGGCCACGCCGAGCAGCGAGTTCCCGCCCAGCTCGAAGAAGTTGTCCAGGGCGCCGATCCGGTCGAGCCGCAGCGACTCGCGCCAGATCGCGGCGATGGCCTCCTCGGTGGGGCCGGTGGGCTCCTGGTAGGAGGTGACCAGCTCCGGCCTGGGGTGCAGCTCGGTGGCCGCGCCGCCCACGGCCGGGGAGGTGACGGCCTCCAGGGTGAACCGGGCGCTGCCGCGTACCAGCGTGGGGTAGTCCTGGGTGGAGATCACGACGCGCGGCTCGCCGGTGGCCAGGGCCCGCAGCAGCGAGCGCCAGCCGCCGGCGAAGTCGATGCCGACCCGGGCCCGGTTCTGCTTGAAGAAGTCGCGCAGCGCCTCCTCGTACCCGGCCAGCCCGGCCTCCCAGGCGTTCCAGGTCCACTCGCCCCAGTCGACGGCCAGCACGCGGCGGCCGGTGGCGGCCAGCTTGCAGGCGTAGCCGTCCAGGAAGGCGTTGGCGGCGCAGTAGTCCACCTGGCCGGGGCCGCCGCCGGTGGCCGAGGTGATGGAGGAGAACAGGACGAGGAAGTCCAGCTCGATCTCGCCGGGACCGCCGATCCCGAGCGCCTCGGCGATCGCCAGCGTGCCGGCGACCTTGGGGGCCAGCACCTCGTCCAGCTCCTCGGGCCGCTTGAACTGCATCAGGCCCATGCCGGGCACGCCCGCCGCGTGCAGCACGCCGTGCAGCGCGCCGAAGCGGGTCAGGGCGACGTCCACGGCGCGGCGGACGTCCTCGGCGCGCGCCACGTCACCGGTGACGATCTCGACCTCGGCGCCGAGGTCGATCAGGCCCGAGACCTGGGCGACGCGCCTCCTGGTGGTCTCGTCGGCCGCGTCCCCCGCCAGGATGCCCGCCCAGCGTTCCCGGGGCGGCAGGCCGTTCCTGGCCAGCAGCACCAGCTTGGCGCGGAAGTCGCGGGCCAGGTGCTCGGCCAGGCCGAGGGCGATGCCGCCGAGGCCGCCGGTGATCAGGTAGACGCCGCCGTCGCGGAGGGGCGCGGCCTGCGGGCCGGCCGGCATCTGCTCGTAGCCGGGCAGCCAGCGGCGGCCGCGGCGCAGGGCCACCGTGCGGTCGGTCTGCGGGCGGGCCAGCTCGGCGACGAGCGCGGCCAGGTCGGACGTGGACGGGTCGCCCGGCAGGTCGACCAGGCGGGTGGTCACGCCGGGGTACTCCAGCGGGATCACCAGGCAGGGGCCGGTCAGGGTGGCGCCCTCGGGGTGGGTGAGCTCGGCCCCGATGACCTCCTGGGTGCCGGAGACGGCCACGTCGAGGGACCACTCGCCGATCCCCGACTCGCCCGCCGCCCTGGCGAGTGCGACGAGGGTGTGCAGGCCGTGGGCGGTGGTGTCGGTCCCCGGCTCCAGGGTCCACAGGTGGACGACGCGGTCCAGGGGGCGGCCGGCGGTGCGCAGGTCGCGGAGCAGGGCTCGCAGGTCGGCCGGGTTGCCGGGTCTGACCGTGTGGCCGTCGGGGGTGGCGGTGTAGGCGTCGCCGGGGCGTACCAGGGTGACGGGGGCGCCGGTGGCGCGCAGCAGGTCCGCGGCGGCGTCGGCGAGGCCGTCCCGGGTGAAGACCAGCCACGAGCCCGGCTGCGGGTCGGCGGGCGCGGGGGGCGCGCTCTGCCGCCACACGGGCAGGTGGAGCCAGCGGTCCTCGGGGAGTTTGGGCAGGCTCGTGATGGCGTCGAAGAGGTTGTCCGGCTCGGCCGCCAGGAGCTCGCCGGGGCGGCGGGCCGGGGGGTCGATCCAGTGGTGCTGCCGCTGGAAGGGATAGGTGGGCAGCGGGATCCGGCCGGGGAACGCGGCGGGATCGGCCCGCCACACCCCGCCGTCGCGCGGCTCGTCGTGGTGGGGCCTGCCGTGGTAGGCGTCCCAGTCGAGGGTGACGCCGCACAGCCAGAGCCGGGCCACGCAGTCGGCGAGCGTCAGGTCGCCGGGCCTGGGGTCGCTCGCGGCGGGCAGCGTGTGGGTGATCAGCGGCCAGCGCTCGGGCGGGCAGCCCGCGCCGCGTACCAGGGCGCCGAGTGACTGTCCCGGCCCGATCTCCGCCACGGCCAGCTGGGGGTCGGCCAGCAGCGTGTCGATCCCGTCCGCGAATCGGACGGTCCCGCACATGTGCCTGGCCCAGTAGCCGGGGTCGCACACCAGCTCCGCGCCGGCGATCTCGCCGGTCAGGTTCGAGATGTACGGCAGGGCGGGCGGGTTCAGCTCCACGTTGGCCTCGACCCACCGGGTCAGCTCGTCGCTCAGCGGCTCCAGCATCCGGGAGTGGAAGGCGTGGGTGGTCTCCAGCGGGCGGCACGGGATCTCGGCCGCCCGCAGCTCGCCGGCCAGCCGCGTGACGGCCTCGCTCGGCCCGGCGACCACGGTGACCTGCGGGCCGTTGACGGCGGCGAGGTCGAGGCCGCGCTCGTCCAGGCGGAAGCGGCGGCGCAGCCGGTCGGCGGGCAGCGACACCGCGAGCATCGACCCGGCGGGCAGCCCGGCGATGAGCCTGGCCCGGTGGGTGACCAGGGCGAGGGCGTCCTTGAGGGACAGCACGCCCGCCAGGGTGGCGGCGACGTACTCGCCGAGGCTGTAGCCGAGCATGATCCGCGGCTGGATGCCCCAGGAGATCAGGGTGCGGGCGAGGGCGTACTCCACGGCGAACAGCGCGGGCTGCACCACTTCGGTGCGTTCGAGCGCGGCGGCCCGCCCGTCACCGTTACCGGCGTCGCCGTTTCCGTTACCGGCGTCGCCGTTGCCGTTTCCGTTGCCGTTGCCGTTGCCGTTGCCGTTGCCGGCGCGGGCGCGGCCGAGCAGGGCGGCCAGGTCAGCGCCGCCGCCGCGCTCGCCGGTGAGCAGGTCGCCCAGGTCCACGCCACCGGCGCCGTCCACGCCGAGATCCGCGAGCAGGGTCAGGCATTCGTCCAGCGCGGCGCGGAAGGCCGGTTCGTGCCGGTGCAGCTCGCCGGCCAGGCCGGGGTACTGCTCGCCGACGCCGTGGAAGAGGAAGGCGACCTGGCGGCCCTGGACGGTATCGACCCGTCCCAGCAGCCCCCCGCCGCCGCTCAGCGCCCGCGCGGCGGCCCCGTGCTCGGCGGCGACCAGGGCCCGCCGGTGCTCGAACGTCTTGCGCCCGACCTGCAGCGTGTACGCCACGTCGGCCAGCCGGGTGCCCGGCTCGGCGGCCAGGTGCCGGCCGAGCCGGTCGCACGCCTCGTCGGCGGGGGCGGAGTTGCGGGCGGAGACGGGCAGGACGTGGTGGCGGTGCGCGGCAGGCTCGGCCGGCTGCTTGGCGGGCGGCTGCTCGACCACCATGTGGACGTTGGTGCCGCCCATGCCGAGGGAGTTGATCCCCGCGATGCGGGGACGGTCGTCCCGGGTGCGCCAGGGTGACAGCTCGGTGTTCACGTAGAACGGGCCGTTCTCGAAGTCGATCTCCGGGTTGGGGCTGGTGTAGTGGAGGCTGGGCGGGATCACGGCCTCGCGCAGCGCGATCGAGGTCTTGATCAGCCCGCTGGCCCCCGCCGCCCGGTCCAGGTGCCCGACGTTGGTCTTGACCGAGCCGATGGGGCAGTACCCCGTGTCGTCGGTGGGGCCGAAGGCGCGGGTCAGGGCGGCCACCTCGATGGGGTCGCCCAGCTCGGTGGCGGTGCCGTGCGCCTCGATGTAGCTGATGTCGTCGCCGGTGACGCCGGCGTCGGACATCGCGTCGGCGATCACCCTGGCCTGCCCGACGATGCTGGGGGCGGTGTAGCCGACCTTGAGCGCGCCGTCGTTGTTCATGGCCGATCCGCGGATCACGGACCAGATGTGGTCGCCGTCGCGGACCGCGTCGGACAGCCGCTTGAGCAGGACGACGGCCGCGCCGTCGCCGAACATGCTGCCCCTGGCCTGGGCGTCGAAGGTGCGTACGTGCCCGTCGGGCGACTCCTGGCCGCCGGGGCCGAACAGGTGGCCCACCCGGTCGGGCACGCGGATGGAGACGCCGCCCGCCAGGGCCAGCTCGCACTCACCGGCGCGCAGGCTCTGCACCGCCAGGTGGGCGGCGACCAGGGACGTGGAGCAGAACGTCTGGACGGCGACGCTGGGGCCGTACAGGTCGAAGAGGTAGGAGACGGTCGTGGTCAGGGCATCCTTGTCGTTGCCCATGATGACCTCGAAGTCGCTGAACTCCTGCTGCCCGCCGCCGAGCAGCTCACCGGTCAGCCGGAGCAGGTAGGTGCTGATGTTGGCGCCGCCGAACACGCCGACCCGGCCGCGGTGCTCCGGAGCGGCGTACCCGGCCTGCTCCAGCGCCTCCCAGCAGACCTCGAGGAAGGCCCGCTGCTGCGGGTCGGTGATCGCGGCCATGCGCGGGCTCATGCCGAAGAAGGCCGCGTCGAAGCCGCCGATGTCGTCCAGCACCGGGCGGGCGGGCACGTACGCCGGGTCCTTGACCTGCTCGGGGTCCACGCCGGCGGCGATCAGCTCCTCCTCGGAGAAGAAGCTGATGGACTCGACGCCGTCGCGCAGGTTCCGCCAGAACGTCTCCACGTCGGGGGCGCCGGGGAAGCGCCCCGCCATGCCGACGATCGCGATGCGCCGGTCGTCCTCGCGCACCTCAGCGAGGCCGGAGGCCGGCTGACCCGTGACGGGGTCCGGTGGCGCGGACCGCCCGGTGACGCGGGCGGGTGCGGACCGCTCGGCGGCGCGGGCGGGTGCGGGCCGGGGCGTGGAGCGTTCGTCGAGGACGGCGGCCAGCGTGTGCACGGTCGGCGCCTCGAACAGCACCACGGTCGGAACCGCGACGCCGAACCGCTGCTTCACCAGCGCCAGCATCTGGAGCGCCACCAGCGAGTTGCCGCCGAGATCGAAGAAGTTGTCGCGAGTGCCGACCGGCTCCACGCCGAGCACCTCCGACCACAGCGCGGCCAGGTCGCGCTCGGCCTGGTTGAGCGGCGGGGTGTAGGGCTGGGGAAGCTCGGGACGCGGAAACCGGTCGCCGGACGCGGGCGCCGTGACGGGCACCTTCCTGGGCAGCCGGTCGTCCAGGCCGCCCGCCGCCACCACCAGGGAGGGACGGGGGTCGGCCAGCAGCCGGTCGAAGGCCGCCAGCGCCTCGTCGGCCGACATGGCGTGCGCGGCCATCGCGGCGCCCAGGCCGCCCTCGATCCGGTCGAGGGTGACCGACCAGGTGTCCCAGTTCGCGGCCACCCAGCCCGGGTGGCGGTGGGCGAGCGCGGTGAGCGCGGCGTTGGCCGCGGCGTAGGAGGCGAACGTGATGCCGCCGAGGAGGGCCGAGGTGGAGGAGAACAGGACGCAGAAGTCCGGCACGGCCTCGAGGTCGGCGAGCACCTGCTCCAGCACCAGGGCGCCGGTCACCTTGGCGGCGAAGTGCCTGGCGACGGCGGCCTCGTCGAGGTCGCGCAGCGGGAGGAAGGTGCCGGGGGAGGTCTCGGCGGCCGCATGGACCACGCCGCCGAGCGGGTGACCGGCGAGCGCGCCGGCCAGCACCGTACGCATGGCGGCGGCGTCGGTGACGTCCACCCGCGGGGTCAGCACCTCGGCACCCAGCTCGCGCAACCGGCGCACGGCCCGGTGCCGGGGGTCGCCCTCGTCGTCGGGCACGCCGCCCCGGCTGGTCAGCACGAGCCGGTCGGCCCCGGCCCTGATCAGGTGCTCGGCCACGAGCAGCCCGACGT
>NZ_JBQQCB010000081.1:0-50736 GCF_052246675.1 Nonomuraea sp. KM90 | reverse complement strand
CGGTTATGGCGGGAAGGAAACACCCGGTTACATTCCGAACCCGGAAGTTAAGCTTCTCAGCGCCGATGGTACTGCACTCGGGAGGGTGTGGGAGAGTAGGTCACCGCCGGACAATCTTTATAGAAAGGGCCCTCGACCAAGCCGGTCGAGGGCCCTTTTTGCATTTCCGGGGTTCGGCGAGCGGGCCGAGCGGTTGATGCGGCCGACGCCATCTTTGTGCGCGGCGTGACGAATCGAGCATCGCTTGCACGCCGGGGTCACAGTTGCTGGTCGGCCGCCATCGGCACGCCGGATATCGGTCCCAGTTGGCCGGCCGAAAGCCATTTCCAGGAGTTCGACGCCGGCCTCTTCGGGGGCGGTCCGTCGTACCGTACGGAGAGCGGAACGGGTTTTGTCGATTTCTGGAGCAGTGCAGCCTTGGCGCTTGCTGTGCCGGCGGCGACATAGACCTTGCTGGTGTTCGCGTTCACATGGCTTCGCTGTTCTTTAATGGGTCGAGCATCCAAAAGGGACTACCCTTTCCGGCTGTTAGGTCCAGCAGGAGTGACGTGGCCGATTTGGGCGGACGGCCGAGCTGGTGGCCCCTCAGCAAATCAGGAGTTTGGTGGCGGGGCTCGGCGCTTTTCAGGGAAGCTACGTGACAAATCGAGCGGTCCTGGCGACTGGCGTTTTTATGGTCGGATCAATATCCGGGTTGCGTCAGGCTCGTGGACGTTCCGCGGCTTGCTAGGCTGGAGGTACCGGGCCACCCCCACGGGTGGCCTTCGTCGCGTAAGGCCCGAGGGGGCGGCGACCAGCCACGGTGGACCGTTGTTGTGAGTCCGCTGGGTGAGCCAACGAAATGGACCAGAAGTGAACAGAGATAACGGATCCGACGACGGACAGCGCGGGCGCGACGACCACGGGGACAGGCGCTCAGGCGATAGCGGCAGGAGCGGCGGTTACGGCTCTCGCGGGCGAGACTCCGGCGGCGGCCGTCCGTTCCGGTCCGATGACAGGCCGCGCTCCTTCAACCGCGAGGACCGCGGGCCGCGGCGGGACGACTCTCGAGACGACCGCGGGGGGCGGCGTGAGGGTGAGGAACGTCGCCCGTACCGCGATCGGGATGACCGCGGCCCCCGCCGTGAGGGTGGCTACGGTGAGCGGCGTGAAGGTGGCCCCTCCGGCCCCCGCCGTGAGGGTGGCTACGGTGAGCGCCGTGAAGGTGGGGCCGCCGGTCCCCGTCGCGAGGGTGGCTATGGTGCGCGGCGTGAAGGTGGCGCCTCTGGCCCCCGCCGTGAGGGTGGCTATGGTGCGCGGCGTGAAGGTGGCCCCTCCGGCCCCCGTCGCGAGGGCGGCTACCGCGACGACCGTGGCCCTCGGCGCGAGGGTGACGATCGCGGACCCCGCGGTGACGACCGCCGTACTTATCGCGACCGGGATGACCGTGGTCCGCGCCGTGAGGGCGGCTACGGCGAGCGGCGCGAAGGTGGCCCCTCCGGCCCCCGTCGCGAGGGCGGTTTCCGCGACGATCGCGGTCCGCGCCGTGAGGGTGGTTTCCGCGAAGATCGTGGTCCGAGGCGTGAAGGCGGCGCTCGTGACGATCGTGGTCCCCGCCGTGAGGGTGGGTTCCGGGATGACCGGGGCCCGCGTCGTGAGGGTGGGTTCCGCGACGACCGTGGACCTCGTCGCGAAGGCGGCTACGGTCCCCGCCGTGAGGGCGGTTACGAGGACCGGGGTCCGCGCCGTGAGGGCGGGTTCCGTGATGACCGTGGGCCGCGCCGCGAGGGTGATGACCGTCGGCCGTTCCGTGACCGGGATGATCGTGGTCCGCGCCGCGAAGGCGGTGGGTACGGCGATCGTCGTGAGGGTGGTTACGGTCCTCGCCGTGACAGCGGTGCCCGCGATGACCGGGGCCCGCGCCGTGAGGGTGGTGCCCGTGACGATCGTGGGCCGCGCCGTGAGGGTGGATTCCGTGACGATCGTGGTCCGCGTCGCGAAGGTGGCGGGTACGGCGATCGTCGTGAGGGTGGTTACGCTCCCCGCCGCGAGGGCGGCTTCCGTGATGACCGGGGCCCGCGCCGTGAGGGCGGGTTCCGTTATGACCGTGGGCCGCGCCGCGAGGGTGATGACCGTCGGCCGTTGCGTGACCGGGATGATCGTGGTCCTCGCCGTGAGGGTGGTGCCCGTGATGATCGTGGGCCGCGCCGTGAGGGCGGGTTCCGTGACGATCGTGGTCCGCGTCGCGAAGGCGGCGGGTACGGCGATCGTCGTGAGGGTGGCTACGCCCCTCGCCGCGAGGGCGGTTACGGCGACAGGCGGGAAGGCGGCGGCCGCGAGGGCCGCGACTCTCGCCCCTTCTCCCGGGACAACCGCGAGGAGCGTCCCGGCGCGGGCGCCCGTGCCAGGTACGGCAGGAGTGACCGCGAGGCCGATGCCGAGGCCCCGCAGCGCGAGAGGCTGCCCGAGGTGGCGCCCGACATCACCGTGGACGAGCTCGACAAGGAAGTCCTGGAGGAGCTGCGGTCCCTCCCCGGCGACCTCGCCGACCTGGTCGGCCGGCACATGGTGGCGGCCGAACGGGCGCTCGAGGAGGACGACCCCGACCGGGCGCACGAGCACACCAAGGTGGCGCGCAGGTTCGCGGCCCGCATCGGGGTCGTGCGCGAGGCCGCGGGCATCGTGGCATACCGCGCCGGCCACTTCTCGGAGGCGCTGAGCGACCTGCGGGCGGCCAAGAGGATGACGGGTTCGGAGGCGTACCTGGCGGTCATGGCCGACTGCGAGCGCGGTCTCGGCCGTCCGGAGCGCGCCATTGACCTCGTACGTTCGCCCGAAGCCGAACGCCTCGACCGGGCCGGGCGGATCGAGCTGACCATCGTCGAGTCCGGCGCCCGCCGCGACCTGGGCCAGCACGACGCCGCCGTGATCACCCTGCAGCGCCTGCCCGAGCTGCGCGACCCGCAGGCCAAGCCGTGGTCGGCGCGGCTGGCGTTCGCGTACGCGGACGCACTGGCCGATGCCGGACACCAGGAGGCGGCCACCGACTGGTTCGGCAGGGCGATGGCGTTCGACGAGGACGGGGAGACGGACGCGGCCGAGCGGTACGCGGAGCTGACCGGGGCAGTCATCGAGGACGTCGAGGAAGATTTCGACGACGAGGACGACTTCGACGACGCCGGCGTGACCGAGACCGGGGACGCGGCCGGGACGGGCGAGGAGGTGGACGACGCCGAGGCTTTTGCCGAAGCGGGTGACCTCCTGGAAGCCGCGCCTGCCGACGATGTGCCGGACGACGAGCTGGCCAGTGTCGATGAGGCAGCGGAGGAGACGCCTGAGCAGGGCGCTGCTGCGGACGTGGTGGCTGAGGAGCCGGACCAGGCCAGTGCCGGTGAGGTGCTGGTCGAAGCGGTCGAGGTCACCGACGTACCGGACGAGGACGAGTCCACGCCCGAGGTCCTGGACGCGGAGCCGGAGAATGCTGTCTCCGCCGACGACGACTCGGAGTCCTCCGAGGCCGAGGGCGATGCCTCCCAGGACGAGGCGGCTCGCGAGACGACGGAGCAGGCTGCTGGGACGCGCGGCATCACCCCGGCGTTCATCGAGCCGAACTTCGGTGACGTACTCGACGAGTCCGCCGAATCGCGCACGGACAAGCCCAAGACCGACGACTGACCCACTTTCGCTGCCCGCCGTACCCATCCTCGCAGGATGTGGTGCGGCGGGCAGCGGCGTGTCGGCCGGGTCTGCGCGAGCCGAAACCTGAACCCCCCGATGGGGCACAGCGCCCGAGCTGAGCCCCACCGGAACCCCTGGGGGGCACGGATGCTCGGCCTGGCTCCCTCCCGTGCGGACCGGGCCGCCGCCTCCACCTCGAATGCCTGCCACCGGGAGCTGGACGCCCGTCAGCCCCTCACGGCGAGACGCGGTTCAGCCAGTGGAGGATCCCCGCCACGTTCGACGGAGCGCCACTCAGCAGCTCGAACTGCTCAGCCGTCGCCTCATCGGACGTCATCGCGCTGTAGCGCTCCTTGGTACGGTCTCTGACCATGGCTACGGCGTGATCCAGATCCATGCCCTCGGACCGGGCCTGCCGCGTGAGGTCAACCCAGACCCGGAGCTCCTCCGCAGACCGCTCGAGCGTCTCCTGAACGGCTTCAACCGGCCCATAGTGGCTGAACAGCAACCGTTGCGGCCCAAGCGCCTCGAACAGCGCGATCGAGTCGAGCGCGGTCTTCAGGTCGAAGTCCGGCGGAGGGGTCGCCGGCCGCAGGTCTCCCGTCTCGGGAAGGTAGACGCCGGCCGCGTCCCCGACGTACAGGTCGCCGGTGGCGGAGTCGACCAGGCCCACGTGGTGCTTCGCGTGGCCGGGGGAGTAATGGCTGTTGAGCGTACGCCCGTTGCCCAGGTCGATGGCGCCGGTGTCGCCGAGGGCTACGATGCGCTCGGCTTCCGTGGGGGACAGCTCGCCGAAAAGCGTGTCGAGCCGGTCGCCCCACACCATCCTCGCGCTGGCCATGAGCCGGGACGGCTCGGCGAGGTGGCGGGCGCCCTTCTCGTGTACGACGACCTGCGCGGACGGGAAGAACCTGGCGATGTCTCCCACACCGCCGGCATGGTCGAGGTGGATGTGGGTCACCACGACCGTGGCCAGGTCTTCGGGGCCGACGCCGAGGGAGGCGATCGCGTCCCGTACCACGGGGGCCGAGGTCGAGGTGCCCGTCTCCACCAGGCATGGCCGGTCGCCCAGGATCAGGTAACCAGCGGTGATGCCCGCATATCCGGCCATCTTGGTGTCGATCTCATAGACGTCGCCGCCCAGTGCGGTGATGTTGTCCACAGGCACTCCCGATCGTCCAGCCGTTATCCCCAGAACGGCGTTCCAGCCGATCCGGCCTCCCCCTCATCGTAGAGAGTGATCTCCACCAGAGCACCGATAGGAGGACGACCGTGGACCGAAACGAAGTCTTGCTGGTGGGGAGACTGTCAGCGCCGGTCGAGGAGCACCCGTTGCCGAGCGGTGACACCGTGACGAAGTGGCGCATCATCGTCCGCCGCCGCCGTCACAGACGTGGCGCGGCCCTGACGGACAGCATCCCGTGCGTCACGTTCAACCCGGATACGGCCGCCGTGGTCCGCGGCCTCAAGCCCCGGGACTACATCGAGGTTACGGGGGCATTCCGCTGCCGCGTCTTCGGCCCGTCGGCCGCCAAGATCTGGCGGTACGAGGTGGAGGTGAGCGACGCGAAACCCTACGAGGCCGAGATCCCGCAACCCGATGATCCGGAGGGTGATGCCGACGGGATGAAACTCGCTGCCCTGATCCCTCGGCAGGTGCACTACCTGGCGCCGACCGGCTGACCGGAGCCGTGCGGCGGGGGCCGCGGCGCCGCACGGCCGCGCACCGACGCGAGGTGCCACCGGAGGGCGTCGGTGCGGGAAAGCATGCCGAGGGGCTCGGGGGGCCTTCGGCATGCCCGGCGGCGAACCACGCGCGTCCCTCGGCGTGGAGTGTCGGCTGGGTGCTGCGTGTGTGAGGCAGAGGGCGCGCTGGGGGTGCGTGGTAAAGGCGCGGTGAGCGCGTGCTGGGTGCGTACAAGAGGGTTGTGGGTGCGCGGCTGCTGGGCCGGTAGTGGGACGGGTGCCTCAGTCGATCGCGAACGTGCGCAGGACCAGGCCGGTCCTTGGTTTCGGGCCGAAGGAGGTGGATTTGCGGGGGACTCGTTCGCCGCCGGCGGCGACGGCCAGCACGTCGTCGATGGCGAGCGGCTTGAGGATCACAGCGGTCCCGCCCGTACGGATGGCCAGCTGTACGGCGGCGTCCGTGTCGTGGTGGACGATGCGTACGTGCTCCTCGTCGTCGCGCAGGCCCCACACGAACGGCAGGACGAACTGGGCGAGGATGGAGGTGTTGAGGGAGTTCCAGCGCTCCGAATGGTCGGGCGGCATGGCGCGGGCCAGCTGCACCGGGTCCGGATCAGTCAGCAGGTGGACGCCGCTTTCGCCGACGAGGAGGAACGAGGGCTCTGCGGCTCGCTCGAGCGCGGCCAGGCCCTGGGCCAGGTCGTTGTGGTCGTGCACCTGCCATGAGCCCTTGGCCTTCGCGGCGGCTTCGGTCGGCGGGAGGCCCGGGATCACGCGGTGGATGGCCTTGAGGTCGGGTGGATACGCGCTGGTGTCCACCAGCAAGGCCAGGCCGAAGTCCCAGGGGCCCACGGACGGTTCGCCGCCGGGCGGCTGCTGGGACGGTGCTTGGGGGTGGTGGGCGGCGCGTACCTGGCGCTGGAGGACGCGGTACGTCGCGTACCGGTGGTGGCCGTCGGCGATCAGGGCCTGGCGGTCGTGGAGGTCGGCGTTGATCGCGGTGATCTCCGCGTCGTCCGTGATCGCCCACAGCCGGTGGGTCAGGCCGTCTTCGGTACGGGCCGAGACGAGGGGCCGCCGGTTCGAGGCCACCTCGTCCACCAGGCGGGTGGTTGTGCCGTTCCCGCCCTCGTACAGGAGGAAGATGGGCTCCAGGTTGGCCTGGGTGGTGCTCATGAGCGCGAGCCGGTCCGCGATGGGGCCCGGGAGGACGTTCTCGTGGGGAAGGACGATGTGCTGCGCCGGGTCCGTCAGGCCCACGTCCCCGATGAGGCCGCGCTGGAGGATGCCCGGGCCGCGCTGCTCGTACACGTAGAGCCCCGGCACGTCGTCGGGCACCAGCACGCCTGAGGCCAGCCAGGCTCTCAGCGTGTCCCTGGCCTCGGTGTAGCGAGTGTGGAGCGGTGCTTCTCCGGTCGGGGAGGCAGAGTCGGGGCGGAATTGGGCCGACGTGCTGGATTCTGGGGCGCTTGGGGCAGTTGGTGCCCTGCCGGGTTCTGGGTCGGCCGGAGCGAGGCCGGGGGCGGGAGCGGGGGCGGGAGCGGGTTCTGGGCTGGCCGATTCGTCTTGAGGGCCGGTGGGGTGGGGTTGGTCGCCCGTTGGTGCGCCGGTGACAGCGGAGGCGGAGTTGAGGTGGTTGTCGGTTGGTCCGGTGGTGGTAATGGAGGGGCTGTCGGGTTGGTCGTCGGTGGGTGGATGGTCGGCGGTAGCGGTGGGGGGTGGGGTGGAGGTGTGGTTCGCGGGTTCCCCGGGGGTGGAGGGGTGGTGGTCCGCGGGGTCGACTGGGGGTTTGGCATCGGGGTCGGGAGTGGAGTTCCGGGTGGCTGGTGTGGCGCTGGAGGAATCGCTGCGGGGAGAGCAGGGAAGGATGAGGCGTACGACGTTGTTCGGGTGAGAGTCCAGAAGGACCTTCACGTCGGCGTCGGAGATCAGGTCGTACGGTGGGGAGGTCACCTTGGCGGGATCTTCGACAGCGAAACGCACGCCACGGAAGGGCCGTAGCACGAGGCCATCCGGCACCGGCAGTTCAGGAGTCCCCATACCGGGCATGCTGCCATAAATGCTTGCGCCTTCCCGACGTCGCCCCATGGTTGTAGTCGTGCCCGTTCCCAGCAGGGCGGGGCAGGGTCCCCCCGTACAGCGATGAAGGAGTCCTCACGCATGGCTCAAGAGGGAAACATTCATGATGAGAGCTCGGGCGCTCCCGGCGGTGGTGTTTACGACTGGTACCAGCGGGGGGTCAAGTTGCTGAAAGAGGGGAGCCCCGCGGCCGCGGCGGCGTTGCTGGAGCGGGCCGCGGCGGCCGAGCCCGAATCGCGCAGCATTTTGGAGGCGCTGGCCCGGGCGCAGTTCAACTCCCGGCAGTACGCCGAGGCGGCGGCCAGTTTCCGGCAGATCGTGGATGCCAATCCGGCTGAGGACTACGCCTATTTCGGGCTCGGGTTGTCGTTGTGGCGGACGGGGGATGTGGAGGCGGCTCAGGAGCCGCTGGCCATCGCGGTGGCCATGCGGCCCGATGAGCGGCACTACGTGTCGGCCTTGAAAAGCGTACGTGCGACCTTGCGTGCTCGACGGGGAATGTGAGCCGGCCCGCACGCACGACCTCGCCAGCCCATTGTGGAGATCTTCGGTCAGGCGTCGTGGCGGTGGGCGTTGGCGGTGATGGCGGCCTGAAAATACGCCGCCAGGCCCGGAGCCGTTCGGTCGATGGAGGCGGTGAAACGGGGGTCCGCGACGTACATGTCCCCGAGACCGCGGTGGATCTCGTAGGTGCAGTCGTAGCACCAGCGGGTGATGTGGGCGCGGTGCTCCTCCGCCAGGTCCATGGCCAGGTCGCCGTCCGCCGGGGCACCCGAGCGCATCGCCTCCGCCATGCGGGTGGCGATCTCGCCCGCCTCCGCCATGAACCGCTTCCAGTCCTCCTTCGTGTACGACGACGAGCGGCGCATCGCGTCCGTCCAGGCATCCGTGCCGCCCCAGCGCCGCTCGGCCTCCGCCGCGTGATCGTCCGGGTCGAAGCCGCCGAACAGCTCGGCGCGGTCGTCGGCGGTGAGGTTGAGTTTCGCGGGCATGGTCATCCTTACGTCATCCTTCCTGCGGGCGGGTACGAAGGCGACGCTAAAGTCTCACGCAGCGTGAGAGTCAAACGGGAAGAGGCGCTGTGCTGATCGACGGCTATGACACCCTGCTGCTCGACCTCGACGGCGTGGTCTACCTGGGCAGGCAGGCGGTGCCGGGAGCTCCGGCGGCGCTGGAGGAGGCCCAGCGGCGCGGGGTGCGGCTGGCGTACGTGACCAACAACGCCTCCCGCACACCCGCCGCCATCGCCGGCCACCTGCGCGAGCTCGGCGCGCCCGCCACGGCCGCCGACGTGGTGACCTCCGCCCAGGCCGCCGCCCGGCTGATCGCCGAGAGGGTGGCGCCGGGCGCGAGCGTGCTCGTGGTGGGCGGGTCCGGCCTGCGGCTGGCGGTACGGGACCAGGGGCTCCGGCCCGTCTCTACCGCCGCCGAGTCGCCTGTCGCCGTGGTGCAGGGGATCGCGCCCGGTCTGTCGTACGGGCTGCTGTCCGAAGGGGCGCTGGCGGTGCGGCAGGGGGCGTTGTTCGTGGCGTCCAACGGGGACAGCACGATGCCGACCGGGCGGGGCGAACTGCCCGGTAACGGGGCGATGGTACGGGTGATCGCCACCGCTACCGGGGTCGAGCCGGTCTACGCGGGCAAGCCCGATCCGCCGTTGCACCGGGAGTCGATGATCCGTACGGGGGCGCGGCGGCCGCTGGTCGTGGGCGATCGGCTCGACACCGACATCGAGGGCGCCTCCAACGCCGGGGTCGAGAGCCTGCTGGTGCTGACCGGGGTGGCCACGGCGGCCGACGTGCTGACGGCGGAGCCGCGGCATCGGCCCACGTACGTCGGTGAGGACCTGCGGGCGTTGCTCCAGCCGTATCCCGAGGTGCGGGACGGGGCCTGCGGGGGGTGGCGGGCCCGGTGGCAGGAGGGGGCGCTGCACCTCGACGGCGACGGCAGCCGGATCGATGGGCTGAGGGCCGCCTGTGACGCCGCGTGGGCGGCGGCCGGCACGGGACGGGCGGAGGAGGACGCGGTGAAGCCGGTCCTCGATCGGCTCGGGGGTTAGGAAGCCGGGCCTCGATCGGCTCGAGGTGAGGGAGGTAGGGCAGTCGGCTGCACCTGGTGCGTGGATTGGGTGGTCGGTCGGTTCAGGTGGGCGGGTCTCGGAGGTTGTTGGTTCAACGTGGGTGGGCGTCGGGGCGCTTGGTCCAGGGTGGGCGGGTCTCGGGGTGCTTGGTCCAGGATGGGTGGGTGTCGGGGGTTGATCGGTCAGGGAGTGCGGGTGGTGCGGGGCTGGTGGGTCACGTGACGCGGTGGGCGGTCTGGCGGGTGAACTGCCAGGCGCCCACCGCCAGGAGCAGGACCGACGCCAGCACCAGCACTCCCAGCGACACCGGTAGAGCCCCGCCCCACCCCTGCAGCACCAGCAGCCGCATCGCCTCGATCGCGTACGTCAGCGGGTTGGCCCGCGCCACCGCCTCCATCCACCCGGGCATCGCCGACAGCGGCACGAACGCGTTGCTCATGAACAGCAGCGGCAGCGAGGCGAAGCCCGTGATGGCGAAGAACGTCCCGTGTGAGGGCACCGCGCACGCCAGAGCCATCGCCGCGGCCGTGAGAGCCAGCGTCAGCAGCGCCGTGGCCACGAGGATGGCGGGCACTCCGAGCAGGCCCGAGGCGGGTCGTACGCCGAGAGCGAGCGCCACGAGGAGGATCACGAGCACCTGGGCCGAGTTCATCCCCACCTGGAACACGAACCGCGACACGATCAGCGAGCTGCGCCTGATCGGCATGCTGAGCAGCTTGTCCAGATAGCCCGTCTCCTTGTCGAACAGCAGCGGCATCGCCGCCGAGATCCCGTTGCCCACCACTGTGAAGGCGATGATGCCGGGCACCGCGAACGCGATGTAGTCGCCCGTCCCCACCAGCCGCGGATCCACCGCCCCGCCCATGGCCCCGGCGAAGAACACCAGCCACACGGCCGGCTGCAGCACGCTGAACAGCAGGTTCAGGCGTTCCCTCAGCATCATGAGCAGCCAGCGCCGGGACAGGGCCAGCACCTCCTGGGACCACATCAGTGCAGCTCCTCTCGCAGCGCGTGACCGGTGTGCCGGAGGAACACCTCGTCGAGGGAGGCCGCCCCTAGCGCGGACTTCAGCTCGGCGGGCGTGCCGGTGACCACCTGCCGCCCGCGGTCGATGATCGTCAGCCGGTCGCAGAGGCGGTCCGCCTCGTCCATGTAGTTGGTCGCCAGCAGCACAGTCATGCCCTCGTCGCAGAGGGAGCGGATGTGGTTCCACATGTGGTGGCGCGACTGCACGTCGAGGCCGAGCGTCGGCTCGTCGAGGATCAGCAGCTCGGGCCGGTGCAGCAGCCCGCACGCCAGGTCGAGGCGCTTCTGCATGCCGCCGGAGTACTCCTGCACGAGCCGGTCGGCGCTCTCCGACAGCCCCACCAGCTCCAGCACCTCGTCGGCCCTGGTCTTCACCCGCCGCCTTGGTACGTGGTAGAGGGCCGCCTCGATCTCGGCCTTCTCCCGGCCGGTCAGCATGTAGTAGCCCATGGAGGAGACCTGCTGCATCACGTAGCCGATCCGCCGGCGCACCTCTTCCGCCGCCCGCACCACGTCGTACCCGCAGACGCGCGCCGTCCCCGCGCTCGGGGGCAGCAGCGTGGAGAGCATCCTGATCGTGGTGGTCTTGCCCGCGCCGTTCGGTCCCAGCAGGCCGAAGATCTGCCCTGGCGCGATGGCCAGGGTGAGGCCGTCGACGGCGGGGTGGTCGCCGAAGGTACGGCTCAGGCGTTCCGTGTCGATGATCAGACCCAATTTTGTTCGCCCATCGCCTAATAGTTAACGAAACCATTAAATAACTGGGCGACGGGACGGGTCAACGCCCCCGGGCCGGTCCCGTCAGATCACCTGGACCGGCTTCTCGGACGGGGGCGTCAGATGAGCCTGCGCAGGCGCAGCAGGTCGCCGAAGCTAGCGTCGATCTTCACCCGCCCTCCGAGCAGCGCCCGCGCCAGGTCCAGCTCCCCGTCGACCAGCGCGATCAGGTCGTCGCTCACGATCGTGAGCTTGACGTCGGCGGGCTTGCCGTCCGCCGGCGGCTCCTCCGCGAACGGGTCGAGCCCCCCGTGGTGCAGCCGGCCGTAGAAGATCACGTCGAGGTCGGATACCCGGCAGCTGACCGTGCGCTCGACCACGTGCTTGGCGCGGTCCTCCTCGTCGATCTCGTCGAACTGGGCGACGAGCTTGGCCAGTGCCGCCCGGCACTCCTCGACGCTTGCCATGATGCGCATCCTTTCTTTCCTTTTGCGGACGGTAGCGTTCCACATCAGTAGCACCCCCGTATGAGCTTCAACGCGTGACACGCCTGCCAAGGTCCCGGGTGCTCGCGGGAGGCGTTACGGTCGAATCATGAGTGAGCTGCCGGAGGAGACCGGCGACGAACGGGTCGACGCCATCGTGGCCGGCCTCGCCGGGCTGGGCGAGCTGCCCGTGAGCGCGCACGTCGCGGTCTTCGACGAGGCGTTCTCCGGGCTCGAGAGCACGCTCGCCGCCGTGGACGAGGCCCCCGCGGGGGAGCAGGGCGGCGGTCAAGGCGTTGGGCACGGCGGTGTGCAGGGCGTCGGCGGGCAGGGCCCCGGCTGGCAGGGTGGCGGCTGGCAGGGTGGCGGCGAGCAGGCCGCAGGACACCGGTGAGCCGCAGGATCCGGCTCGACAGCGAGCTGGTCCGCCGGGGCATGGCCAGGTCGCGCGAGCAGGCCGCCCAGCTCATCGAGGCCGGCCGGGTCAGCGTCGCCGGTCAGCGCGCCCGCAAGCCCGCCACCCAGGTCGACACGGCCTCCGCCATCGTCGTGGCCACCTCCGAGGACGGACCCGACTACGTCTCGCGCGGGGCGCACAAGCTGCTCGGCGCGCTCGACACCTTCGTCAACCTGTCGGTGGAGGGCCGCCGCTGCCTCGACGCGGGCGCCTCCACCGGTGGGTTCACCGATGTGCTGCTGCGCCGCGGCGCCGCCCATGTGCTGGCGGTCGACGTGGGCTACGGGCAGCTGGCCTGGTCGCTGCGCAACGATGAGCGGGTGACCGTCATGGAGCGCGTCAACGTACGCGACCTCACCCCCGACATGGTCGGCGAGCCGCCCACGCTGGTCGTGGGCGATCTGTCGTTCATCTCGCTGCGGCTCGTGCTGCCCGCCCTGGCCGAGGTCGCCGCGCCGCGGGCCGATTTCGTGATGCTGGTGAAACCGCAGTTCGAGGTGGGCAAGGAGCTGGTCGGGGCGGGTGGCGTCGTACGCGACCCCGAGCTGCGGGCGCGCTCGGTGCGCGACGCCGCGGCCAAGGCGGGAGAGCTGGGGCTGAGCGTGCGCGGCGTGACCGCCAGCCCGCTGCCCGGACCGTCGGGAAATGTGGAATATCTGCTCTGGATGGGCAAGGGTGAGGGCGAGCCGCAGGTCGCCGACCTCGAAGCCGAGATCCAGCGGGCCGTCGCGGAGGGGCCGCAATGAATCGCACCGTGCTGGTCGCCGTGCACACCGGGCGCGGCGCCGCCGTCGAGAGCGCCCGGCTGGTCATCAACCGGCTGGTCGACGCCGGCATCACCGTCAGGGTCCTGGACACGGAGGCCGGCGACATCGGCTGCCCCCGCGTCGAGGCGGTGCCCGGCGACCCGAGCGCCGCCAAGGACGCCGAAGTCATGATCGTGCTCGGTGGCGACGGCTCGCTGCTGCGCGCCGCCGAGCTGGCCAGGCCCGCCGGCACGCCGCTGCTCGGCGTCAACCTCGGGCATGTCGGATTCCTGGCCGAGGCCGAGGTGGCCGACCTGGCCGCGGCGGTCGACAGCGTCGTGGCCGGCCGCTACGACGTCGAGGAGCGGATGACCGTCGATGTTCTCGCCCGGCAGAACGGCCGGGTGCTGGCCGACACCTGGGCGCTCAACGAGGCCACTGTGGAGAAGCAGGAGCGCATGCTGGAGGTGGTCGCCGAGATCGACGGGCGGCCGCTGTCCCGGTGGGGGTGCGACGGCGTGATCTGCGCCACCCCGACGGGTTCGACCGCGTACGCGTTCTCCGCCGGTGGCCCGGTGGTCTGGCCCGAGGTCGAGGCGCTGCTCATGGTGCCCATCAGCGCGCACGCGCTGTTCGCCAAGCCGCTGGTGGTCTCGCCGCGCTCCACGCTGGCCGTGGAGATCCTGCCCGACACGCCTGGCGGCGTACTGTGGTGCGACGGGCGCCGCAGGTTCGAGCTGCCGTCGGGGACGCGGGTCGAGGTGCGCAGGGGCGCCGAGCCCGTACGCCTGGCGCGGCTGCACGGCGTGGAGAGCACGGGCGCGCCCTTCACCGACCGGCTGGTCGCCAAGTTCGAGCTTCCTGTCCAGGGGTGGCGCGGAAGGGTGCGACCCTGAGTGAATGGAGGGGAGAGCGCGTAGGATCACGTGGGCACGGTGGACCGCATCGAGCGGGCCGGCGCGGGCGGCAGGCTGCTGCTCCCGCGGCGGGTCGCCTCCGGCGGTCCAGCGCGGGCAGC
This sequence comes from Nonomuraea sp. KM90, assembly GCF_052246675.1. Lineage (NCBI taxonomy): Bacteria > Bacillati > Actinomycetota > Actinomycetes > Streptosporangiales > Streptosporangiaceae > Nonomuraea > Nonomuraea sp. KM90. The sequence goes on along the minus strand of NZ_JBQQCB010000081.1, from coordinate 36,791 downwards.
GGCGTCAGACACGGCAGTGAACGGGAGTGGGCAGTGCGACCAAGGGTCGAGGAGGTCCGCATCCAGGGGCTCGGCGTCATCGACGAGGCCGTGCTCGACCTTTCGCCTGGCTTCAACGTGGTCACCGGCGAGACGGGCGCGGGCAAGACGATGGTCGTCACCGGGCTCGGGCTGCTGTTCGGCGGCCGGGCCGATCCTTCGCGCATCCGGCCGGGAGCCGACCGGGCGACCGTGGAGGGCACGCTGGTCATCGAGCCGGGCGGGCGCGTCTCGCAGCAGGTCGAGGACATCGGCGGCGAGGTCGAGGACGGCGAGCTGATCATCTCTCGCACGGTCTCCGCCGAGGGCAGGTCCAGGGCGTGGCTGGGCGGGCGCACGGTGCCCGTGGGCACCCTGACCTACCTCGCCGACGACCTGGTGGCGGTGCACGGGCAGATGGACCAGCAGCGGCTGCTGCAGCCCGCCAGGCAGCGGGCCGCGCTCGACCGCTACGCCGGTAACGAGCTGGTCAAGCCGCTGCGGGCCTACACGCAGGCGTACAAGCGGCACAAGCAGGTGGGTGCGCTGCTCGACGAGCTCACCACCAGGGCCAGGGAGCGGGCGCAGGAGGCCGACAGGCTGCGCTTCGGGCTGGAGGAGATCGAGAAGGTCGACCCCAAGCCGGGCGAGGACGCCGACCTGCGCGGTGAAGAGGAGCGGCTCTCGCACGCCGACGCGCTGCGCAGCGCCGCGACGACCGCGCACACGGCGCTGCTCGGCGACCCGATGGAGGCCGCGGGCAGCCCGCACGACGTGATCTCCCTGCTGGGGGAGGCGCGCGCGGCCGTGGAGGCCGTACGCGACTTCGACGCCCAGCTCGCCGGGGTGGCCGACCGGCTGGCCGAGGCCGGATACCTGATCTCCGATGTGGCCACCGACCTGGCTTCGTACGCGGAGTCGATCGAGGCCGACCCGGCGCGGCTGGCCGCCGTGCAGGAGCGACGGTCGCTGCTGTCCGGCCTGATCCGGAAATATGCCGAGGACAGCGCCGGCGTTCTGGCCTGGGCGCAACAGTCCGCCGCCCGCCTCGCCGAGCTCGAAGGCGACGACGAGCGGATCGACGAGCTGACCCGCGAGCATGAGGAGCTGACCGCCCGGCTCACCGAGCTGGCCGCCGAGCTCACCAAGGTGCGCGAGGCCGCCGCCGAGCGGTTCGGCCAGGCGGTGACCGAGGAGCTGACGGCGCTGGCCATGCCGCACGCCAGGGTCGTGGTCCAGCTCACCCAGAGCGCGGAGTTCGGGCCGGAGGGCCGCGACGAGGTGGAGCTGCGGATGGCGGCCCATCCCGCGGCGCCGCCGCTGCCGCTCAACAAGGGCGCCTCCGGCGGCGAGCTGAGCCGGGTGATGCTCGCGATCGAGGTGGTCTTCGCCGGTGCGGATCCGGTGCCGACGTTCGTCTTCGACGAGGTCGACGCGGGGGTCGGCGGCAAGGCCGCGGTCGAGATCGGGCGCAGGCTGGCCAGGCTGGCCCGCACCGCGCAGGTGATTGTGGTAACTCACCTGCCGCAGGTGGCGGCGTTCGCCGACCAGCATCTCGTGGTGGAGAAGGCGAGCGATGGCAGCGTCGTGCGCAGCGGTGTGGTCACGCTCAACCACGAAGGCAGGGTACGCGAGCTCTCCCGCATGCTGGCCGGGCTGGAGGACTCTGAGCTCGGCCGGGCGCACGCGGAGGAGTTGCTGGGGCTCGCGGCCGCAGACAGGTGATCCTGGGTGACATAGCGGACACGCCGCGTCATGCGTGGCCCCCGCGCTGTTTCGCTCTGGCAGGATGGTCTTGATGAAGGTTCCGGGAAGCAGGATGCCGGGCCTCCGCGGTAGGAAGGTCGGTGACCTTCCCGGTGTAACGGCAGTGGCGAGAATCGACCGGCGTACCAAGAGGCTGACAAAACGCCTCCAGCCCGGAGAAATAGCGATTATCGACCACGTTGACGTTGACCGGGTCAGCGCGGAGGCGCTCGTCGCATGCGGTGCTTCGGCCGTGGTCAACGTCGCCGCGGGCATCAGCGGCCGCTACCCCAACCTGGGGCCACAGATTTTGCTGGAAGCCGGCGTGCCGTTCGTGGACAACGCCAACCAGGAGCTGTTCGAGCGGGTCAAGGACGGCGACGTCGTACGCGTCTGCGACGGGGTCGTCTACCTCGACGACGACGTGATCGGCAAGGGTGAGGAGCAGACGGCCGAGGCCGTCGAGTCCGCCATGGCGGAGGCGCGTGCCGGCCTCGCCGTGCAGATCGAGGCTTTCGCCGTCAACACGATGGAGTACGTTCGCGGTGAGGGCAAGCTTCTCATCGACGGAGTCGGCGTGCCTGAGATCCGCACCCCCATGGAGGGCAGACATGTCCTCATCGTGGTGCGCGGTTATCACTACAAGGAAGACATCGCCACCCTGCGCCCGTACATCCGCGAATACCGGCCCGTCCTCGTCGGCGTCGACGGCGGGGCCGACGCGCTGCTGGAGGCGGGTTACCTGCCCGACGTGATCGTCGGCGACTTCGACTCGGTCTCCACCAAGGCCCTCACCTGCGGCGCCGAGCTCGTCGTCCACGCCTACCGCGACGGCAGGGCCCCCGGCCTGGAGCGCGTCCACCAGCTCGGCCGGGAAGCGGTGATCTTCCCCGCCACCGGCACCAGCGAGGACATCGCGATGATCCTCGCCGACGACAAGGGCGCCGAGCTGATCGTCGCGGTCGGCACCCACGGCACGCTGGAGGAGTTCCTCGACAAGGGGCGCTCCGGCATGGCCAGCACCTTCCTCACCCGGCTGATCATCGGCAGCAAGCTCATCGACGCCAAGGGCGTCAGCAGGCTCTACCGCAGCCGCATCACCACCTCGCAACTGCTCCTTCTCGTGATCACCGCGCTGATCACGATGGGGATCGCGCTCGTACTGTCGCCACTCGGCCAGACCTGGCTGAACGGCCTGCAAGACGCATGGAACGCGTTCATCTTCTGGCTGGTCGGACTCTTCTCGTGATCGATTTTCGCTACCACCTCGTCTCCATCGTCGCGATCTTCCTGGCCCTCGCGGTCGGGATCGTGCTGGGCACCACGCTGCTGCAGGAACCGGCGATCAAGTCCACCCAGGAGGTCGCCGCGGGGCTCACCGCGTCCAACGACGAGCTGCGGGCGCAGATCGACACCCTGCGCGGGCGCGAGGCCGGCAACGACACCTTCATCGCCTCCGTGACGGCCGACCTGGTGGCCGGCGAGCTGTCGGGCCAGCGGGTGCTGCTGGTCGAGGCGCCGGGCTCCAACACCGCCCAGCGCGAGGCCGCCGAGCAGGTGCTCGACCAGGCAGGAGCCGAGATCTCCGGGCAGGTCACGCTGACCGAGAAGTTCTTCGACCCCAAGGGCCGGGGCGTGCTCGACGGCCTGGTCGACCAGCTCAAGCCGGTCAACATGGTCTTCCCCGCCACCGCCACGAGCTGGGACCGCGCCGCGGCGCTGCTCGCCGCCACGTTCGTCACGACCGACCAGACCCAGAGCGGCACCCCCAACCCGGCCACGGCCGACGTCATCAGCACGTTCGAGACCGGCGGGCTGCTCAGCACGGAGGGCGAGCCGGGCAAGCGGGCCACGCTCGTGGTGATGTTCGCGCCGGAGAAGCCGTACGAAGGGGAGAACGCCGAGGCCCAGGCGGGCGCGATCGTCTCCGTCGCCGACGGCCTCGACGTCGGGGGCAAGGGCACGGTGCTGGCCGGGCTCGCCGCCGCCGGTGCCCTGCCCGGCGACGCGATCAGCACCGTACGCGACGAGGGCGAGGTCTCCAAGCGCGTGTCCACCGTGGACACGGCCGATATGCCCGTGGGCCGCGTCGCGATCGTCTACTCTCTCCGGGAGCAGCTGTCCGGTCGCGCCGGCCAGTACGGCATGGGCAAGGGGGCCTCGGCCCCCGTTCCCCCGGTGACGTCCGCGACTCCGTCCCCCACCACCCAGTCAGGGAGCTGACATGCCTGCCAGCCGGGCCCGTGGCCTGCTCTACGCCCTCGCCGGCGCCGCGATCGGCGCGGTGGCCGCCCGAGCCGCCTACGCCGGGTTCACCCGCAACCGGCCCGCCGAGCTGAGCGGCCGCTGGACCAGGAAGAACCACCGCGGCGAGCCCATCACCCTGCTCGAAGGCCCGGCCTTCGTGGCCGGCTCCGGCGCCGCCGCCGCGCTCGTGCCCGGCCTGACCCCCCGCGTACGCGCGGCCGCGCTGCTCGCGGGCGCCGGCAGCGGCGCGCTCGGCGCCTACGACGACCTCTACGGCACCACCTCCTCCAAGGGCTTCAAGGGGCACCTGAGCGCCCTCGCCCGCGGCGAGGTCACCAGCGGCGCCGTCAAGATCCTCGGCATCGGCGCCACCGGGCTGGGCGCCGCCGCCCTCGTCTCCCAGGGCCCGGTGGACACCCTGGTCAACGGCGCCGCCATCGCCGGCACCGCGAACCTCGCCAACCTCTTCGACCTGCGTCCCGGCCGCGCCATCAAGGTGGGCCTGCTGACCGGCGGGCCGCTGCTGGCCGCCTCGCTCCTGCGCGGCTCGCCCGCCGCGGCCGCGCTCGCCGCCGTCCCGCTGGGGGCCGCCGCGGCGCTGCTGCCCGATGACCTCGGCGAGCGCGCCATGCTCGGCGACGCCGGCGCCAACGCCCTGGGCGCGCTGCTCGGGCTCGCCGCCGTGACCACGCTCGGCAGGCCCGGCCGCTACACCCTGCTGGGCACCGTCGTGGCCCTGACGGCGGCCGCGGAGAAGGTCAGCTTCACCAAGGTCATCGCCGGGAACCCGGTGCTCAACCGCCTCGACATGCTCGGCCGCCGCCCGGTCGACCCCGTGTGATCCCCCGGCGCGACTGTCGGTCCGGCCTGCCAGGATGTCTGCGTAAGCGTTGATCCGCTGGGGCAGGGGAGGCCGGGTGGGTGTGGTGACGGCGCGGGGCGTCGCGGGCGGTGCGCTGCTCATCGGGGCGATCACCGTGCTGGCGCGCGTGGCCGGGTTCGCCAAGCAGTACGCCTTCGCCCAGACCGTCGGCACCAACTGCCTGGCCACGGCCTACATGACGGCCAACCAGATCCCCAACATCGTCTTCGAGGTGGTCGTCGGCGGCGCGCTGGCGGGGATGGTCGTCCCCGTGCTCGCCGGGGCGGCCGACCGGGATTCGCGGGACCGGGCCGGGTGGATCGGCTCGGCGCTGCTGACGTGGGTGGTCGTCGTGCTCGTCCCGCTGGGCGTGCTCACGGCGCTGCTCGCCGGGCCGGTCGTGGGGCTGTTCTTCGGCACCGCCCTCGACGGGTGCGACGTGGGCGCGGTGACCGCGGTCGCCACCCGGATGCTGGTCGTCTTCGCCCCGCAGATCCCGCTCTACGGGGTGGCCGTGGTGCTCTACGGCGTGCTGCAGTCGCACAAGCGGTTCGCCGGGCCCGCGGTCGCGCCGCTGGTGTCCAGCATCGTGGTCATCGTGGCCTACCTGCTGTTCGTGCCGTTCAGCGGTGGCGTGAGCGATCCCGCCGGCGTTCCCGGGCCCGCCGAGCTGGCGCTGTCGGTGGGGACGAGCCTCGGTGTGCTGTCGCTGGTGCTGGCCGTGGTCGGGCCGGTGTCGCGGCTGGGGCTGCGGTGGCGGCCCACCTTACGGTTCCCCGCCGGTGTGGCCGCGCAGGTGCGCAGGCTCGCGCTGGCCGGCATCGCGGCGCTGCTCGCCCAGCAGGCGGCCATGGTCGTGGTCCTGGTGCTGTCGAACAAGGCCATCGGCAACGCGGCCATCGCGGTGTACAACTACGCGTGGGCGATCTACCTGGTGCCCTACGCGGTGCTGGCCGTGCCCATCGCCACCAGCGCGTTTCCCCGGCTGGCCGCGCAGGCGGGCGACCCGGGGGCCTTCGCGGCGCTCGCGGCGCGCACCACCCGGGCGGTGGTGCTGGTGTCGGGGCTGGCGGCCGGGGTGCTGGCGGCCGCGTCCGGGCCCGGGGCGGTCGTGTTCCTCGCCGGCAAGAGCGAGGTGCCGGCCGCGGAGCTGGCGGCGGCGATCGCGCTGTTCGCGCCCGGCCTGGTGGGATACGGGCTCATCGCTCACCTGAGCCGGGTGCTGTACGCGGCGGGCCGGGGGCGGGCCGCGGCCACCGGGACCGTGGTGGGGTGGGGCGTCGTGATGGTCGCCCAGACCGTCTTCGTGCTGGTGCTGCCGGACGAGTGGGAGATCGGCGGGATGGCGCTCGGGATGAGCGTGGGCATGAGCGTGGGCGGGGCCGTGCTGCTCGGGTCCGTGGTGCGGGCACGGGGGAGCGCGGCCGTGGCTGGGCTGCTCAGGGCGTCGGGGGCGGCGGTCGCCGGTGGGGTGCTGGGGTACCTCGCGGGGGCGGGCGTGGTGCGGTGGCTCGGGGCGGGCGGCATCTGGCCGAACGCGGGGGCAGCCGTGCTGGCCGCGGTCGTGGCGCTGGTCGTGGGTGCGGCGGTGGTGGCGGTGGTGGACCGGGCGGACGCCGGGGCGGTGGCCGGGCTGCTTCGCCGGGGCGGCTCGGGGTGAGGCGTTCGGTCGGGTTGTGCGGCATGGAGGAGGGAGCGGGTCTTGCGGGTGGCTTTTGTGTTGAGCACCACGTCCGGTGGCACCGGGCGGCACGTGCTCATGCTGGTGGAGGGGCTCGTACGGCGGGGGCACCAGGTGCTGGTGGCCGGGCCACGGAGCGTGGAGGAGCAGTTCTCGTTCGGCGGTGCGGGGGCGAGGTTCGCGGAGGTGCGCGTATCCGACCGGCCGCACCCGGTCAACGACCTCCGCGCGGTCCTGGCGATCAGACGGCTGACCCGGGGCGCCGACGTGGTGCACGCCCACGGGCTGCGGGCCGGGGCGCTGGCCGGGCTGGGGCGGCGCGGGCCGGTGGTGACCCTGCACAACGCGCTGACCGCGGGCGGGTTCGTGGGGTACGTCTACGGGGCGCTCGAACGGATCGTGGCGCGCCGGGCCGGGCACGTGCTGGTCGTCTCGCCCGACCTCGGCGAGCGGATGACCCGGCTCGGCGCCCGCGACGTACGGGACGCCCTGGTGGCGGCGCCCGTGCCTCCGCCCGCGAAGCGGACACCGCCGGAGGTCAGGGCCGAACTGGGTGCCGGCGAGCGGCCCATCCTGCTCACCGTCGCCCGGTTGGCCCAGCAGAAGGGGCTGGAGACGCTGCTCGACGTCGCGGCCGGGTCGTGGCGGGGCGAGCCGCTGTTCGTGGTGGCGGGGGAGGGTCCGCTGCGCGGGGAGCTGCAGCGCAGGATCGACGCCGAAGGGCTTCCCGTCAGGCTGCTGGGCAACCGCGACGACGTGCCCGATCTGCTCGGCGCCGCCGTCGCCCTCGTGATGCCGAGCCGGTGGGAGGGGCAGCCGCTCACGCTCAGGGAGGCGCTCATGACCGGAACCCCGGCCGTAGCCTCGGAGGTCGGGGGGATTCCGGGAATCCTGGGAGAGGCGGGAATCCTGGTGCCGTACGGGGATGTCGAGGGGTTCCGCAAGGCCGTGAATGAGCTGCTGTCAGTGCCCGGAGCTGCGGAAAGACTGGCTACGGCGGCCGCTCGGCGGGGGCGGGAGATGCCCCGTGGCGACGACGCCGTGGAGAGCGTGCTGGCGGTGTACAGGGGGTGAGGGCCGGAGGATGATTAGGTGCGGTCGATGCGTTCTCATATACTGCCTGGGTTAGGGAGGGGAGTATCCCTTCGCGACAGCCTCGTCATCACGGTGCAGCCCCGCTCCACGGGGCCCCCGGGGCTGCCGGTCCGCAGATGTCTGCGGGCGGGAGAGACCTCCGGCAATGAAGCGTGCATGCCGGAGGGTCTGAGTGAGCGAACCTTTGTGGGCCTGGATCGCCGTTATCGGCGGTCTTCTTGTTGTCCTCGCCATTGACTTGTGGATCGTCGACCGCGGAGAAGCCCGAGAGTTCTCCATGCGGCAGGCGGGATACTGGGTCTCGTTCTACGTCGCGCTGGCCGTGGCCTTCGGATTGCTGCTGTGGGTGACGACCGGCGCCGACAGGGCCGGGGAGTTCTTCGCCGGCTACATCACCGAATACAGCCTCAGCGTCGACAACCTGTTCATCTTCTTCATCATCATGAGCCGGTTCGCCGTCCCCAAGGCCTACCAGCACAAGGTTCTGCTCGTCGGCATCCTGCTCGCGCTCGTGATGCGCGGTATCTTCATCGCCCTGGGCGCCGCGGCGCTCGAGCGGTTCAGCTGGCTGTTCTACGTCTTCGGCGCATTCCTCGTCTACACCGCGATCAACATCGTCCGCCAGCACCTCAAGGGCGACGAAGAGGAATTCAACGAGAACGTCGTGCTGAGGTGGGTGCGCCGGGCGTTCCCGACCACCGAGACCTACGTCGGGTCCAAGGTCACCGTCAAGATCGACGGCAAGCGCATGGTGACCCCGATGCTCATCGTGATGGTCGCCATCGGCAGCACCGACCTGCTCTTCGCGCTCGACTCGATTCCGGCCATCTTCGGGCTCACCAAAGACCCCTTCATCGTCTTCACGGCCAACGCGTTTGCCCTGATGGGGCTGCGTCAGCTGTACTTCCTGCTGGGTGGCCTGCTGCAGCGGCTCGTCTACATCAGCTACGGTTTGGCGTTCATCCTGGGGTTCATCGGGGTTAAGCTCGTATTGGAGGCGTTGCACTCCAGCCATGTCTCCTGGGCGCCCGAAATTCCCATCTGGGTGTCGCTCTCGGTCATCGGCGCCACCATGGTCATCACCACTGTGGCGAGCCTGATCAAAGCCCGCATCGACGCGCGCAAGGGCGAGGAAACGCATCCGGAGCAGGTCTAGCGAAAAGGGCTTCGAGGCGCTTTGCTTGTGTAGTTGTGCCGTGCCACAGTTACTCGTTCGGTAACATCACGGCAAAGCGCCCAGTCCAGAAACCACCAAAGGTTGTACGTGTCCGACGATTCTGCTAAGCCGAGCCGTATGAGGCTCGCGCGCGGGGTCTCCCCGTGGCTCCTCCCGACGGCGGCCGCGGCGGCCGCCTCCGCGCTGCTGACGCGCCGAGACCGGCGATGGGCGCTGGCGGCGGTGCCGCTGAGCGCGCTCACCGGGGGCATGCTCTGGTTCTTCCGCGACCCGCACCGCACGCCGGGGGAGGGACGCATCCTGTCGCCCGCCGACGGCGTGGTGCAGAGCATCGATCCCTGGCCGGACGGCCGCACCAGGGTCGCGATCTTCATGAGCCCACTGAACGTGCACGTCAACCGTGCCCCTCTTGCGGGGAATGTCGCCTCCGTGCAGCATGTGGCAGGTGGGTTCCTGCCGGCGTTCAACAAGGACAGCGACCAGAACGAGCGCGTGGTGTGGCATTTCGAGACCACGCTCGGCGACATCGAGATGGTGCAGATCGCGGGTGCGGTGGCGCGCAGGATCGTGCCGTACCTGAGCGCCGGCGCGAAGGTCACGCAGGCCGAGCGGATCGGGCTCATCAGGTTCGGTTCCCGGGTCGACATCTACCTTCCCGAAGGAATCTCCCCCGCGGTGTCCGTGGGTGAGAAGACGGTTGCGGGGGTGACCAGAATTGACCGCGGCTGACGCCGGTAGCTGGCAGGCGGAAGAGGAAGAGCCTCGCGGGCCCGTCGGCAAGGCGTTCCGCCTGTCCGCCGCGGACTCGCTGTCCCTGGGCAACGCCGTCTGCGGTTTCCTCGCGGTGTGCGTGCTGGCGTACTCCGCCATCCAGCAGCTCCAGGTGGACGGCGGGCGCTTCACGCCCGCGCCCAGCTACTTCGCCACCGCCATCGTGCTGCTGCTCATCGGCGCGACCTGCGACCTGTTCGACGGGCTCGTGGCGCGCCGCTTCCGGGCCTCCGCGATGGGCGCCGAGCTGGACAACCTGGCCGACGTCATCAGCTTCGGGTTCGCGCCCGCGTTCATGGTGGTGATCTGGGGCGGGTTCACCAATCAGGTGCCCTTCGCCGCCGTGGTCACCGCGGCGGCGGCCGTGCTGGTCGCCGGTGTCGTACGCCTGGCCAGGTTCGCCTGCGTCAAGACCAAGAGCGGCGACTTCATGGGGCTGCCCATCCCGATGGGCGCGATGACCGTGATCTCGATCGTGCTGCTGTTCCAGCCGAGCATCTGGTCGCTGCTGGCCGTGTTCGGCGTGGCCTGGCTGATGGTCAGCCGCATCGAATATCCCAAGCCGAAGGGGCAGCTCGCCGCGGTGGTCCTGGGCTGGATCATGGTGAACGTGGCGTTCCTGACCTTCTGGGTCGCCTGGCCCGAGGGCGGCGACCTGCCGATCAAGATCGGCGCGACCATGCAGATCGCGCTCGTCGCCGCGATCCCGCTGCGGGTGCTGTTCTACAAGCGCGAGCAGCGTAAGGAGGCTCAGCGCATCGGTCACTGATGCGCTGAGTGGTGCGATTTTTCGTCTTACTTCGGTTTTGCTTGGGGCTTGGAGCGTCGTGCCCGCTTGCCGTAAGGGGCGGGCTCGTCGGCCTGGTGCCGTCGTGCCCGCCCCTTACGGCTTTGCGCGCGGGATCGCCTTACCAGCCCCTGGCCTTCCACGCCGGCAGGGCCGGGCGCTCCACGCCCAGCGTGGTGTCCTTGCCGTGGCCCGGGTAGACCCAGGTCTCGTCGGGCAGGCGGTCGAAGACCCGCTCCACCACGTCGGTGTAGAGCTGGGTGAAGCGCTCGGAGTCCTTCCACGTGTTGCCGACGCCGCCGGGGAACAGGGAGTCGCCGGTGAACAGGTGGTGGTCGGCCGCCGGGCCGCCGTCGTACAGCAGGGCGATCGAGCCGGGCGTGTGGCCGCGCAGGTGGATGACCTCAAGGGTGATCGCACCGAAGGTGATCGTGTCGCCGTGTTCGACCGTGCGGTCCACGGCCACCGGGAGAGCGGGGGCGTCGAGGGGGTGGGCGATCACCTGGGCGCCCGTCACCTTGGTCATCTGCTCCAGCGCCTGCCAGTGGTCGCCGTGCTGGTGGGTGGTGACGATGGCGCCGACCGGCTGGTCGCCCATCAGAGCGAGCAGGCGGTCGGAGTCGGCGGCGGCGTCGATCAGCAGCCCCTCGCCGGTCTCGGTGCAGCGCAGCAGGTAGGCGTTGTTGTCGTACGGGCCGACGGCGAGCTTGCAGATCGTCAGCGCGGGCAGCTCGCGCACGTCGGCGGGGCCGCCGACCTGGACGTCACCTGTATAGGTCATGGGTAGTCCTCTGAGGGCGTCGTGGGCAGATCAGCGGGGGCCGGCATCGTCAGCCACGGTGGCGGCTCTGGAAGACTCGCGCCCCCGGGGCCGGGTATGAACGACTGCCCCACGGGCAACAGACTAACGCCCTCGCCGCCGGACCTGCCGGTGAGCCAGGCAAGCATGTCGCGCATCGTTCCCTGGACGGCGGGGCCGGTGCCGAGGTCGCGCCAACGGGCGAGGATTTCGGTCACGCTTTCGGCCTGGCTTTCGGCCGCCGGCGCTGATGCGTTCGTCGTGGGGCGATCGGTCGCGGCCGGGCGATGAATGGTCGCGCCCGGGGAGTGCTCGGCTGGGTGCGCGGCGGGCTTGGCCGCGCGGTGTCCGGTGGCGTGGGTGGGGCGTTCGGCGAGGAAGATGATCTCGCTCACCGTGCTGTGGTCGCGTGGCCAGGTGGCCAGGCAGTCGTGCAGCTCCCTGCGTACGAACGAGTCCGGCCAGTCCTCCGGGCCGTACCCGGCGGCCAGGTCCACGTGGTGGAAGCCGATCTCGCGCAGGCGGCGTACCAGGATGTACCAGGCGGGGTGGGGCGGCGGGCGCATGGGCTCCACCTGCGCCGACCAGGCCCTGGCGGGGAGATCGCGGATGGCGGCGGCCAGGCGGGCGGAGCGCTCCTCGAGGTCGGCCAGGTGGCGGGCGGCCGGTCGGGCGGCGGTGGCCTCGATCTCGGCGGTCCGGGCCTCGAGGGAGGGGTACTGAGGGGTGCGGACGCCGGTCCTCGCCCAGGTCAGGAGGTTGAGATGGGAGTCGGCGTTCCTGGCGACGTGGCTGAGGACGTGACCCCTGGTCCAGCCGGGCAGGAGCGAGGGGGCGGCGATGTCGGCGTCGGACAGGGACGCGGCCGTGGCCAGCAACTGGTTGGTGGCCGAGGCCAGCTCGGCCTGCAGGGCGGGTAGGACGGTCATGTCTTGATATTTCATCATTTAGGGTGTCGGCACTGGGGAGGGCATAAAACAGCAGGTCAGGAGGTTGAATGTTGAAGGGCTCCTGCCTGGTCGGGAGATGGCCGTAACCTGTGAGGGACGGATTTTCGGAGGCCGGGGATCGGGCCACCGAAATTGTCGGAGCCCCCGTCTACCATCCCCCGTGGACCTATCCGCCTTTCGACTTCCGGGATCGCCGTGGCAGACCGCCTGATCGTGCGTGGTGCACGAGAACACAACCTCAAGGACGTCTCGCTGGACCTCCCGCGAGACTCGCTGATCGTCTTCACCGGCCTGTCCGGCTCGGGTAAGTCGAGCCTCGCCTTCGACACGATCTTCGCTGAGGGGCAGCGGCGCTATGTCGAGTCCCTGTCGGCCTATGCCCGCCAGTTCCTCGGCCAGATGGACAAGCCGGACGTCGACTTCATCGAGGGCCTGTCGCCGGCCGTCTCCATCGACCAGAAGGCCACCAGCAAGAACCCGCGCTCGACCGTCGGCACGATCACCGAGGTCTACGACTACCTGAGGCTGCTGTGGGCCCGCATCGGGAAGCCGCACTGCCCGGTGTGCGCGCGCCCGATCGCCAGGCAGATGCCGCAGCAGATCGTCGACCGGGTGATGGACCTGGAGGAGGGCACCCGGTTCCAGGTGCTCGCGCCGGTCATCAGGGGCCGCAAGGGCGAATACGCCGAGCTGTTCCGCGAGCTGCAGACCAAGGGCTTCGCCAGGGCCAGGGTCGACGGCACCGTCGTACGCCTGGAGGAGCCGCCGACGCTGAAGAAGTACGAGAAGCACGACATCGAGGTCATCGTCGACCGCCTGTCGGTCAAGGAGTCGGCGCGGCGCAGGCTCACCGACTCGGTCGAGACGGCGCTGCAGCTGTCCGGCGGCACGATCACGCTCGAGTTCGTCGATCTTCCCGAGGACGACCCCAACCGCGAGCGCTTCTACTCCGAGCACCTCTACTGCCCCTACGACGACCTGTCGTTCGAGGAGCTGGAGCCGCGCTCGTTCTCCTTCAACTCCCCGTTCGGCGCCTGCCCCGAGTGCACCGGCCTGGGCACCAAGATGGAGGTCGACCCCGACCTGGTGGTGCCCGACCCCGAGCGCACGCTCGGCGAGGGCGCGATCCACCCCTGGTCCGGCGGTCACACCAGCGAATACTTCGCCAGGCTGATCGAGGCGCTCGGCCACACGGTCGGCTTCACGCTCGACACGCAGTGGGAGAGGCTGCCGAAGAAGGCGCAGAAGTCGCTGCTGTACGGCCACGACGAGCAGGTGCACGTCCGCTACAGCAACCGCTACGGCCGGCAGCGCTCCTACTACACGACCTACGACGGCGTCATCCCGTGGGTGCAGCGCAGGCACGCCGAGGCCGAGAGCGACTCGGCGCGCGAGCGGTTCGAGGGCTACATGCGCGAGATCCCGTGTCCCGCCTGCAAGGGGGCCAGGCTCAAGCCGGTCACCCTGGCGGTCACGGTGGCCGGGAAGTCGATCGCCGAGGTCGCGGCCATGTCGATCGGCGAGTGCGCCAAGTTCCTGGCCGCGCTCAAGCTGTCCGACCGCGACATGCACATCGCCGAGCGGGTGGTCAAGGAGATCAACGCCCGCATGGGCTTCCTGCTCGACGTCGGCCTCGACTACCTCACCATGGACCGCGCCGCCGCCACCCTGGCGGGCGGCGAGGCGCAGCGCATCAGGCTCGCCACGCAGATCGGCTCCGGCCTGGTCGGCGTCCTGTACGTCCTCGACGAGCCGTCCATCGGCCTGCACCAGCGCGACAACATGCGCCTGCTCGACACCCTGATCAGGCTGCGCGACATGGGCAACACGCTGATCGTGGTCGAGCACGACGAGGACACGATCGCGGCGGCCGACTGGGTGGTCGACATCGGTCCGGGCGCGGGCGAGCACGGCGGCCAGGTCGTCGTCTCCGGCACCGTGCAGGACCTCCTCAGCAGCGAGGAGTCGATGACCGGGGCCTACCTGTCCGGGCGCAGGAGCATCCCGATCCCCGCGAAGCGCCGCAAGCGCGACCGGAAGCGGCAGATCACCGTCAAGGGGGCGCGCGAGCACAACCTCAAGGGCGTCGACATCGACTTCCCGCTGGGCGTGTTCACGGCCGTCACCGGGGTGTCCGGGTCCGGGAAGTCGACGCTGGTCAACGACATCCTCTACAGCGCGCTGGCCAAGGAGCTCAACGGGGCGCGCACGGTGCCGGGGCGGCACTCCCGGATCAACGGCATGGACCAGGTGGACAAGGTCGTCCACGTGGACCAGTCGCCGATCGGGCGTACGCCGCGCTCCAACCCGGCCACCTACACCGGCGTGTTCGACCACGTACGCAAGCTGTTCGCCCAGACGACCGAGGCGAAGGTGCGCGGCTACCAGCCCGGGCGCTTCAGCTTCAACGTCAAGGGCGGGCGCTGCGAGGCGTGCGCGGGCGACGGCACCATCAAGATCGAGATGAACTTCCTGCCCGACGTCTACGTCCCCTGCGAGGTCTGCCACGGCGCCCGCTACAACCGGGAGACGCTGGAGGTCCACTACAAGGGCAAGACGATCGCCGAGGTGCTGGACATGCCGATCGAAGAGGCGCTCGGCTTCTTCGACGCGATCCCCGCGATCAAGCGTCACCTGCAGACGCTCAACGACGTGGGGCTGGGCTACGTACGCCTCGGGCAGCCGGCCACGACGCTGTCCGGCGGCGAGGCGCAGCGGGTCAAGCTCGCCTCCGAGCTGCAGCGGCGGCAGACCGGGCGGACGATCTACGTGCTCGACGAGCCGACCACCGGTCTGCACTTCGAGGACATCCGGCGGCTGCTCGGGGTGCTCGGGCGGCTGGTGGACGGCGGTAACACGGTGATCGTCATCGAGCACAACCTCGACGTCATCAAGACCGCTGACTGGATCATCGACATGGGGCCCGAGGGCGGGTCGCGTGGTGGCACGCTGGTGGCCAGCGGCACTCCTGAGGAGGTCGCGCTGGTGGACGAGAGCCACACGGGGCGGTTCCTGCGCAAGATCCTCGCCCTCTGACGCCCCGCCTGTCCGACCCCGTCGGCCCGGCGGCGTGTACGGCCGCCGGGCGGGCGGGGGGGGTCGGTGGAAAGGGGCATGATCGCGGCCTGGCCGCCGCCGCTGGGCGCGCGCCTGCCACCCGATGACCGGACCGAGGGGGTCCGTCAATAAGGTTGAGTTCGGGTAACAGCCACACCTCCGGGGGGCAAAGGCGACACGGGGGTCGGGCATCGACAACAGGTACGGATCGGGGGCGGAGCCATGTCCGAGAACGGGTTGGGACGGCGGGAGATGCTCGGCGCGGCAGGCGTCGCGGCGTGCGGGCTGGCGCTGGCCGCGTGCGGCACGGGGGGTGCCGAGGCCAAGCCGAGCCTCAAGGGCAAGGTCCTGGTGAAGACGGCCGACGTGCCGGTGGGCGGGGGCAAGCTGCTCGAGGACCTGAAGGTCGTGGTGACGCAGCCGACGGAGGGCGTCTACAAGGCGTTCAGCGCGCTGTGCACGCACAAGGGCTGCCAGGTCAGCACACCCAAGGACAACGTGATCAGGTGCGCCTGCCACGGCAGCGAGTTCGCCACCGACAGCGGGAAGGCCACCAAGGGCCCGGCCACCGCGCCGCTGGCCTCCTTCCAGATCAAGGTCGAGGGCGACGGCATCGTGGTCGTCTGAACAGGTAATAGTGCGTAGTTACCGGGATTGGCATCGGGCACGCTGAACCGGCGCCAGGGCGCTGGCCGTACCTGAAGTGAAAGCCAATCTGGGAGGACGCACCATGACGGAAACGACGCGGCGGACGGTGGTGTTCGGTGCCGGGAGCGCTGGGCTGGCGGCCGTACTGACGGCTTGCGCGAGCTACGGCGCGCCGACGACGGAAGCGAACGAGGAGCCGTCGGCCCCCGAGGAGGAGGCGTCGTCCGCGGCCCCGAAGAAGAAGAGCGAGTCGAAGGCCAAGGCGCTGGCCGACACCAGTGACATCCCCGAGGGCGGCGGGAAGGTCTTCAAGAACCAGAAGATCGTGGTGACGCAGCCGACGGCGGGGGAGTTCAAGGCGTTCACGGCGGTTTGCACCCATGCCGGCTGTACGGTCGCCACCGTGTCGAACCAGACCATCAACTGCCCCTGCCACGGGAGCAAGTTCAACATCGCGGACGGCTCCGTGGCGGACGGTCCGGCGAGCGACCCGCTGGAGGAGAAGCAGATCAAGGTCGACGGGGACAAGATCAGGCTAGCTTGACCCAGGTCTCATGAATTTCTCACCTGAGTGCGTTTGGGTGAGGCGCATGGGACAAGACCTTCAGAGCCGCAGGGCGGTGTTCGCAAGCGTCGGAGCGGGTGGCCTGGCGCTGGCGATCACCGCGTGCAGCGGCGGCACCGACACTGCGCAGACGGCGGACACCGCCACCGAATCGAGCGCGCCCCAGGCGAGCACGCCGGAGTCCAGCGCGCCGCAGGCAGGCGGCGCGCTGGCCAAGACCGCCGACATCCCCGTGGGCGGCGGCACGGTCTTCAAGGATCAGAAGATCGTGGTGACGCAGCCGACGGAGGGCGAGTTCAAGGCCTTCAGCGCGATCTGCACGCACAAGGGCTGCCCGGTCGGCAGCGTCGAGGGCGGCACGATCGTGTGCCCGTGCCACAACAGCAAGTTCGCCATCGCGGACGGCGCGGTCGCGGGCGGCCCGGCGGAGAAGCCGCTGCCGGCTCAGGCGATCAAGGTCGAGGGCGACCAGATCATGCTGGCATAGCAGGCCGGATCGGGACGTGCCCGCCGTACCTTCGCGAAGAGTACGGCGGGCCACCTTGTCGGTGAGGGCTACTAGGCTGGCAACGTGGCGAGATCAGCGGGCAGCACCTTGAGTTTCCGGCCCAAACCGGGGTCGATCCCCGAGTCCCCCGGGGTCTACCGGTTCAGGGACGCGCACGGCCGGGTGATCTACGTCGGCAAGGCCAAGAGCCTGCGGCAGCGGCTCAACTCCTACTTCGCCGACTTCTCGGCCCTGCACCCGCGCACGCAGTCGATGCTGACCACGGCCGCCGACGTCGACTGGACGGTCGTCGGCACCGAGGTGGAGGCGCTGCAGCTCGAATACTCCTGGATCAAGGAGTTCGACCCCCGCTTCAACGTCAAATACCGCGACGACAAGTCCTACCCCTACCTCGCGGTGACCATGGGCGACGACTTCCCGCGCGTGCAGGTCATGCGCGGCGCCAAGCGCAAGGGCACCCGCTACTTCGGCCCCTACTCCCACGCCTGGGCCATCCGCGAGACCGTCGACCTGCTGCTGCGCGTCTTCCCGGTGCGCACGTGCAGCGCCGGGGTTTTCAAGCGGGCCGGGCAGATCGGCCGGCCCTGCCTGCTCGGCTACATCGACAAGTGCTCGGCGCCCTGCGTCGGCCGGGTGACCCCGGATGAGCACCGCGACCTGGCCGAAGACTTCTGCGACTTCATGGCCGGCAACACCGGCCGCTTCATCAAGCGGCTGGAGAAGGACATGCGCGAGGCCGCCGCCGAGCAGGAATACGAGCGGGCGGCCCGGCTGCGCGACGACATCCAGGCGCTGCAGCGGGCGCTGGAGAAGCAGGCGGTCGTGCTCGGCGAGGGCACCGACGCCGACGTCATCGCGCTGGCCGAAGATCCGCTCGAAGCCGCCGTACAGGTCTTCTACGTGCGCGGCGGCCGCATCCGCGGCCAGCGCGGCTGGGTGGTCGACAAGGTCGAGGAGACCACGCCGGGCGAGCTCGTCGAGCAGTTCCTGCTGCAGATGTACGCCGAGGCCGGCCCCGAGTCGATGCCCCGCGAGGTGCTCGTGCCCGCGCTGCCGCCCGACAACGAGGCGGTCGCCGAGCTGCTGACCGAGCAGCGCCGCGCCCGCGTCGAGGTGCGCGTGCCGCAGCGGGGCGACAAGAAGTCGCTGATGGAGACCGTCGAGCGCAACGCCAAGGAGTCGCTCGCGCAGCACAAGGTCCGCCGCGCCGGCGACCTGACCACCCGCAGCAAGGCGCTGCAGGAGATCGCCGACGCGCTCGACCTCGACCAGGTGCCGCTGCGCATCGAGTGTTACGACGTCTCCCACCTGCAGGGCGAGAACGTCGTGGCGTCGATGGTGGTGTTCGAGGACGGCCTGGCCCGCAAGAGCGAATATCGGCGCTTCGCCGTCAAGACCAAGGAGGGCGACGTCGCCTCGATCCACGAGGTGATCATGCGCCGGTTCCGCCGCTACCTGGAGGAACGCTCCGCCACCGGCGAGCTGGCGCCCGACGACGACAGCGGCCACGGGCCCATCGACCCCGAGACGGGCAAGCCGCGCAAGTTCGCCTACCCGCCCAACCTCGTCGTGGTCGACGGCGCCGGCCCGCAGGCGGCCGCCGCGCAGCGGGCCCTCGACGAGCTCGGCATCGACGACGTGTTCGTGTGCGGCCTGGCCAAGCGGCTGGAGGAGGTGTGGCTGCCCGTCGACGACCAGCCGGTGATCATGCCACGTTCAAGCGAGGGTCTCTACCTGCTGCAACGTGTGCGAGACGAAGCACACAGGTTCGCCATCACCTACCATCGTTCCAAGAGGTCCAAGACGGTGAAGGAGAGCGCGCTCGACAGCGTGCCCGGCCTCGGGCCGGCGCGCAGGCAGGCGCTGCTCAAGCACTTCGGCTCCGTGAAAAAGCTACGCGAGGCCACTGCCGCCGAAATCTGCGAGGTTCCCGGCATCGGCCCGTCCATCGCCGAGGTCATCGTGTCGACGCTGAAAGGAGAGTCACCTTGATCTCGCCAGGATGCCAGGGTGTTCGCACCGCACGTCCATACGGCCCCGCCCGCCACGGCGGCCGGGCCACCTGGGAACGGCCGGACGGAGGCAGGCCATGAACGCCGCCGCACGTGGAGGCGCGAACGCCGCACCCGGCGCCGCGAGCCCCGCACGTGACGAGGCGAGCCCCGCGCGTGGTGAGGCGGGCGCCGGGCGGGATGACGCGATGAGCACCGAGCCGGCGTTCGTCATCGTCACCGGCATGTCCGGGGCCGGGCGCAGCACCGCCGCCAAGGCGCTGGAGGACCTGGGCTGGTTCGTCATCGACAACCTGCCGCCCGGGCTGCTGTTCGCGATGGCCGAGGAGGCGGGCAAGGTCAAGCTGGCCGCCGACAAGGTGGCGGCCGTCGTCGACGTGCGCAGCCTGGCCTTCACCACCGATCTCAACGCGGCCATCGAGGAGCTCGAAGGGCGCGGCGTACGCGTGCGGGTGGTGTTCCTGGAGGCCAGCGACGAGGAGCTGGTGCGCAGGTTCGAGAACGTCCGCAGGCCCCACCCCCTCCAGGGCGAGGGGCGGCTGGTCGACGGGATCACGCGCGAGCGCGGGATCCTGCGGGAGGTGCGCGCGAACGCCGACCTGGTGATCGACACCTCCACGCACAACGTGCACGACCTGCGCAACAAGATCGTCGCCTACTTCGGCGGGGAGGACCGGCCCGGGCTGCGGCTCAACGTCGTGTCGTTCGGGTTCAAGTACGGGCTGCCCGTCGACGCCGACCTCGTGGTCGACTGCCGGTTCCTGCCCAACCCGCACTGGGTGCCCGAGCTGCGGCCGATGAACGGGCTCGACGCGCCCGTCAGCGACTACGTCCTCGGGCAGCCGGGGGCCAAGGAGTTCCTCGACGCGTACGAGGAGGTCCTGCAGGTGGTCGCCGCCGGCTACGCGCGCGAGGGCAAGAGCTATGCGACGCTTGCGGTGGGTTGCACGGGTGGCAAGCACCGCAGCGTGGCCATGGCCGAGCAGGTCGCCGCCCGCCTGCGCGACCGCGGGATGGAGGTCCAGGTGAGCCACCGGGATGTGGGGCGGGAGTGACCGATGAAGACCGCGAAGCTGCTTTGCCGCATGCGGTAGAGGGTCCTTCGGATGATGGGCCGGGCTATGTCCGGCTCGGGCCGCCGGTCGTGGCGCTGGGCGGAGGACACGGGCTTTACGCGTCCCTGTCCGCATTACGGATGGTCACCGACCGGTTGACCGCCGTGGTGACCGTCGCCGACGACGGCGGGTCCAGCGGGCGGCTGCGCCGCGAGCTCGGCGTGCTGCCGCCCGGCGACCTGCGCATGGCGCTGGCCGCGCTGTGCGGCGACGACGAGTGGGGCAGCACCTGGAGCGAGGTGGTGCAGCACCGCTTCCGCAGCGAGGGCGAGCTGCACGGGCACGCCGTCGGCAACCTGCTGATCGTGGCGCTGTGGGAGCTGCTCGGCGACCCCGTGGCCGGGCTCGACTGGGTCGGGCGGCTGCTGGGCGCGCACGGCCGCGTGCTGCCGATGGCCTCCGTGCCGCTCGACATCGTGGCCGAGGTGGAGCTCGACGGCGTCATCTCGACCGTACGCGGGCAGGTGGCGTGCGCCCTGACCCCCGGCCGGGTGCAGGCGATCTCCCTCGTGCCCGAGGACCCGCCGGCGCGGCCGGAGGCGGTCACGGCGGTGCTGGAGGCCGACTGGGTGGTGTTCGGGCCCGGGTCGTGGTTCACCAGCGTGCTGCCGCATCTCAAGGTGCCCGAGCTGGCCAGGGCGCTGCACAGCACCAGGTCCAAACGGCTCGTCACGCTCAACCTGGCCCCCCAGGCGGGCGAGACCGACGACTTCTCCCCCCAGCAACATCTGGAGGTGCTCCGGCAGCACGCCCCCGACCTGTCGATCGACGTGGTGCTCGCCGACACCGGGATCGTGGACGACCCCGACGCCCTGGAGAAGGCCGCCGCCGCGCTCGGCGCGCGCCTTGTCATGGCCGACGTGGCCGCCGCCGACGGCTCCCCGAGGCATGACCCACGACGTCTTGCCTCCGTCCTGGACGAGATTTTCCTCTCGAAGCGTTGATCCTGGTCGGCGTGGCGCGAAGGTGCGAGAGACTCAAGGGAGCCGGTCTGAATGGGGGAGAGGACTAACGCATGGCGATGACAGGTGTGGTGAAAGACGAACTGAGCCGCCTGCCGGTGCTCAAGCCGTGCTGCCGAAAGGCGGAGGTTTCGACGCTGCTGCGGTTCGCCAGCGGCCTGCACCTGGTGGGCGGGCGGATCGTGATCGAGGCCGAACTCGACACCAACGCGACCGCACGGCGGCTGATCAAGGACATCGGCGAGGTGTTCGGGCACAAGGCGGAGGTGCTCGTGCTCGCGCCCGCCGGGCTGCGCAAGGGCTCGCGGTACGTGGTGCGCGTCTACCGCGACGGTGAGGCGCTGGCCCGCCAGACGGGTCTCATCGACAACCACGGCCGCCCGGTGCGCGGCCTGCCCCGCCAGGTGGTGGCGGGGGCCGCCTGCGACGCGGAGGCCGCCTGGCGCGGCGCCTTCCTGGCGCACGGCTCGCTGACCGAGCCCGGACGGTCGATGTCGCTGGAGGTCACCTGCCCGGGGCCCGAGGCCGCGCTGGCGCTGGTGGGCTCGGCGCGGCGGCTGAAGATCCACGCCAAGGCGCGCGAGGTGCGCGGCGTGGACCGGGTCGTGGTGCGCGACGGCGACGCGATCAGCGCGCTGCTCACCCGCCTCGGGGCGCACGACAGCGTGCTCGCCTGGGAGGAGCGGCGGATGCGCCGCGAGGTCCGGGCCACCGCGAACCGGCTGGCCAACTTCGACGACGCCAACCTGCGGCGCTCCGCGCGGGCCGCGGTGGCGGCGGGGGCGCGGGTGCAGCGGGCGCTGGAGATCCTCGGTGAGGAGGCGCCCGAGCATCTGGTCGTCGCCGGGCGGCTGCGGGTGGAGCACAAGCAGGCTTCGCTGGAGGAGCTGGGGCAGATCGCCGATCCGCCGCTGACCAAGGACGCGATCGCGGGGCGGATCCGGCGGTTGCTGGCGATGGCGGACAAGCGGGCGTCCGATCTGGGCATCCCCAACACTGAGGCCAATCTCACAGTGGACATGCTCGCCCCGTGAGGGGGTGCGGCGCGTCCTGGGTCGTCCGGCGACACGTGCCGGACGGCGCGGGCTTACGGGTGGCGCGGGGCGCGTTAGCCGGGGTGGCTGGGCGGTGTGGCCGGTCGGCCGGGCACGGCGGACGGCGCGTCTCGGCCGGAGTGGTCGGGCGGCCCGGCACGGTCAGACGGCGCATGGCGGCCGCGTGGCCGGGCGGTGTGGCCGGTCGGCCGGGCGCGGGCTGATGCTTGTGGCGGCTGGGCGGACTGGGGTGGTGCCCGCCGTGCCGTAAGCGGCTGGGCGGGCTGGGGTGGTGCCCGCCGTGCCGTAAGCGCCTGTCCTTCGGGTGAGAAGGGGCTGGCCGCTGGTCAGTCGCCGGTGGACTTGCGGGGGGTGAACAGGTCGGCGGCGGGCTTCGGGGAGGGTTGCTGGGCGGGCTCGAACGGGGCCCGGTACTCCGGCTCCTGCGTCTCCTCCGCCTCCGGGGCGGCCGCCTGGGCGCCCTGGGCGCGGCGTACGCGTACGACTCGGAGGTTGACCAGGGCGAAGGCGGCCACGGCCGCCACGGCGATGCACAGCCAGGCCGCCCACGACTCCGCCAGCGGCGCCCGGTAGAGGGACAGCGCGTCCGGCAGGCCCGCGTTGAAGTTGGGCAGGTTGATGTCGTCCATGCCACCGGGTGCCCGCCCGCCGGGTGAGCGCAGGGCGGTGCCGATCAGCACGGACGAGCCGGTGACCTGCCCGGCCAGCACGGCGCCGCCCGCGTACAGCGCCGCGACCGGGAGCAGGACGAGGCTGTGCGGGCGTACGGCGCCGATCGCGAGGGCGACCAGTACGGCGATCAGCAGCGACAGGGCCAGCGAGATGGGCAGCCCGCCCCCGAACTCCATCACGGCGTCCGGCATGCTGCCCTGGAACAGGACGGCCGCCCCCAGACCCGCCGCGCACACGAGCGCCGCGAGCAGACCTACGACGAGCCCGGATAGTAGGCCGGACCGCTTATGTGACATCTCAGCCCCCAGAGAATGCACGAATTTACTCCGACGAGTCGGGCACTTTACTCGAACCTCGCAAAACGTGTCGCCAGAACCGCGATTCACATGCTGGTACCTGCAGTGGTCTAAACCAATTTGGGTCCGATAAGGTTCGTGGTTGAGGTTTCAGCCCGCCATCTGTTCGAGGAGATCGGTTCCCGTGAGCATCCGCGTAGGCGTCAACGGCTTCGGCCGCATCGGTCGCAACTTCTGGCGCGCTGTCGCCGCCAGCGGCAAGGACATCGAGATCGTCGCGGTCAACGACCTGACCGACAACGCGACGCTTGCCCACCTGCTGAAGTACGACAGCATTCTGGGCCGCCTGCCGTACGAGGTGAAGGCCACGAGCGATGAGATCACCGTCGACGGCAAGGCGATCAAGGTCTTCGCCGAGCGCGACCCGGGCAAGCTGCCCTGGGGCGACCTCGGTGTTGACGTGGTCGTCGAGTCGACGGGCCTGTTCACCGACGCCACCAAGGCGAAGGTGCACGCCGACAACGGCGCGAAGAAGGTCATCATCTCCGCCCCGGCGAAGAACGAGGACGTCACCGTCGTCATGGGCGTCAATGACGGCGACTACGACCCGGCCAGGCACACGATCATCTCCAACGCCTCCTGCACCACCAACTGCCTGGCGCCGATGGCCAAGGTCCTGCACGACACCTTCACCATCGAGAAGGGTCTGATGACCACCATCCACGCCTACACGCAGGACCAGAACCTGCAGGACGGCCCGCACAAGGACCTGCGCCGCGCCCGCGCCGCCGCCCTCAACGTGGTGCCCACCTCCACCGGCGCCGCCAAGGCCATCGGCCTGGTGCTGCCCGAGCTGAAGGGCAAGCTCGACGGCTTCGCCATGCGCGTGCCGATCCCCACCGGCTCGGCCACCGACCTCACCGTCGACGTCAGCCGCGACGTCACCGTCGAGGAGGTCAACGCCGCGGTCAAGGCCGCCGCCGAGGGCCCGCTCAAGGGCATCATCAGCTACACCGAGGACGAGATCGTCTCCTCCGACATCGTGACCGACCCGGCCTCGTGCATCTTCGACGCCGGCCTCACCAAGGTCATCGGCAACCAGGTGAAGGTCGTCGGCTGGTACGACAACGAGTGGGGCTACTCCAACCGCCTCGCCGACCTGATCGAGCTGGTCGGCCGCGGTCTCTGACGCGACGCGGCAGGAGCGGAACAAGGAGCATGAGCATGCGCACGCTCGACGATCTCGACGTGAAGGGGCGGCGCGTGCTCGTGCGCGCCGACCTCAACGTCCCCCTCGACGGGGAGACGATCACCGACGACGGCCGCATCCGGGCGTCGGTTCCGACGATCAAGGCCCTGGTCGGCAGGGGCGCGAAGGTCGTCGTCTGCGCCCACCTGGGCAGGCCGAAGGGCCAGGCCGACCCGAAATACTCGCTCAGGCCCGTGGCGGCGCGCCTTGGCGAGCTGCTCGGCCAGGACGTGGCCTTCGCCACCGACGTGGTCGGCGACAGCGCGACGAGCACGGTTGAATCGCTCCAGGAGGGCCAGGTGGCCCTGCTGGAGAACCTGCGCTACGAGCCGGGCGAGGAGTCCAAGGACGACGCCGAGCGCGGCGCGTTCGCGCGGCGGCTGGCCGGGCTGGCCGAGCTGTACGTCGGCGACGGCTTCGGCGCGGTGCACCGCAAGCACGCCAGCGTCTACGACGTGCCCGAGCTGCTGCCGCACGCGGCGGGCGGGCTGGTCGAGGCCGAGGTCGAGGTGCTGAGGAAGCTGACCGAGGACACCGAGCGCCCCTACGTGGTGGTGCTGGGCGGCGCCAAGGTCTCCGACAAGCTCGGCGTCATCGCCAACCTGCTGACCAAGGTCGACCGGCTGCTGATCGGCGGCGGCATGGCCTACACCTTCCTCAAGGCCCAGGGCCACGAGGTGGGCAAGTCGCTGCTCCAGGAAGACCAGCTCGACCAGGTGCGCGGCTTCCTCGAGCAGGCCGTCGAGCGCGGGGTGGAGCTCGTGCTGCCCGTGGACGTGCTGGCGGCGGTCACGTTCGCCGCCGACGCGAAGCACGACGTGGTCGAGGCCACGGCCATCCCGGCCGACCGGGAGGGGCTCGACATCGGGCCCGCGACCCGCGAGCTGTTCGCCGCCAAGCTGGCCGACGCCAGGACCGTCTTCTGGAACGGGCCGATGGGCGTGTTCGAGTTCGACGCGTTCTCCGGCGGCACCAGGGCGGTGGCCGAGGCGCTGATCTCGTCCGACGCCTTCACCGTGGTCGGCGGCGGCGACTCGGCGGCGGCCGTGCGTAAGCTGGGCCTGCCGGAGGACGGTTTCTCTCACATTTCCACCGGTGGTGGGGCCAGCCTCGAATACCTCGAGGGCAAGACCCTTCCCGGACTCGCGGCCCTGGAGGACTGAGTTGCAGCGGAAGCCGCTCATCGCCGGCAACTGGAAGATGAACCTCAACCACTTCGAGGCCATCGCGCTGGTCCAGAAGCTGGCCTTCGCACTCAACGACAAGGACTTCGACAAGGTCGAGGTGGCCGTCCTGCCGCCGTTCACCGACCTGCGCAGCGTCCAGACCCTGGTCGACGGAGACAAGCTCAGGATCGTGTACGGCGCCCAGGACCTGTCCCAGCACGACGGCGGCGCCTACACCGGTGAGGTGTCGGGCGCCATGCTGGCCAAGCTCGGCTGCACCTACGTGACGATCGGCCACTCGGAGCGCCGCCAATACCACGGCGAGGACGACGACCTGATCAACGCCAAGGTGCAGACCGCCTACCGGCACTCGCTGACCCCCATCCTGTGCGTGGGAGAGGGCCTGCTGGTGCGTCAAGAGAACGGTCACATCGCGCACTGTCTCGGCCAACTCGACGGGGCGCTGCGCAAAATCACCGCCGAGCAGGCAAAATCGATAGTGGTGGCCTACGAACCGGTGTGGGCGATCGGCACCGGCGAGGTGGCCACCCCCGAGGACGCCCAGGAAGTCTGCGGAGTGTTGCGAGTCAGACTCGCTGAGCTCTACGACGCCGAAGTGGCCTCGGGGATCCGTATCCTTTACGGAGGCTCGGTCAAGTCAGGCAATATCGCAGGGATCATGGCTCAGCCCGATGTCGACGGCGCGCTCGTGGGCGGTGCCAGCATCGACGCCGGGGAGTTCGCGAAGATCTGCCGATTCTCCGATATGCCAGGCTAACTGAGTCGTTCTGGGGGTGCGACTTGACATCAGGTCGTACCCTCAAGAGGCAAGTTTGAATCGTCACGCGTAACAGAGCACTGAAGGAACAGGCATACCGTGGAAATCGGAATCTCCATCGCCCTCATCCTGGCGAGCGGCCTCATGATCCTGCTCGTCCTGCTCCACAAGGGCAAGGGTGGCGGCCTGTCTGACATGTTCGGCGGCGGTTTCTCGTCGAACTTCGGTGGTTCCTCGGTGGTGGAGCGCAACCTCGACCGGCTGACCGTCATCACGGGCACCGTCTGGTTCGTCTGCATCATCGCTCTCGGCCTGCTCATGAGGCCCTGAGCAACAGAAGTTAACGCGTGACAGTGATTCTCCCCCCGTGTCTGTACGCGGGGCGATCGAGCGAGGAGTTCATCCGTGGGTAGTGGCAACGCGATCCGTGGCAGCCGAGTCGGCGCCGGCCCGATGGGGGAGGCCGAGCGCGGCGAGGCGGCTCCGAGAGTGCGGGTCTCGTTCTGGTGCGCCAACATGCACGAGACGCGCCCCAGTTTCGCCAGCGACGCGGCGGTCCCCGAGCTGTGGGACTGCCCACGTTGTGGCCTCCCAGCCGGACAGGACGAGGAGGCCCCGCCTGCCCCGCCCAAGAATGAGCCGTACAAGACGCACCTGGCCTACGTGAAGGAGCGCCGGAGCGACAAGGACGGCAAGGCGATCCTCGAGGAGGCACTGGAGCGCCTGCGCAACAACAAGTCCCCCTGGTAGTGGTCATGACGAAGGGGCCCGGGAAGCAGCTTCCCGGGCCCCTTCGGCGTGCTGCTAGCGGCTCTCGTGGACGGCCACGCCGTCCACGAACGTCATCCGCACCCGCGTCGTCCAGATCTCGCCCGGCGGGAGCTCGAACGGGTCGCGGTCCAGCACCACCAGGTCGGCCGGGCGGCCCGGCTCGATGACGCCGGCCGGCGAGCGGTTGATCCAGGCCGAGCCGGCGGTGTACGCGGTCATGGCCGTGGTCAGGTCGAGGCGCTGGCCGGGCAGGAACGGGGTCTGCGCCGTCGGATAGTCCGCGTGCACGGAGCTGCCCGGCTCGGTGCGGTTGACCGCCACGTGCATGCCCTGCAGCGGGTCGGCGTTGGAGACCGGCCAGTCGCTGCCCGCGCAGAACCGGGTGCCGTGCGCCAGCAGGTCGGCGAACGGGTATTGCCACGACGAGCGCGGCTCGCCCAGGTACGGCAGCGTCAGCTCGTCCATCTGCGCGTGGTGCGTGGCCCACAGCGGCTGCAGGTTGGCCGTGACGCCCAGCGCGGCGAAGCGCGGCACGTCGGAGGGCTCGATGATCTGCAGGTGGGCGATGTGGTGCCGGTTGGCCGGACCGGTGCCCTCGAAGCTGTCCAGGGCCTCGCGCACGGCCCGCTCGCCGATGGCGTGGAAGTGCACCTGGAAGCCGTGCCGGTCCAGCTCGGCGACGTATTCCCGGAGCTTGTCCGGATCCACGTACGACAGCCCCGTGCCCCCGCACAGGCAGTACGGCTCCAGCGTCGCGGCCGTGAAGTTCTCCGTGATGCCGTCCTGCATGATCTTGACCGAGCCGGCGCGGAAGCGGTCGAGCCCCTCGGCGGCGGCCCGGCGCGCCAGCAGGTCCTCCACCTGGTCCAGCCCCCGCGTCCGGTCCCACCACAGTGCCCCCACCACGCGCGCCCGGAGCCGTCCTGAGCGGGCCGCCGCCAGGTAGGTGGGCAACTGGTCGTCCGAGCCCGCGTATGAGCCCACGATGGCGTCCTGCCAGCCGGTGATGCCCAGCGAGAACAGGTGCCGCTCCGCCTCCGCCAGCGCGTCCTCCAGGTCCTGGGCGGCCGGGCGGGGGGTGAGCAGGCCGACGAGGTCCATCGCGCCCTCGTGCAGGACACCGGTCGGCTCTCCGGCGGCGTCGCGCTCGATGCGGCCGTCGGCGGGGTCGGGGGTGTCGCGGGTGATGCCGGCCCGTTCGAGCGCGCGGCCGTTGACCCAGGCGGCGTGGTGGTCGCGCTGGATCAGGTAGGCGGGGCGGTCGAGGAAGTCGATCTGGTCACGGTGAGGAAGGCCGCCAGGAAATGCCGACATGTCCCAGCCGCCGCCATCAATCCACTCTTTATCAGGATTGTTCGCCGCGTAGTCTGCGATCTTTTCTACGTACGCCTCAAGCCCGAAAACCTCTGACAAATCGCACTTTGCTCGTTCCAGGCCCGCCTGCACGGGATGGATGTGCGCGTCCGTGAAACCCGGCACCAGCAGACCGCCGTCCAGATCGACCGTCTCGTGGGCCTGCCGCGACAGGTCCCCCTCCGGTCCCACGGCGGCGATCACGCCGTCACGCACCAGCACGGCCTCGGCCAGAACGCCCTTCGGGGTGAAGGCGCGGCCCCCTCGGAAGAGGATGTTCATGGGGGGTCTCCCTTTCTCGATCCCTCTATCTTCCCGCTCCTGCTCAGTGACCGGTGATGAGGTCGGCGAAGCGGGCCAGGACCGAGGTGCGCGGCATCGTGCGCTCGCGGTGGTCGGCCATCCGGTAGAGCCGGTACATCGCGTGCACGCCCACCCAGCGCAGCGGCTCCGGCTCCCAGGAGCGCACCCGGCGGCCCACCCACGGCAGCGCCGTCAGCTCCGTCTCCTCGCCGAGGATCAGGTCGCGCAGCGTGCGGCCGGCCAGGTTCGTGGTGGTCACGCCGTGGCCGGTGTAGCCGCCCGCCCAGCCCAGGCCCGTGGCACGGTCCACGTGGACGGTCGAGCACCAGTCGCGCGGCACGCCCAGCACGCCCGACCAGGCGTGCGCGATCGAGGAGGAGCGGGCGGCGGGGAAGAAGTCGGTCAGCAGCCGCCACAGGGCCTCGACGGTCCACTCGTGGGTGTGGCCGCGCGCGTCGACCCTGGAGCCGTACAGGTACGGGCGGCCGCGCCCGCCGAAGGCGATGCGGTCGTCGGCGGTGCGCTGGGCGTACATGTAGTAGTGGGCCATGTCGCCGAGCAGCTCGGCGCCCTGCCAGCCGACCTCGTCCCAGAAGGAGGCGGGGAGGGGCTCGGTGACGATCATTGAGCTGTTCATCGGGAGCCACTGGCGGCGCAGGCCGCGCAGGCGGGCGGTGAAGCCCTCGGTCGCGCGGATCACATGGCCCGCCGACACCGTGCCGTACGGGGTGACCGCCCGGTGCGGGGCGATCTCGGTGACCGGGGTGCGCTCGTAGATGGGCACGCCGAGGTCGCGTACCGCCCTGGCCAGGCCCTGGGCCAGCTTGGCGGGCTGGATGCGCGCGCAGTGGGGGCTCCAGGAGGCCGTGAGGGCCCCGGAGACGCGTACGTGCTCCGAGGGGTCCACCAGGCGCAAATCGGGCTCCAGGATGCCCCAGGAGCGGGCGGAGGCCACCGTCTCGCGCAGCCGGGCCGCCTGGGCGGGGGTGCGGGCCACGTTCAGGACGCCGCCCTTGACCAGGTCGCAGTCGATGGACTCCTTCTCGCAGGCCGCGATGACCTCGTCGATCGAGGCGTACATCTCGCGCTGCAGCCGCCGGGCGCCCTCCCCGTACCGCTCGTGCGAGCCGGCCAGGTCGCCGGTCAGCCAGCCGCCGTTGCGCCCGGACGCGCCGAACCCGGCGAACTCCTGCTCCAGCACCACCACTCTCAGGGACGGGCGGGCCCGCTTGAGGTAGTACGCGGTCCACAGGCCCGTGTAGCCGGCGCCGACGATGGCCACGTCGGCCTGGAGGTCGCCGCCGAGCCGGTGGCCGGGGGAGGGTACGCCGGAGGACCGGTACCAGAAGGAGACGTCGCCGTTCACGAACCCGGACGACAAAGGGGCACGCACGCTCATGGCGACATATCCTCCTATATCGGGATAAGTCGGCGCATCTCGCGACGAAATACGCAATGAAACACATCGTTAGCGACCGTGTAACAGCCGCCCGGCATGCTCGTGTGCATGGGATTCTTGCGCATCCGCACCACGGTGGACGAGCGACCCGGCCGGCTGGCCTCGCTGGCCGCGGCCCTGGCGGCCAGGGGCGGCAACATCCTCGGCCTGAGCGTACAGTCCGACACCGACGGCACCGTCGACGAGTTCGTCGCCGACATCCCGGCCAGTCCCGAGACCGTGCGCGAGGCTCTGGAGGCGGCCGGTGGCCGCCGGGTCCAGGTGGTGCCCGCCACCGCCCACGAGCTGACCGACGAGCCCACCAGGGCGCTGCTGCTGGCCTCCAGGCTGCGCTCGATGCCGTGGCGGCTGCCCGAGCTGCTGGCCGAGCTGCTGCGCGCGGACGACGCCCGGTGGATCTATGGTGAAGCGGTGAGTGATCTTCCCGACCCGACCCAGCTCGTCGTGCCGGTCGCGCCCAGGCGCGCGGTCCGGCTGCGCCGCGCCGAGCTGCCGTTCACGCTGACCGAGGCGGCCAGGGCGGCCTCCTTCGCCAGGCTCGCCCAGCCCGCCACCGAGCAGGCCGGCGGCGAGCGCGGGGTCAAGCTCGCCGACGGGGTCGAGGTCACCGTGCGCCCGCTCACCTCCATCTACCGCGAGGCCGTGCGCGACCTGCACGACCGGTGCTCGCCGGAGTCGCGCAGGTTCCGCTACTTCACCTCGATGCCCGCGCTGCCGCCCCGCATGTTCGACCGGCTCTGCGACCGCAGCAGGGGATACTCGCTGGTCGCCGGGCACGACGGGCAGGTCGTGGCGATGGCCAACCTCATGTTCACCCCGGATCCCGGCATCGCGGAGATGGCATTCCTGGTCGAGGACCGCTGGCAGGGGCGCGGTCTGGGCACGGCGATGGCGCGGATGCTGGTGCGGGCGGCCCGCGATCTCGGCTACGCCGAGGTCAGGGCCACCATGCTGTCCGACAACGCGAAGATGCGCAGGCTGCTGATCTCCCTGGGCGCCACGCTCAGCTACACCGAGGACCCCGGTGTCGTGGAGGCGCGGCTGCCGGTCGGCACGATGGCCCCGGCCTAGGATCCCAGGCTCAGCCCAGGCCGGCCTCGTCGTCGCCTGTCTTGCCGGCATCCGGGTCCCGCCGGATGCCCAGGTGGCGTTCGATGCGCTCCAGGCTCTCCTGGATCTGCGTGAGCCGCTCGCCCAGCATGGAGCCGCCGGCGAAGAACATCTCGGCGGGGCGTTCCTTGGGGCCGCGGCCCACGCGGTCCAGCACGCGCTGGCGTACGTCCGCCAGCTCCGCCCCGGCGTCCGCGAGCCCCTGGGCGGCCAGCCCCTCGCCCTCCCTGATCAGCCCGAGCAGGATGTGCTCGGTGCCGATGTAGTTGTGGCGCAGCTGCAGCGCCTCGCGCAGCGACAGCTCCAGGACCTTCTTGGCCCGCGGCGTGAACGGGATGTGCTCCCCGGGCGCCTTGCCGCCGCGGCCGACCTCGCGCTCGACGAACGCGCGTACGTGGCCGAGCTCCACGCCGCAACTGTCGAGCACCAGCGCGGCCAGTCCCTCGCCCTCGTGGATGAGGCCGAGCAATAGGTGCTCCGTGCCGATGTAGTTGTGGTTCATCATCCGCGCCTCCTCCTGGGCGAGGACGACGACCCTGCGCGCACGGTCGGTGAAGCGTTCGAACACCGGGGGCCTCCGTTCGGCTGGGGCTGCCTCCACTATGCGCTACAAAGCCGGTGATGTGGGGTATTTGTCCTGTGTGGATCTTGACGAGGTGGCGGACCGGCTGTACGCGTTGCCGCCGTCCGAGTTCACCGCCGCGCGTACGGCGGAGGCCCGCGCGGCCAAGGACGCGGGCGAGGCGGGGCTCTCGCGTGACATCGCGAAACTTCGCAGGCCGACGGTGTCCGCCTGGGCGGTGAACCGGCTCTCCCGCGAGCATCCCGACGAGCTGGCCGAGCTGCTGGAGGTGGGGGAGCGGCTGCGCGCGGCCTGGGCGGAGCAGGACGCCGACGAGCTGGCCGCGCTGACCCAGCGCCGGGCCGAGGTGACCGGGAAGGTCGGCAGGCTCGCCAGGCAGGCGGCCGGCCTGTCGCCCGCGGCGGGGACCGAGGTGGACCAGACCCTGGACGCCGCCCTCGTGGACGCCGACGCGGCCGCGGAGGTGCGCCGCGGGCGCCTGGCCAAGCCCCTGCACTACAGCGGTTTCGCGCCCGCCCCCATCCCGCGCGAGCGGCCGGCCGCGCGGAAGCGGAAGACGCCGGAGGACGAGGCCGCCGAGGCCAGGCAGCGCGAGGAGGCCGAGGCGAGGAAGGCCGAGGAGCGCGCGGAGGCCGAGGCGGCGCACCGGGAGTGGCGCCAGGCGCTGGACGCGGCCGAGAAGGAGCACGACGAGCGCGCGGAGAAGGTGAAGCGGCTGGAGGGGAAGCTGGCCAAGGCGCGCAAGAGGCTCGAGGACAGCCGGCAGCGGCTGGAGGTGACGCGGCGGGAGGAACGGCACGCGCGGCAGCGTCTGGAGCGGTAGGGTGTACGAAACGGTTTCGTACACTTAGGAGTTGCGATGACGACCTGGACCCCCGCCTCCATGCCCGACCAGACCGGCAAGACCGCCATCGTGACCGGCGCCAACAGCGGCATCGGCCTGCCCACCGCGCTGGAGCTGGCCCGGCACGGCGCGCACGTCGTCGTGGCGGCGCGCGACCCGGAGAAGGGCGGCGAGGCGGTCGCGCGGATCCTGCGGGAGGTGCCGGGCGCCCAGGTGGAGTACGGGCGGCTCGATCTGGCCGACCTGGACTCGGTCAGGCGGTTCGCCGAGGGCGTGGACAAGGTGGACCTGCTGATCAACAACGCCGGCATCGGCATGGTCCCGAGGCGGGAGACCAAGGACGGCTTCGAGCTGCAGTTCGGCACCAACCACCTGGGGCACTTCGCGCTCACGGGCCTGCTGCTGCCGCTGCTGGTCGCCAGGCCCGGCGCCCGGGTCGTGACCGTGTCCAGCGACGCCCACTCGGTCGGCCGGATCGACTTCGACAACCTGGACCTGGAGCGCGGCTACGGCCGCATGTCCGCCTACGGGCGCTCCAAGCTCGCCAACCTGCTGTTCACGCTGGAGCTGCAGCGGCGGGCCACGAAGGCGGGGATCGACCTGAAGAGCATGGCGACCCACCCCGGCATGACGGCCACGCGGATCGTCAAGCTGGGGCCGTTCCAGCCGCTCCTGGGCGTGTTCCTGCAGTCGGCCGAGGCCGGCGCCGTGCCCTCGCTCTACGCCGCCACCTCGCCCGACGTGCGGGGCGGCGAGTATTTCGGGCCCAAGGCCAAGCTGCTGGAGCCGTCGCAGGCGGCCCGGTCGGAAACGACCGCCGCACGGCTGTGGGACGTGTCCAGCGAGCTGACGGGCGTACGATTCGAGAAGCTCGCCAATCTCTGAAGGACGTGCACGTGGCTCCACTCGACCCTGAGCGTGACAGGGCCATTCTCGACGCCACGATGGAGCTGCTGTCCGAGGTCGGCTACGACCGCATGACGGTCGACCAGATCGCCAAGCGGGCCAGGGCCAGCAAGGCCACCATCTACCGGCGCTGGGCGGGCAAGCCCGAGCTGGTGGTCGACGTCATCTGCCGGCGCTTCGACACGGACGCGCCGCCCGGCGAGGACACCGGCTCCCTGCGCGGCGACCTGGCCTCGATCTTCCGTGGCCTGTGCGAGGCGGTGGAGCGCAAGCACACGCTCGTCATCGGGCTGTCCTCGACGCTGGTGTCCAACCAGGAGCTGGCCCGCACGCTGCGCGCCCACATGCCGGCGAAGAACCTCGGCGACGTGCGGGCGCTGCTGGAGCGCGCCGTCAAGCGCGGCGAGCTGGCCGGGCCGGTCGATCCCGGGCGGCTGTTCGGGCTGGCCGAGGCGCTGGTGTGGCACCGCATGATCTTCGCGGGGCCGCCGTTCGAGGCGGCGTTCGTCGAGGAGTCGGTGGACGGCGTGCTCATGCCGGTGGTCAGGGACTGGGCGGGCTAGTCGCCCGGGCCAGGTAGGCACAGACGGGAAAACCCTCTCCCGCGTACGGCTCCGCGAGCCGGAGATAGTGGCCCCTGATGCGCTCGACCGTCTCCGGCGGCTGGCCGGCGATCATCGCGAACCGGGGCCCGCCCGCCTGCACGATGTCCGTCCACCAGGTCGCGAGATCCACCCGGTGGCGCCACCTGACGGTCTCCACTGCCGCCCCGGCGAAGCCGGCGCCCACCAGCAGGGCGGTGAAGCGCCGCGGGGTGTCGTGGGCGGTGAAGGGGCGGGCCGGGGGGTCGTAGGGGACGCGGGCGGCGGCGATGGCCTCGGTGAAGACGTTCGTGGCGGTCATCTCGTCGGACTTCCACCAGGTCAGGGCGAGCGCCCCGCCCGGGCGCAGCACGCGGTGCAGCTCCCTGAGCGCCGCGGCGGCGTCGGGCACATGATTGATGACGAAATTTCCGGCTATCGCGTCGAACTGCCCGTCCTCGAACGGGAGGTCGGGCAGCGCGGCCAGCCGGACGGTCGCGTACGGGTGGCGCCGGGAGGCCAGCTCCAGCATGCCGGGATCGGCGTCCACGGCGGTGACCTCGGCGCCCACCGCGAGCGCCGCCGCCGTCACCACTCCGGTGCCGCAGCCCACGTCGAGCAGGCGGGGGGCGCGGACCTGGCAGGCCGAGGCGAGAAGGGGACCGACGGTGTGGGAGCTGAGGTGGGCGAAGCCGCGATCGTACGCTTCGGCGTTGGTCACGCGGCCCAGCCTAGCCCAGCCGCCGAACCTCACATTCTGATGTGAGATTTCCCCCTAAAGGCTGTTTTTTCGGGAAATGTCGCCCCTAATGTCATCCGCATGACCATCGACGCCTTCATCGACGCCCTCCCCAAGGTCGAGCTCCACGTGCACCTGGTGGGCTCGGCCTCGGTACCCACCGTGCTGGAACTGTCGCGCCGCCACCCCGGCACCGAGGTGCCCACCACGGAGGAGGAGCTGCGCCGCTTCTACACCTTCACCGACTTCCCGCACTTCGCCCGGGTGTACCGGGCCGTCAACGCGCTGGTCCGCGAGCCGGAGGACGTGGCGACCCTCGTGCTCGGGCTGGCCCGCGACCTCGCCCCGCAGGGAGCCCGCTACGTGGAGCTGCAGGTCACGCCGTACGCCCACCACATCGTCGGCATGCCCATGCGCGAGGTCACCGAGGCCCTGGACCTGGCCGCCCGCCGCTCGCTGGCCGACCACGGCGTCGAGATGGCCTACATCTTCGACATCCCCGGCGAGTACGGCGAGGAGGCCGCGAAGATCACCCTGGAGCACGCCCTCCAGGAACCTCCCGCCGCGCTGGTAGGTTTCGGCATCGGCGGGATCGAGCAAGAGCGCCCGAAATATCGTGACGCCTACCGTTCGGCGTTCTCGGCCGCCCGGGCGGCGGGCCTGCACAGCGTCCCGCACGGCGGGGAGATGTCCGGCCCGGAGACGATCTGGGAGGTCATCGACGGCTACGGCGCCGAGCGCATCGGCCACGGCATCAACTGCCTGTCCGACCCCCGCCTGGTGGCCCACCTGCGCGAGACCCAGCTCCCGCTGGACGTGTGCCCGACCTCCAACCTGTGCACCGGCCAGATCTCCCGCATCGAGGACCACCCGCTGCCCCGGATGCTGGAGGAGGGCCTGTACGTCACGCTGAACAGCGACGACCCGCCGATGTTCGCCACGACGCTGGCCGAGGAGTACCGGGTGGCGGCCGGGGTGTTCGGCTTCGGGAAGGAGGAGCTGGCGCTGCTCGCGCGCAACGGGGTGCGGGCGTCCTACCTGGCAGAGGAGCGCAAGCGGGCGCTGGAGGCGGAGATCGACGCGCTGGTCGCCGCCTCGTAGCCGCCGGGCCCGCGCAGGCGCCCGGAGACCACGCTGGCAGACCTCAGGGGGACGCGATCCGGCCCAGGCCCGGCGGGATCTTGCTCGCCGCCGCCCGGTCCAGCAGGAACAACGTCCGCCCCCGGCCCCGCGCCCCCGCCGCCGGCACCTGTACGGGACCCGAGTCCGACAGGGCCAGCCGGACCGCGCCCGACTTCTCCTCACCGGCCGCCACCACCCACACCTCGCGCGAGGCGTGGATGGCCGGCAGCGTCAGCGAGATGCGCGTCGGCGGCGGCTTGGGCGAGCCGTGCACCGCCACCACCGGGCGCGTGTCGTAGAGCGCGGGCATCCCCGGGAAGAGCGAGGCCACGTGGGAGTCGGGGCCCATGCCGAGCAGCATCACGTCGAAGTTCGGCACCGGCCCGTGGTCCTCCGGCCGGGCGGCCTTGCGCAGCTCGGTGGCGTAGGCGTCGGCCGACTCCTCGGCCGACATGCCCGAGTCGGGGCCGCGCATGACGTGCACCCGCTCCGGGTCCACGTCCACGTGGTCCAGCAGGGCCTCACGGGCGCCGGTCTCGTTGCGTTCCTTGTCGCCGGTGGGGACGAAGCGCTCGTCGCCCCACCAGACGTCCAGGCGCCGCCAGTCCACGGCGTCCCGGGCGGGCGTGGCGGCGATGGCCGCCAGGGTGGCGATGCCGACCGTGCCGCCCGTCAGCACGATCGAGGCCGAACCCTTGGCCGACTGCACGTCGACCAGCCGGGTGATGATCCGCGCCGCCACGGCCTTGGCCAGGACGTCGGCGTTGCGGTGCACGACGATGCTGGGAACGCTCACTGTCATCC
>NZ_JBQQCB010000080.1:0-51196 GCF_052246675.1 Nonomuraea sp. KM90 | reverse complement strand
GGTGGCCAGGATGTCGACGGTCGCTGGTGCGGCTGCCGAGAGGTCCCTGACCGCTGCCACGGCGGCGGTGCGGACGGTGAGGTCGGGGTGGCTGACGGCGGCGGCCAGCAGGGGCGCCAGCTCCGCGCGGGCCGAGCGCGACCGCGCGCCCCGGTCGTAGGCAGCGTCGACGGCGGCGCGGGCGGCCTCGGCGGTCCCCCGCTCCAGCAGCGCGGCGCAGACCTCGGTGAACGCCAGGCCGCCGAGGTGCGAGACGATCTCGCCGAAGGGGTCGCCCGACCACACCCAGCCCTTCAGCGGCTGCTCCCCGTTCGACCAGTAGCCGACGAGCAGCTCGGAGGTCGTGTCCGGCCACGGGAGCCCGGCGTCGGCGATGGCCCACAGCGCACCGGCCCGGAGGGCGGCCCGCTGATCGGGCGTCGATTCACCGTTCCGAACCGGGGACGGCCCGTCCAAGGCGGCCTCCGCAGCCCCGCCCGCCCACCGCCCCTCCAAGGGGCGCCCGTCATCCCCGCCCGCGGACGGCCGATCCGGTGTCAGCTCGGCGGTGAGCCAGGCGGCGCTTTCCGGCGGGTCGAGGCGGGCGGCGGCGGCGAGCAGGCCCGCCAGCACGTACGGCGAGCTCTCCCGCGAGCGCCGTGCCCGCAGCGCCGGCATCACCTCGGCCGCCGACTCGCGGGGCAGGTTGCCGAGCAGGTAGGTGGCGGCGTGCCGGAGCTCGGCGTCGGGGTCGTCCAGCAGCGGCAGCAGCCGCCCCGTCTCGCGGGCCAGGGCCGCGCTCACGTCCTCCAGCACCTCGGGGGCCGCGTCGTCGGTCGAGGCGATCGCGCCGAGCAGGTGGACGAGCCGATGGCGCCTGCGGGTGCCCGGGTCGGCGGCGAGCCGGGCGATGAAGGGCACCGCCCACGGCGTCGCGCCGTACAGCGTGCCCTGGTGGAAGACGCTGCCGAACAGCTCGTCGATCGCCTCCTCCGCCACCCCGTCGTCCTCGCCGACGGCGTCCCGCAGGGTCTGCGGCACGTCCTCCGCCGAGCCGTACGCGTGCTCGAGGGAGCCCCAGTCGATGTCGTCGATGCCGTCGAGGGCGGCGGTCGTCATCCGTCGTCGTCCTTCCCCATCTGTCCCGGCCTGTCTGCGTGACCGGCAGAAAGCCTAGGGGAAACCTCCGACAGACGATCAACGTCGCGAGCGTTTCGGGGCGCGGAATAATTCGTTGCGGTCGGATGCTAATGCCCGCACTATGTTCCTCATGTTCCTGCACGCTCACCACGCGACGCCCGCACTGCCGGGCGCGTTCGGGCGTGCCTGCGACGGCCTGGAGCGCTGACCTCTTCCCGTAAGTCCTGAAGTGACCCGGCGGGGGGAGGTTGACCGGCCCTGACGGGTCACGCATCCACTTCAGGTTCGAGGGAAGGAACCATGGCCAAGCAGGCCTACGTACGGAACAAGCCGCATCTCAACATCGGCACCATGGGCCACGTCGACCACGGCAAGACCACGCTGACGGCCGCCATCACGAAGGTGCTGGCCGCGCGCGGGCAGGCCACGTACACGCCGTTCGAGCGGATCGACCGGACCCCGGAGGAGGCCTCCAGGGGGATCACGATCAACATCTCGCACGTCGAGTACGAGACCGCCACCAGGCACTACGCCCACGTGGACATGCCGGGCCACGCCGACTACGTGAAGAACATGATCACGGGGGCGGCGCAGCTCGACGGCGCGATCCTGGTCGTGTCCGCGCACGACGGGATCATGCCGCAGACCAGGGAGCACGTGCTGCTCGCCAAGCGGGTGGGCGTCGAGCACCTGGTCGTGGCCGTCAACAAGGCCGACGGCGCCGACCCGGAGCTGACCGACCTGGTCGAGCTGGAGCTGCAGGAACTGCTGGCCGAGCACGGCTACCGCGACGTCCCGATGGTCCGGGTGTCCGGGCTGCGGGCGCTGGAGGGCGACCCGGTCTGGACGGCGTCGGTCGAGGCGCTGCTCCAGGCGGTGGACGAGCACATCCCCGTGCCCGTGCGGTACGTGGACGCGCCGTTCCTCATGCCGGTCGAGAACGTGCTGACGGTCACCGGCCGCGGCACGGTCGTGACCGGCGCCATCGAGCGCGGCACGGTCCAGGTCGGCGACACGGTCGAGGTGGTCGGGTTCGGTGACGGCTTCTCCGCCGTCGTGACGGGGGTGGAGACGTTCGGCAAGACGATGGAGCGGGGCGAGGCCGGCGACAACGCCGCCGTGCTGCTGCGCGGGGTTCGCCGCGAGCAGGTACGGCGGGGCATGGTGCTGGCCGAGCCGGGCAGCCAGCGGGCTCTCGGGTCGTTCACCGCCCGCGTCTACCTCCTCACTCCGGAGGAGGGCGGGCGGCGCCGGCCGATCGCGTCCGGGTACCGGCCGCAGTTCTACCTGCGCACGACGGACGTGCCGGGGGAGCTCGTCCTGCCCGACGGCGAGAGCGCCCGGCCGGGTGACACGGTCGAGGTGGCGGTCGCGCTGGGCAAGGCGGTCGCGCTCGAGCCTGGGCTCGGGTTCGCCATCCGTGAGGGCGGCCTCACGGTCGGCGCCGGCACGGTCCTCACCGTCCCGGACTGAAAAAACCACTGGAAGACGCTGGAAGGTGCCGGAAGGTGCCGACGCACCGAAGGCCGAGGGCCGGGTCCCACGTCCGCGTGGGGCCCGGCCCTTCGGGGTCACGCCGGGTCGAAGCGGAGCCGGAGTGTCGCCCGTCGTGCCATCAGGTTGTAGCCCGGCAGCGCGCCCGGCCCGCAGGTCGCCGTGCCGATGCCCTGGTGGGCGAGGTCCAGGTGGAGGTACAGCCGCTCCCCCGCCACCAGGTCGGGCCGGTGGCGGGCGGCGGCCAGCTCGGCGGTGCTCCACCGGCGCGCGGTCAGCCCGAACGTGGGCTCCCCGGACACCCTGAACCCGCCCAGCTCGGCCCACCGCACGTCGGCGCGGTGCCCGTTCTCCTGGGGGTAGACGTACGGCGTCTGCAGCTCCTCGACCGTGGCCGACCACCGGCCGGTGCGGGCGGCCATGCCCGTGTCCGGGTACGCCTCCCCGGGCCCCGACCCGAACCACGTCACCCGGTCCACCACGCTGCCCGGCAGCGACATCGTGACCCCGATCCGCGGGATCGGGTCGCGCCACTCGCCCTCCGGCTCGACGTCCAGCAGCAGCCGCAACCCGCCGTCGAAGGTCCATCGGTACGTCGCCCACATCCCGAGGTCGGTGGCCGCGGGCGCGACGCGGGTCCGCACGGTCAGCCCGTCGTCCAGGGAGACGTCGTCCACCCGCTGGGTGAGCCGGTGCAGGCCGAGCGCGCGCCACGTGGCCTCGAGGCCGCCGTAGCGGTCGTTGTCGGTCGGGGCCCGCCACAGGTCGAGCCGGGGCCCGTCCACCTCCCGCCCGAACAGCCGGACGAGCCGCCCCGTCACCGCGTCGAACGCGCAGTCGCCCGCGGTCAGCTCGCCCCCGGCGCGCGCGAACGCCAGCAGGGTGTCCACCCGCCGGGACTCGGGCCGGGCCAGCATCGCCTGCCCCCACGCCACCTCGTGCCCCGCCTCCGCCCAGGGCTGGTCGGCGGCCAGCTCCGCGCGTACGGTCAGCCAGCACTCGCCGATCGGCCCGGCCGCGGTGTCGGGCAGCTTGCACTCGCCGCCGCCCGCGGGCACGTCGAGGCGGTGCTCGGCGACCGTCTCGCCCTCCACCTGCACGGTGGCCACGAACCGCAGGTGGGACAGGTCCGTGAAGCCGTAGCCGTTGACGACCCGCACGAACCCGTCGCCGAACTCGAACCTGACCGGCTCGAACACCTTCTTCAGGTCGATCAGGCCGGGCGACGGCGTGCGGTCGGGGAACACGAGCCCGTCGATCACGAAGTTCCCGTCGTGCACGGGCTCGCCGTAGTCGCCGCCGTAGGCGTACCCGTACTCGGGATGCGCCAGCCCGTGGTCGATCCACTCCCAGATGAACCC
Source organism: Nonomuraea sp. KM90 (assembly GCF_052246675.1). NCBI lineage: Bacteria > Bacillati > Actinomycetota > Actinomycetes > Streptosporangiales > Streptosporangiaceae > Nonomuraea > Nonomuraea sp. KM90. Next base: position 47,222 of record NZ_JBQQCB010000080.1, on the reverse strand, counting down.
GCCGGCCAGGCGCGGATAGCGCTCGAACAGCTCCTGGTACTCGGCCAGCCCGCCGGGCCCGTTGCCCATGGCGTGGGCGTACTCGCACTGCAGGAACGGCATCCCGCGCCGCCGCTCGTCCAGCCGGGCGTCTTCGAGCGGGTCCTCCTCGTGCCGGCCGATGGCCTCGACCTCGGCGTGGGAGGCGTACATGCGGGAGTAGACGTCGGTGTGCTCGCACGACCGGTCGCCCTCGTAGTGCAGCGGCCTGGACGGATCGCGCTCGCGCGTCCAGTCCGCCATGACGGCCAGGTTCCGGCCGACGCCGGCCTCGTTGCCGAGCGACCACATGATGACGCTGGGGTGGTTCTTGTCGCGTTCGACCATGCGGCGCATGCGGTCGAGCAGCGCGTCGGCGTAGCGAGGGTCGTCGGTGGGGTTGGCCCGCCAGCCGACCTGGCCGAAGCCGTGGGTCTCCAGGTCGCACTCGTCGATCACCCACAGGCCCAGCTCGTCGCAGAGGTCGAGGAAGGCGGGGTGCGGCGGGTAGTGGCTGGTCCTGACGGCGTTGACGTTGTGCCGCTTCATCAGCAGCACGTCCTCGCGCATCGTCGCGTACGGCACCGCGCGGCCGTGCTCGGGGTGGAACTCGTGCCGGTTGACGCCCTTGAGCAGCAGCGGGCGGCCGTTGGCCAGGAGCACGCCGTCCACGATGGAGATCGTGCGGAAGCCGACGCGCAGGCGTACCGTCTCCTCCGGCGCGGTCACCGCCGCGTCGTACAGGCGCGGCGTCTCCGCCGTCCACGGCTCCACCTCGACCGTGACCTCCGTGCCCGGCTCCAGCCCCTCGACGCCGAGTTCGGGGACGCTCAGCGTGCCGGGGCCGTCGAAGCTCAGCGTGCCGCGCCCGTCCTCGTAGGAGGCGCGCACGAAGACGTCGGCGGTGGAGCGGGTGAGCGTGACGTCGCGGAAGATGCCGGGCAGCCACCACATGTCCTGGTCCTCCAGGTAGGTGGCGGCCGACCACTGGTGCACGCGCACGGCCAGCACGTTGCGGCCCGGCCTCAGGTGCGGACCGGCGTCGTACTCGACGGGCAGCCGGCTGCCGGTCGAGAAGCCCAGCTCGTGCCCGTTGAGCCAGACGCGGGCGAAGGACTCGGCGCCCTCGAACCGCAGCCGGCCGCCCGTCCAGCCCTCGGGCAGGTCGAAGGCGCGGCGGTAGTCGCCCGTCGGGTTCTCGTCGGGGACGCGGGGCGGGTCGATGGGGATGGGGTAGGAGACGTTCGTGTACGCCGGGGCGCCGTGTCCGTGCAGGGCCCAGTGGGACGGGACCGGGAGGTCGTCCCAGGCCGCGTCGTCGTAGTCGGGCCCGGCGAAGTCCTCGGGGGCGTTCGCGGTGGGTGAGAGGCGGAAGCGCCACGTCCCGTTGAGGTCGAGAGCGGGCGCGTCGGAATCGAGTGCGGCCCTGGGTTCGAGTCGGCCCGAACCGGGGCTGAAAGTTTCGAGATCCATCTCCGCCGAGCCTAGAGGTTCCAGGCGGTTTCGTCAGCGATGAGTTTTGTGTCCGTACTGGGAGGAAGGGGGCAGGTCCCGCACGGACGTGCACCCGGCTCTCGACGACGCGAGATAACCGGCCAGCAGTGCCTCCGCCACCGCCCCCACGGCGGCGTCGCCCGGCAGGAACCCGGGGCTGTGCAGGCCGGCCCCGGTGTCCCCGATGTCCACGCCCACGAACATCATCAGCGACGGCGTCACGTCCCCGTAGCGCGCGAAGTCGTCGGCCCCGCACGACCGCAGCTCGTCGGTCACCGCCCACCCCTGCTCCCGCAGCCTGTCCCCCGCGCGTACGGCCAGCGCCGGGTCGTTGACCAGCATCGGCTCCCCGGGCAGGATCTCGACCTCGGCCACGCACCCGTACGCGCTGGCGGTGTCCTCGGCCACCTGCGTGAACCGGCGGTGCAGCCGCTCGCGCCAGCCCTCCGACATGGTCCGCAGCGTGCCCCTGGCCACCGCCTCGCCGGGCACGGCGTTGGGCGTGGTGCCCGCGGTGACGGTGCCGAACGTCACCACGGTCGGCGTCATGGGGTCGGCGGCCCGGCTGACGAGCTGCTGCGCGGCCACGATCACCTGCGCCATGGCCAGGACCGGGTCGCGGGTGAGGTGCGGGTACGCGGCATGCCCCTCCGACCCTCGCACGGTCACCCTGAACTCGTCGGAGGAGGCGTTCACCGGCCCGGGGGTGCAGGCGATGGTGCCCTCGGGCAGCACGGGCTGGACGTGGGCGCCGATCATGGCGTGCACGCGGTGCCGTTCGAGCACGCCGGAGGAGACGACGTCGAGCGCGCCGGAGGGGTAGGTCTCCTCGCGCGGCTGCAGCACGACCAGCAGCGGCGCGACCGCCCGCGCCCCGATCCCGGGGACGGGCTCCGGCTCGGGAGCGAGCTCCGGGCCGATGGCGGACTCCGGGCCGATGGCGAGGTCGGTGGCGAGTTCCGGCCCGGTGGCGGCGACGGCGCGGGCGAGCGCCACCACGGCGGCCAGGTGCACGTCGTGGCCGCAGGCGTGCATGGCGCCGTTGGTGGCCGCCCACGGCACTCCGGTGCGCTCGACGATCGGCAGCGCGTCCAGCTCCCCGCGCACCCCCACCGCCGGCCCCGGCCCGCCGATCCGCAGCACGGCGCCGGTGCCCGCCACGTGCTCGACCGCCCCGCCGGGCAGCGCGTCGAGCACCTGCTTGAGCGTCGGCCCCTCATGCCCCGACACGCGGGGCAGGGCGTGCAGCTCCCGCCTCAGCGCCACGGCGGCGGGCAGTTCCCGGCTCAGCGCCGCCCGCAACGCCTCCTCCGCGTCCGCCCGGCTCCCGTCCGCACCCGTACGGTGCCCGTCCACGTTCATCCATCCACCTCTAGGAAAACGACCCCATCAACGCGTCCTTCCTCATCCCCCGGCCCCGAGGCCGTAGACGTGGCGCGCGTTCCCGCCCCCCACCATGGAGGCCACCCGCAGCGCCTGGTCGAGCGACCACTCCCCGTCGGTCACGAACCCGCCCAGCACCCGCGCCATCGCCCGCCGCCACAACAGGGCGCCCAGGTGGTGCAGCTCGGCCGGCCCGAAGGCGTCGGAGGAGAAGAGGAGCTTCGAGAACGGCGCCACCTCCAGGCTCTCCGCCACCAGCGCCGCGCTCCGCGCCCCCGTTTAGCTGACGCCCAGCCCCACGTCGAAGAACACGTGCGGGTACGCCTGCGCCAGGAACCCCGCCTGCCGCTGGTACGGATAGCAGTGCAGCAGCACCAGCGGCACCCCTGTCGGCTCGGCCAGCTCGATCAGCCCGCGCAGCAGCAGCGGGTCCGCCCGCCGCAGGTCCACGTCGGGATCGCCGAAACCGATGTGGAACTGCAGCGGCAGCCCCCGCTCCAGCCCCGCCCAGACGATGTGCCGCACCAGCACGGGGTCGCGCACCCGCCCGCCCCCGTCGGCCAGCCACCGCCCGGCGGCGAAGGTGACCTCCTCGGCGGAGGGCGGCGCGGGGTCGAAGTCGAGCCCGCACCGGTAGGCGGCGATGGTCTTGAGCCCGCGCGCCGTCCGCGTACGCTCCCGCAGCGCCTCCCCGAACCGCGAGGCGAACGTGCCCGCCTGGCACCCGGCGGCGGCCACCTGCTCGGCCACGCTCTCCAGCCGCACCACCTCGTCGGCGGGCGACCCGCTGGCCTCGGCCATCCCGGACGGCCCGAGCAGCTCCTCGCCCCGGTAGCCGGTCTCGACCAGGAAGTGCCCGATGCCGCTGGCGCCGAGCAGCAGCCGGTTGACCTCGGCGGCGCCGAGCCTGGCGCGCCGGGCCAGGTATTCCTCGGGCGCGCAGAAGGGCTCCAGCCCGAGCACGGGCGCGCAGTGGCGCAGGATGGCGAACCCGATCTGGGAGTCGAACTGGGTCATCCACTCCGGCACCGGCCGGTCGGACTCGGTGATCAGCTCCTCGAACGCCGTGCGCGACAGGTCGTGCGAGCTGGCCCCGTGGACGTGGTGGTCCACCAGCGGCAGCTCGTCGATGGCCTGGGTGAGCGCGGTGGGCACGAGATCGAGCTCGACGGACATCGGTCATCCTCCCCCGGTGACGTTTCCCACGACCTCGTACCCCGGCCCCCTTCCCGCGACCCGGCGGGACGAACACGGAGACGAACACGGAAACGAACACGGAAGGGCCCCGCGGGACGGAGATCGTCCCGCGGGGCCCTGGTGGACCTGCGGTCAGGCGGCGGCCCTGGCGCTCACCGCCACGCCCGCCTGCCGCGTCACGCCGTTGACCGTGACGGCCACCGTCACCTGTCCGGCGCGCAGCGCCGTCAGCGTGCCGGTCGCGGGGTCGAGGACGGCCACGTGCCACGGCTTGGCCGTCTTGCGCGGGCCGACGTGCAGGTTCGGCGAGCCGGACCACTTCACCGACACGGGGTACGCGGCCGGGACCGTCCTGACGCCCTGCTCGACCGCGGCCGTCACCGTGGCCGGCGCGCCGACCGCGACCGTGGCCGGGACGGTGAGGGTGAGGTCGTCCACGTGCGGGCTGACCTGCGTGCCGATCCAGTCGGGCGCGTCGGCGAACCAGTTCCGCCTGACGTGCTCGGCCTCGGCCCGGGTCACCGGGTCGACGCCCCACAGCGACCACCCGGTGAACCCGCCGTCGCCGGGGGCGGTGGCGGGGTTCTTGCCGGAGTTGCCGTTGATGAAGTACGGCACCGCGTCCACGTGGGAGGCGTGGAACGTCCCCACGTGCGCCCCGATGAACGCGGCCCCCTTGCCGGTGGTGCGCTGGAAGTCGGCCAGCCAGCCCTCCACGAGCGCGGCCTCCTTGCGGTCGCCGAGCTGGCTGCCCTTGCCGGGCGTCGGGTCGCGCGGCGGCACGTGGAACAGCACGGTGACCGACCCGATCGAGGCGTCCTCGGCCGCCTCGTCCAGCTCGGAGCGGAGCATGGCCACCTGGTCGTAGCCGCCGCCCCGGAGGTTCAGGCGGGAGGTGTCCAGGGTGATGAAGCGAGTGCCCTTGTGGTCGAAGGTCCCGTACGTGTCGCCGAAGGCGGCCTTGAAGTTGTCGATCTTGCCGCCCATGACCTCATGGTTGCCCGGAATGTAGTGATATTTCACCGTTCCGCCGAGCTCCTCGTCGAGGATCTTCTTCGCCAGCGCGAAGTCCTCGGGCGACGCCTCGTCCACCAGGTCACCGTTGATCACCAGGAAGTCGGGCTTGGCGGCCTTGATCTCCTGGAGCGTGCGGCGCGCGTTCCTGACGATGTCGCTGTCCGGGTCCCTGGCCACGAACTGCGCGTCCGACATGACCGCGAACCGCCACGGCATCTTCGACACCTCGCTCCTGACCACCGGGTCGGCCACCTTGGGCACGGCCGGGGCCTCGACCGACGGCGGCACCTTGGCGACCAGGCCGTCGATGAGGATCTCGTTGGTGTACTTCACGTCCGCCTTGGTCTCGGCCACGTAGAAGCGCCGCAGCTTGAGCGGGTAGTTGACGCCGGGCGGCACGGTGAACTCGACGTACCTCCAGCCGGTCCAGGTCATGTACGGCCCGCGCAGGATCTGCGACTGCCCGAGCGCGTCGTAGAACTCCAGGCTCGGCCACTCCCCCTTGCCGGTGGAGTTGATCCAGAGCCCGAACGCCTGCGGCTGCCCCTCGACCACGATCTGCTGCGGCGGGCTGGCGTAGGCGGCCCGGGTGGCGGTGGAGGTGGTGAAGTCGTACGAGAGCTTGAGCCCGCCCCCGCTCTGCCCGGGCGCCGCCGACAGCGAGCCGGTGGCGCGGGCGGCGGCGAACGTCCAGGTGGCCGCGTCCTCGAAGTCGGCGACCGGCTTGGCCTCGAACCCGACCGTCACCGGCACGGCGGTGCCGAGCTTGCCGACCTTGGCGGTGATCAGGCCGGAGCCGGTGGCCTGCTTGGCCTTGACGGTGAAGTAGCCCTGCTCGGCCGCGGTGACCTCGAAGAGGTCGCGGTCGTAGTCGAGCGTGAGGTCGCCGGGCTCGATGGGCGCGGAGTTGCCGTTGCGGTCGTAGCCGACCACGCCGAACGTGGCCACGCCGCCCTCGCCGGCCATCCCGAGCCGGTCGGCGGTGGAGCCGAGCCGCTCCAGGGGCTGCAGCACGGTCAGGTCGATGCTGCCCTTGGCGTTGCCGCGCGAGGCGGTGACCGTGGTCGGGCCGGGGATCAGGGCGTGGAAGCGCCCGTCGCGCACGACGCCGTGCACGGCCGGGTTCGCCCGCCACGACGGGGTGCCGGCGGCGGGGCCGTACGTCTCGTCGTAACCGGCGGCGGTCAGCCGCCTGGTGAGACCGGGGAAGACGCGTTCGGGACGGCCGCCGGCCACGGGCCCGACGCCCGGCGCCTTGGCGGGGTCGCTCGCGGTCTCCAGCCAGAAGCCCTTGAGCTTGCCGCTGCCCTCGGGCGCGTAGAGCGCCAGGCCGTTGGGGACGTGCCGCTCGCCGCCGTCGGAGGGGCTGTTCTCCACCTGCACGTCGGCGGAGCCGGGCTCGCGGGCCAGCATGGTCGAGGAGCCGCCGCCGTCGAGGTTGAGCGCGTTCGCGGCGCCGAGGTCGGCCATCATGGCGGCCAGCTCGTTCAGCGTGACGCCGCGGCTGTCGACCTGGCGGCCGTCCACGGTCAGCAGGTACATCTTCCGGCCGTCGGCGGAGAACCCGACGGCGGTACGCGGGTGCGCGGCCGGGTCGGTCGAGTTCTGCACCACGCCGTCCTTGACCAGCACCCAGTTGCCGCCCACGGCGGCCTTGACCGAGCTGCCGTCGGAGGGCTTGGGCTGGTACTTCACGTCGACCTTGTCGCCGGGCCTCAGCGCGGACAGCGCGGCGGCCCCGGCGTCGCGGCCCAGCAGGATCGTGGTGCCCGCGGGGATCGGGCCGGTGCCGGCGGACGTGCGTACCTCGGAGACCACCCCGTCGACCAGGACGACCTCGGCGACGGACGTGGCGCCCTCGACGGCGCGGGCCCGGCTGTAGGAGCCCCACAGCGGCGTGAACAGCCCCACGCCGCCGCTGCGCACGATCTGGTTGAACTGGGTCAGCGTGATCGGCGAACCCCCCGCCGGGGTGGCGGTGCCCTCGAAGTACATCTGGAGCACGCGCCCGACGCCGTCCCCGGTGACCGCGACCGCGTTCTCGTGGCCGGTGACCGGAGACTGGATCAGCTTGCCGTCCTGGACGCCGATGCCCTGGGCGGCGCCGGAGTTGTTGATGTCGAAGAAGTCGCCGTTGACGGCCGCGACCGCGCGCGAGCGCCTGGCCGGCCCGGACAGCGGCTCGGTCTTGGACACCTCGCCCGAGAACACGTAGTCGGCCTTGGCTCCGCCGAGGTCGGCGGTGACCGCGTCCGCGCGCAACCAGCCGAGCGCGTCATAGGTGTCGAACGAGGTCAGCGAGATGCCCGGCGCGACCGGGCGGGTCCTCTTGGCCGTCTCCAGCCGCGGCTGGGCCGCGGTGGCCCGCGCGAGCAGCGTGGACGGCGCAGGATAAGAGGACGCCTCCAGGGCGTCCTCTGCGGGGGGAGCGGGGTCGGCCTGCGCGGGCGCGCTGAGGGCCATGGGGCCTAACACGAGCGCGGCGGCGGCCAGCAATCGGAGGGTCTGCACGACCGAACTCAATCGCTCGTGGATATAACTTTCAAGACTTGAGAGTGAACTAAAAGAAAATTTCAGATCTTGGCCGTTCGGCCTCTCCCGCGGGCGATTCCGACGAGCGCACCCCGGCGTGCAGCACCAGCGGCACGGCCAGCGCCACCGCCATGGACAGCACGGCGGTGCCCGAGTCGTTGACGAGCATCCCCACCACGCCGCTGACCAGCGCCCCGACGAGCCCGGCCCGCAGCATCGGCGCCTGCGCGAACGCCCTGGGCACCACACCCGCGCTCACCTGCCCCGGCCGCAGCACGGCGAAGACCAGGAAGGCCAGCCCGGCCAGCACGATGGGCATGAGGTTGGGCGAGAGCAGGGTGTTCAGCATGGCGCCCAGCTTGCGCGCGATCATGGGCAGGAACGTCCCGTCGAGCACCTGACCGACGAACCGGCCCAGATGCGTCTGCGCGGCCGGCGGGCGCAGGTGGTCGAGCACGGCGATGACCGACACCAGCACCCCGCCCAGCACGCAGAAGGCGGCCAGCTTCAGCACCGACACCTTCTGGCCCGCCACCAGCAGCGCGGTGACGGCGATGCCCGGCACGAACGCGATCACACCGCCGAAGTCGCTGCCCACGCCGGGCCAGCCCGCCAGCAGCGTCGCGGCCACGCCCAGCCCGGCCACCCCGGCCACCGCCGGCCGCCGGTGCCCGGCGCGGACGAGCAGCTCGGCCGCGATGGCGGTGACCATGAGCACGGCGGTGGCCAGCAGCGCGAACGGGATGTTGGCCAGCCCGTAGTAGCGCCCGCCCACCACCGCCGTGTAGCCCATGAGGCTGTTGAACTGCAGCGTCGTCCCGGTCAGCAGGTCACCGGCGAGCACCGCGGCGGTGATCGCGGCCACGGCGGCGGGCGGCCCGAGCGGGTCGCGCCGCCACGGGCCCAGCAGCGCGACGGCGGCGATGAGCGCGGTGCCCGCCAGCACCCCGCCGATCAGCGTCACCACCACGTACGGGCTTCGGTCCCACGGCAGCAGGTTCACCGCGTACGTCGAGACCGGCACGCAGGCCAGCACGATCGCGGCGGTGCCGACCAGGCCGAGCCGCCTGCGGCGCGACAGCAGGAAGTACGCCACCGCGTAGAAGCCGACCTGGAGGATCGCGAAGGCGGTGAAGAAGACGCCCGTCGTGCCGCGCACGCTGACCCCGGCCGTGTCGGCCCTGACCAGGTCGGCGGGGGTGACGGGGTCGCCCAGCCGCCACGGCAGCCCCACCACGGTCGCGGGCGGCGCGAGGCCGGCGGCGGTGAGGATCGTGGGCGTGATGTCGGGCAGCACCACGAGGTCGTCACGGCGGGTGGAGTTCGTCCCGATCGACGGCCCCTCCCCCGGGGGCGATCCGCCCGTTCCGCCGGCCGCCCCCTCGCCGCCCGGCGATCCGGCGCCGCCGGTCCGGTCGGTGATGCCGGGGCGCTTCCACATGGCCACCCGCAGGTGCGGCACGGAGCCGTGGTCACCGATCCCGGCCAGCACGACCTCGGTGCCGGCGGGCAGCCGGTCGAGCACCGCCGCCACCTCGGAGTCGGCCTGGCGGGCCAGGTCGCGGCGCCGCTCGGGCGAGATCGCCTCCGGGTCCTGCGGCAGCCTGCCGTCCTCCAGGTACGGCTCGACGAGCGCGGCCACGTCCACCGCCAGCACCCGGCAGCGCGCCCAGTCGCCCAGCGCGGCCGGCTCGGAGGCGTACAGGTCGACCTGGCCCGCCTTGTCGGCCAGCGCCAGGGCCGCGCCCCGGCCGACGGCGGCCGTGCACTCACCGGCGGCGTGCACGGCGGTGCCGAGCGTGCCCGCGTAGGTCCCGTCGCGGGTGCCGAGCAGCTCGCGCACCTCGGGGACGATCGCGCCCTGCCCCTGCGCGATCGGCTCGGGCGGCAGCCCGCAGCGCCGGCCCACGGCCGAGCGCACGCCCGCCGACACCGTCAGCCACCCGTCGTACGGGCACGTCACGGTGCCGACGGTCTTGACGGAGACGGACCCGAGCCCGCTCTGCCCGGCCAGCTCCCACAGGCGCGGCGTGTCCCGGGGATCGATGTCGTCCCACAGCAGCCCCGGCACCCCGATGAACGCCACCCGCCCCCCGGCCTCACCCGTGGCGGTGTCGTCCGCCCGGGCGGCGACCGGCAACGACCACCACAGCGCCGAAGCGACCAGCAGCAGCACCCATCTCATCGTCAGCCCCCATCCGGACATGGCGATCGACCCGGGACGCGGGAAACCCTACCCGCCCGGCCGCTCAGGCGGCGGGTTTGACGGTGATCAACCGGTTGAGGGCCTCGTCGTAGGGCGGGTCGAGCCAGTAGTCCGAGTGCCATCGCGCCTCGGGCAGCGGCTCCCCGGGACCGGGCCGCGCCGGGTCCCAGCAGAACCGGTCCACCTCGTCCTGCCGCTCCCCGGCGAAGGGGTCGGCCGGCCGGAAGACGGGCCCACCGATGGGGTCGCTCAGCCGGTAGAGGTTGCACCAGGACACGGCGTCGCGTACCGCCACGGGTCCGGCGCCGCCGAACCAGGCGGGGAAGTACGGCGCGTACAGGCGGCCCAGCGGCGAGCCGTGCGTGAGCAGCCTGACGCGCGCCCGCAGCTCGGGATCGAGCTGCAGCACCAGGGCGGCGGCGATGACGCTGCCCTGGCTGTGCCCCGACAGCACGACCTCGTCCCGCTCGGTCCTGGCGAGCCGGCCGACCCGGGCCATCAGCTCGGGCACGACCCGCTCGGTGTAGCAGGGCGGCGACAGCGGGTGGATGGCCCGGGGCCAGAACGTGGAGACGTCCCACAGGATGCCGATCGTCCTGCGCAGCCGGGAGTCGCTGTACGTGCGGCGGCCGAGCAGCACCAGCCCTGCGATGATCGCCACCATGGCCCAGCTCCCGACGGAGGCGAGCAGCCCCGTGATCCCCCCGTCGGGCGTGAACAGCCGCAGCCGGTGGATCACGGTCACCACCACGGACCCGGCCACCCCGATCCCGGTGAGCACGCCCAGCACGATCCCGGCGCGGTCGGTGAGGGAGGCCAGCGCCCACTTGGCGGCGACCACCTCGGCGTCGTCGCGCTGGCCGTAGTACGCCTTCAGCCCGGGGACCAGCCGCGCCGCCTCGGCCCTGCGGATCAGGTGGAGCACGCCCGCCAGGGCGACGAGGCCCAGCGCCAGCAGCGGCACCAGGGCCGCCGTCCACCAGACGGCGTCGTCGAGGAACAACCGCCGGCCCGGCGGCCCCGGGTCGGCGGAGGTCCCCGGGACGCCGAAGAACGTGGCGGTCCAGAACAGCACGCCGAGGGCCAGGACGTTCGCGCTGCCCGCGGCCGCCATCAGCACGAACCAGGCGGCCAGCCCGCCCATCGCCCGCCGCTCGCAGCGCCCGCCGCCGGGGCCCGGCCGGTCCATGCGCGCCAGCACGCAGGTGGCGACGAGAATGAACAGGCCGAGCCCGACCGTGAGCCCGAGCTGGAACGCTCCAATCCCCACGCCGGGCAGCTGCCACGCGGACCCCGCGGCCACGGCGGCGGGCGGCAACCCGGCCAGGGCCGCCCCGATCGTGGCCACGAACACCAGCGGCGCCGCCACCCGCAGCGCCCGGCAGGCGAACGTGAGCCACTCCGGCTCCCGCTCCCCCGAGTGCGGGTCCAGCCGCCGGGCGATCCACGGCAGCGCCGCCAGCACGGCCGCGGCCAGCTGCACCCCGGCGTTGGCCACGGTCAGCACGAGCCCCCGGGCCGTGCCCGCGAACGGCGCCGCCACGGCCACCCCGATGGAGGCGACGGCGAAGGACACGTGCACGACCCGCAGCCGCCACACCGGCGCGCCGCCGTGCCACAGCCGGGGCCGGGCCAGCGGCCCGCCGTCGCGCGGCGCCCCCTCGGCCGGCCTGCCGGGGGCCGGTACGACCGTGCGCTCGTCGCGCTGCCAGGTGCGCCGGGCGATCCACCACAGCAGGACGACGACCAGCAGCGGGACCAGCGCGGTGACCGCCAGCCGCCGGGACGGCTCGTGACCCCACAGCGCGGCCAGCCAGTGCACCCAGACCGGGGCCGTGTCCTGCGCGCAGGCCCGGCCGGCGGCGGTGCACTGCCAGCCGACGAGGTCGACGGCGGCCCGGGTGACGGCGCCGACGAGCGTGCCGGTGAGCAACAGGGCGAACAGCCGCTGCGCCGCCTCCGTCACGTGCCGCAGCCGGGCCCCGCCCGCCGGCCTGGGGAGCATGAAGTAGGACAGGTTCGCCAGCGAGAACGGCAGCAGGAGCAGCCAGAGCGCGATCGTCCGGCCGCCGGAGGTGAGGTTGCCCCAGGCGTACGCCTCCCGGTGGCGGACGCCCGGCACGTCGGGGTGGCCGCCGGCCGGCCTGCCGCCCGCCCACCAGCGGCGGTAGAACCCGGTGGTGCCGTCGCCCGCGACGAGCCGGGGATGGGGGTGGTTCAGGATGCCGGCCGGGGGCGTGCCGGAGACTCCGTGCACGCGCAGCTCCGTCACTCCTCCGCAGGTCTCGTCGAGGAATCCGTCCATGACACCAGGATCCTGCGGCAACCCCCATCACGTACAGTTATGAAACGATTACTCAAACGTGAGCAGCGTAAGCCCCGTCCCTGCTCATGAGCTCCTCTCGGGGGCTAGGACTTGGTGGCGCCGGCCGTGAGGCCGGTGATCAGGTGGCGCTGGACGAGCAGGAACACCACGCCGGCCGGGATGGCGATGAGCACCGCCGAGGCGGTCATCAGCCCCCAGTCGGACCAGTGCTGGCCGACGAACTGCTGCAGCCCCACGCCGAGCGTGCGCTTGTCCTCCTGGGACATGAACACGGTGGCGTAGCCGACCTCGCCCCAGGCGGTCATGAAGCAGTAGAACGCGGTCACCGCGATCCCCGGCCGGGCCAGCGGCAGCACGACCCGCCAGAACACCCCGAACGGGGTCAGCCCGTCCACCATCCCGGCCTGGTCGATCTCGATCGGCACGGTGTCGAAGTAGCTCTTCATCATCCAGGCGCAGAACGGCACCGCGATCGTCATGTACGCGATCACCAGGCCGGGGATCTGGTTGAGCAGCCCGAGCCCGGCCATCAGGTTGTACAGCGGCACGATCAGGATGGCCACCGGGAACATCTGGGTGATCAGCAGCAGCCACATGACCGAGCGGTGGCCGGGGAAGCGGAACCGGCTGACCGCGTAGCCGGTGGTGGCCGCCAGGAACACGCCCAGGACCATGGTGAGCCCGGCGGTCAACACGCTGTTGAGCAGCCACTGCGGGAACTGCGTGGCGGTCAGCACGCGGGTGTAGTTGTCCAGCGAGGAGTCGTTGAACAGCTGCAGCTCGGCCGACAGCCAGCTGTCGCGCGGCTTGAGCGACGTCAGCACCAGCCAGACGACCGGGAAGAGGGAGATCGCGACCGCGAGGAGCAGGCCCGCGTGCAGGCCGGCGGAGGCCAGCGGGCCGCGCTCGCCGCGCGGCCGGGTTCTGGTGCTCACCATGGGTCTCCTTGACTGCGCAGGGTACGCCGGTAGCCGACGGCCAGCACGATCAGCATGGCCAGGATGATCACGCCCCAGGCCGCCGAGCCCGAGTAGTTGCGGATGCCGGTGAACGCCTCCCGGAAGGCGTAGGTGACCAGGATCTCCGTCTCGCTGCCCGGCCCGCCCCTGGTGACCAGGAAGATGATCGGGAACATGTTGAACGTCCAGATCGTGCCGAGCAGGAGCACGGTGCCGGACACCTGCCGCAACCCGGGCAGCGTGATCGCCCTGAACCGCTGCCACGGGCCGGCGCCGTCCACCTCGGCCGCCTCGTACAGCTCGGCCGGGATCGACTGCAGCCCGCCCAGCAGGGCGACCATCATGAACGGCACCCCGATCCACACGTTCACCGCGATCACCGCGATCTTCGCCGTGGTCGGGTCGTCCAGCCAGCCGACCCCGCCGATCCCGGCCAGCTTGAGGAAGCCGTTGATCACGCCGTAGTCGCTGTTGTAGAGGTAGCGCCAGATGAACGCGGCCACGAACGCCGGCACCGCCCACGGCAGGATCAGCAGCACCCGGTAGACCGAGCGGAAGCGCAGGCGGCGGTTGAGCATGACGGCCAGACCCAGCCCGATGCCGTAGTGCAGGCCGACGCAGACGGCCGTCCACACGACGGTCCAGAGCAGCTTGTCCCAGAACAGGCTGCTGGTCAGGATCTGCAAGTAGTTGTCCAGGCCGACGAACTCGTACGTGGACGGGATGACGTTCACCCCGATGGTCCGGCCGATGTTCGCCTCGGTCGCGTCCGTCAGCGACAGGTAGACGCCCCGGACCAGCGGCCAGCCGATCAGCACCAGCATCACGGCCAGCACCGGCGCGACCATGGCCCACGCGTACCAGTGGGTGGCGATCGAGCGCCGCAGGCGTCCCGGCCTGTCCTGGCGACGGCTCCGGCCGCGGGCGGACTCGTCCGCGGCCGGACCACCGCTCGACCGTCCGGTCGAGACCGCCACCGGTCAGCCCCAGTCCTTCATGATCCCGCGGTACTGCTCGTCGACCTTCTTGAGCATGTCCGCGGGGCCCGACTTGCCGCCGACGAGCGACTGGTAGCCCTCCAGCAGCGGCTGGAAGAGCTGGCCGCCCTCCGGGATCCACGGGCGCGGGACGGCCGTGTCCATGATCGGCTTGAACACCGCCACGTCCGAGTTGCCCTCCACGTCCGGGTCGGCGTACGCGGAGGTCCGGGTGGGCAGGAGGCTGATCTCCTTGGCGATCTTCGCCTGGGCCTCGACGGTCGTCATGAAGCGGACGAACTCGTACGCGGCCGGGATGTTCTTCGAGCCGGCGTAGATGGCCAGGTTCCAGCCGCCGGTGGGCGCCGCGGCCTTGACCGACCCGGCCGGGACCGGCGCGATGCCCAGGTTCGCCTTGTCCTGGAACTCCTTGCCCTGGTAGATCTCCGACAGCGCCCACGGGCCGTTGTAGATCATCGCCGCCTTGCCCTCCTTGAGGGCGGTCATGGCGTTGGCGTAGCTCTCGGTCGTGGCCGGCTTGGGGGCCGCGCCGGAGCTGATCAGGTCGGAGACCGTCTCCATCGCCTTCACGTTGGCGGGCGAGTTGACCACGATCTTCTTGTTGGCCACGTCGAGCAGGTCGCCGCCCTCGCCGTACATGAAGGGCAGCAGGAAGTAGGAGTCGACGTTCAGCGCGAGCCCGGCCACGCCGGTCTTGGCCTTGACGTCGAGCGCGGTCTGCTTCAGCTCCGCGATCGTCTTGGGGGGCTCCTCGTGCCCGGCCTCCTTCAGCAGGCGCTTGTTGTAGATCAGCGCGAGCGTGTCGGTGACCTGCGGCACGGCATAGGTCTTGCCGTTGAACTTCGTGCTGCTCAAGGGCCCGGGCAGGAAGTCCTCGGGCTTGTCCACCGCCCGGCTGCCGTCCAGCGGCTGCAGATATCCCAGCGACGCGAACTGCGACGTCCAGGCCACCTCGGAGCGGATCACGTCGGGCGCGCCCGTGCCGGCCTGCGCGGCCGTCTGGAACTGGTTCTGCGCCTGGTCCGACGGCACGTTCACATAGTTGACCTTGACCTGCGGATATTTCGCCTGGAACTCCTTGATCAACGCCTGGAAGGTCGGCCCCTCACTCTCCGGGCGCGTCGTGTCCCACCACGTCAGCTCGCCGCTCACCTTCGACGGGTCGGAGACCGACGCCGCGGGCGCGGGGGTCCCGCCTCCGCCGCCACAGGCGGACAGCGCCAGAACGAATGCCGCAACGGCGGCTGCGGCCGGTAAGTTTCGTCGCATGATCCTTCACCTCACAGCTCGGTCGAGGTCGGAGTAAGCCGGAGGTTACGCCGACGTGACGCTCACCGGTAGATGGGTTCGTAAGGTTTCTGCAAGTTGTTACATTGATCGCCGCCCGCCGCCCTTGCGCCGCCGGAGCCCGTATCAGCGCAGGTCGGTCCCCATTGTGGACCCCTGACCAGGCCACGTCTGCTGGCGCACCCGCCAGGAAGTGGTTCCCCGGCATTTCAGAAATTTCCAGAAAGGACTGCAAACGCCCGCCTGGCGAGTCCCGCTCAGGAACCTGGCGGCGGCCGGGAACGCGGTCGTCCTGCATTACCACCGCCCGGACGGGAACGACGAGGGCGGGGGGACCGCACGTGTGGGGCGGCGCCGCCGCGCCCGCCGACCGGGCCTCGCCCCTGCGGCCGTCGGGCACAGACGGCTTCGGGGCCGTGTTCACGGTGCCGCTCGCCGAGGGGGCGAAGAGCCTGAGTCACATCATCCACGAGGGCGACGACCAGGACCTGCCCGCCGCCACGGGCGCGGACGCCGACCTGCGCAAGGCCAGGGCCCACTGGATCGACCGGGACACCGTGGCCTGGCGCGGCGGGCCGTCGCTGCGGCACTCGCTGGCCTTCAGCGCCAGGGGCGACATCGCGTACGACGACGCCTGCGGCAACGGCGACCTGACCGGCGACCTGCGGCTCATCCGGCTCCTCCCGGGCACGCTGAGCGAGGAGCAGAAACGGAGGTGGCCGCACCTGGCCGCGTACCCGGCGCTGAAGGTGGACCCGCGCGACGCCGGCCTCGTGCGGCAGGCGCTGCGCGGCCAGGTCGTGGCCGTGGAGCGGGACGCCGCCGGCACGCTGCTGGCCGCGACGGGGGTGCAGATCCCCGGCGTGCTGGACGATCTCTACGCCGAGGCCGCGACCGCCACCCTCGGCCCGTCGGGCCGGACGATCCCGAGGCTCGCGCTGTGGGCGCCGACCGCGCAGAAGGTCGAGCTGGCCCTGTACGGCCCCGGCCGCAGCGTGCACCGGATGCGCCGCGACGACGACAGCGGAGTGTGGTCGGTGCACGGCCTGCCGACGTGGCTGGGCCGCGAGTACACCTACCTGGTCACGGTCTACTCCCCCGCCGCCGGGAAGGTCGTGACGAACGAGGTCACCGACCCCTACAGCCTGGCCGTCACCGCCGACGGGGTGCGCAGCAGGCTCGTGAGCCTCGACGGCGCCGCGCTGAAACCGCCCGGCTGGGACCGGGCGGCCAAGCCGGCGGCCGTGCCGCAGGACCGGGCCTCGATCTACGAGCTGCACGTGCGCGACTTCTCCGCCTCCGACGCGAGCGTCCCGGCCGCGCTGCGCGGCACGTACGCGGCCTTCGGGCTCGACTCCGCCGGCATGCGCGCGCTCCGCGCGCTCGCCGAGGACGGGCTGACGCACGTGCACCTGCTGCCCGTGTTCGACCTCGCCACGATCCCGGAGCGGAAGGCCGACCGGACCGAGCCGGGCTGCGACCTGGCCGCGCTGCCGCCCGACTCCGAGCGGCAGCAGGAGTGCGTCGCGCGCACCGCCGCCAAGGACTCCTTCAACTGGGGCTACGACCCGCTGCACTACACGGTGCCGGAGGGCTCGTACGCGACCGACCCGGACGAGCGGATCAAGGAGTTCCGCGCCATGGTCGCCGGCCTCAACCGGGCCGGGCTGCGCGTGGTGATGGACGTGGTCTACAACCACACCCACTCCACCGGCGTGCTCGACCCCATCGTGCCCGGCTACTACCACCGGCTCCTGGACGACGGCACCGTGGCCACCTCCACCTGCTGCGCCGGCACCGCGCCCGAGCACACGATGATGGGCAAGCTCGTGGTCGACTCGGTCGTCACGTGGGCGAGGCAGTACAAGATCGACGGCTTCCGGTTCGACCTCATGGGCCACCACCCGAAGGCGAACATGCTCGCCGTCCGCCGCGCCCTCGACGCGCTCACCGTGGAGCAGGACGGCGTGGACGGCAGGTCGATCATCCTGTACGGCGAGGGCTGGAACTTCGGCGAGGTGGCCGACGGGGCCCGGTTCGAGCAGGCCACGCAGGCGAACCTGGCCGGGACCGGCATCGGCACCTTCAGCGACCGGCTGCGGGACGCGGTGCGCGGCGGCGGCCCGTTCGACGCCGACCCGCGCGTGCAGGGGTTCGGCTCGGGGCTGGCGGGGGCACCCAACGGCTCCCCGGCCAACGGCACGGCCGAGCAGCAGCGGGAGCGGCTGGCCGGCTACGCCGACCTCATCCGGGTCGGGCTGACCGGGAACCTGGCCGGCTACGTGCTGCCCTCGGGCAAGCGGGGCTCGGAGGTCGACTACAACGGCTCGCCCGCCGGGTACGCGGCCGCGCCCGGGGAGGTGGTGACGTACGTGGACGCGCACGACAACGAGACGCTGTTCGACGCGCTGGCGTACAAGCTGCCCCAGTCGACACCGATGGCCGACCGGGTGCGCATGCAGGCGCTGTCGCTGGCCACGGCCGTGCTGTCGCAGGGGACGGCGTTCGTGCACGCGGGCAGCGAGCGACTGCGCTCGAAGTCGCTCGACCGCAACTCCTACGACTCGGGCGACTGGTTCAACCGGCTGCTGTGGGACTGCGCGCAGGGCAACGGCTTCGGCGCCGGCCTGCCGCCCCGGGCCGGGAACGAGGACAGGTGGCCCTACGCCCGGCCGCTGCTCGCCGACCCCGCGCTGCGGCCCGGCTGCGCGGACATCAACGCCGGCCGGGCCAGGTACGGCGAGCTGCTGCGGATCAGGGCGTCGTCGCCGGCGTTCGCGCTGGGGTCGCTGGAGGAGGTGCGGCGGCGGCTGACGTTCCCCGACTCGGCGGAGGGCGTGATCGCCATGCACGTGGACACCTCGGGGCTCGACCCGCGCTGGAAGTCGGTCACGGTCGTGTTCAACGCGACGCCGTCGGCGCACCCGCAGGCGATGCCGTCGCTGGCGGGGCAGGAGGTGGCGCTGCATCCCGTACAGGCCGCTTCGGACGACCCGGTCGTCCAGGAGTCGGCCTTCGACCCCGCCACCGGCACGCTCACCGTCCCGGCCCGCACGGTCGCGGTATTCGTGCGGACATGAGTGTCTGAGTGTGACGTGCCGGGGTAGAGGGAACGTTCATCACATCACCGGCACCACATCACTGGAATTGAACGGCACTACGGCGCAGACTGGACAGACTGGACAGACGGCGATCGCGCGGAGCAGTGGAGCACCCGTGGACAATCACCTTGATCACATGCCGGTCCTTTCCCGTGGCAGGCACCGCAACCCCAAGCGCGGGGCCTGCTTCATGGAACTGGCCTCCTACCTGGCCGGAGAACGCTGGAGCGACCATCCGGCGTGCACACACCCGTTGCTGGCCGCACTCGCCCGCCTGGTCAACGACAACACCAGCGACGAGAGCCGGGCCAAGCTCGTCCGGCTGGTCCCCTCCATCATCGGCCTGGCCAGCGACGACCTGCGCGTGGACGCGCACATCGCGCTGCGCTGCGCCACCACGGCCCTGCCGGTGGCGGCGGCCGAGCGCCAGCTCGCGCTGGCGGTGTCGGTGCTGGCCGCCGAGGAGATGCTGGCCAGGCTCGAAGGAGCGCCGTCGGGGCGGCTGAGCGAGCGCAGCCGGCGCGCGATGGAGGAGGTCCCGCAGGCGACCGAGCAGGCCAGGCGCTTCAGCCGGGCGGCCCGGATCACGGAGAAGGGCTTCCGCCGGTACGCGGCGCCGAACGCGGTGCAGCTGGCGGTGGTGGGGATCGTGCAAGCGTGTGTACCGGACCCGGACGCGCTGCTGTGCACGCTGCTGGAGGAGACGATCGCGGACTGCGACGCCTTGATCCGCACCCAGGAGAGCGCCGCTCCGGTCCCCGCGTCCCCGATCCACGCCTGACCCGGTTCACGTCCCGGCTCGTGGCCGCTCACCTCACGACGTGAGGACCTTGGCCAGGGCTTCGGCGATCTGTGCGGCGTTGGCGGGATCGTCCATGAGCATGGACTGGCGTACCCAGATCACCTCGCGGGCGGCCGCCACTGCGGCGGGGCAGGGCTCCGGCCGGGCGCCCGCCCCGGTGAGCGCCGCCATGGTGCCGAGCGGCGGGTAGCCGCCGTCGAGCGGGACGCCCTCCGCCGCCAGGGCCGCCAGCAGGAACGACCGGTCGAAAGGCACGTGCAGGCGGAGCATGAGCAGGTGCCGCGAGTCTCGGGTGGTGCCCGGCGGTTGCGGGACCACCGTCACCGGCCGCTGCCCGGAGGTCCGCTCGCCGTCGTGGCCGGCGGGCATCGGGATGGCGGCCAGCTCGCGCTCGACGGCGGCGCAGAAGGCGTTCCTGCGGTCGATCTCCTGGTCCAGCCGGTCCAGCCAGGGCAGCAGGAGCGCGGCCTGGATCTCGGTCAGCCGCAGGTTCCAGCCGACGGATGGGTGGCCGTACCAGGCGCCGCCCCGTTGGCGGCCGAGGTTGCAGACCGACCAGACGGCGTCGTGGACGGCCTCCTCCCGGCAGACGACGAGGCCGCCCTCCCCCGCCGTCATCGCCTTGCTCGCCTGGAAGCTGTAGACGCCGGCGTCGCCGAGCCCGCCGACCGGGCGCCCCCGGTAGGCCGCGCCGTGCGCCTGCGCGGCGTCCTCGACGACGGCCAGGCCGTGCCGCGCGGCGAGCGCGTTCAGGGGGTCCATGTCGGCGGGGCTGCCCGCGAGGTGCACCGGCATGATCGCGACCGTGCGCGGGGTGAGCGCCGCCCGCGCCGCGGGCACGGACAGGTGCAGGTCGGCCGGGTCCACGTCGGCGATCACCGGCGTGGCCCCGGCCAGCAGGACGGCCGTGGCCGAGGCGACGAACGTGTACGCCGGGACGATCACCTCGTCGCCGGGCCCGACCCCCAGGCCGCGCAGCGCGGCGAACAGGCCGAGCGTGGCGTTGCCGACCGTCACGCCGTACTCGACGCCGGAGCGGCGGGCGAGCGCGGCGGCCAGGTCCGCGCACATCGATCCGCCCTGTGTGGCGCCCCACTGGCCGCTGTCCAGCACGGTGGTGACCAGCTCGCGCTGGGCCTCGTCGAGCGGCGGCGGCCAGGCCGGCCAGGGCGTGGTGCGTACGGGGGCTCCGCCGTGGAGGGCGAGCGTCATGGATGGGGTCCTTCCAGCAGTCGTCGGAGGCGCCGTCACAGGGCTCTTTTCAGCAACCGCGCGAGGTTGCCGCCCTGGATCAGGGCCCGGTCGGCGTCGTCGAGGGGGGCCAGGGCCACGCGCCCGAAGCCGATCCGCAGGTCGAGGAAGCAGGCGTCGGAGCCGTAGACCACACGGTCGGCGCCGATCAGGCCGGCCAGGCGGGCGATCCAGCGGCCGGTCATCCTGGAGCCGCAGATCTCCAGGAAGACGTTCGGGTGCCCGCCCACCAGGTCGGCGGCGCGGGCGAAGCCGTGTGGCCAGAGCCCGGCGTGACCCAGCAGCAACGGCACGTCCGGGTGTCGCCGGGCCACGGTGACGAACTGCTCGGGGTCGCTCCACGGGGAACCCGTCTGGCCGTGGGCGAGCACCGGCAGGCCCAGCTCCCAGACGGGATCGTAGCGGCGGTCGTCGAGCCGGCACTCGTGCACGTCCGGGTGGAGCTTCACGCCCCAGACGCCCGTGCCGGTGAGCCGGTTGCGCTGGTGGGGGTTGTAGACCTGCCAGACGCCGAACCGGCCGGGATGGCGCTCGGCCGCGTCGAACGCCAGCCGGTTGCCCTCCTCGGCGTCGGGGCCGACGGCGAGCAGGTGGCTGATGCCGATCGCCTCGATGCCGAGCAGGTCCATCAGGGTGACCATGCCGCCGGCCGACTGGTCCGGGATGAGGAAGTCCGGCCACGGGCCGAGGTGGCCGTGCGCGTCCAGGATCATCGGCGCTCTCCTTGCCCGAACAGGCCGCCGCCCGAGGCGATCAGGTCGATGTCGGCCTCCGGGAGTTCGAGGTGGTCGAGCAGGAAGCGCGGCCCGCAGTCGTCCATGACCGGGGCACCGGTCCCGAACACCAGCCGCTCCGCGCCGTAGTGCGTGGCCAGCCACTCGACGCCGCGCTGGGTGTTGACGGTGCCGATCTCCAGCCAGAGGTCCGGGATCTCGGTCATGAGCTCGCCGATCGCGCGCAGCCGCCGGTAGCCGGGGTTGAGCAGCAGGATGCGCTGTCCGGGCAGCAGGCGGGCGAGGGCGAGGAGCTCTCCCGGTGAGGTCTCGTCCAGCTCGATGGCCGCGATGGCGCCGAGGTCCGCCAGCCGGCGCACGGCCGTGGGGCCGGTGAGCTCGAACCGGTGGCGCGCCGGGCAGAGCCGGACCATGGGGACGTCCCAGTCCGGCGCCGGCCCGAACGCCTCCGGGAGCAGCACCGGCACCGGGATCAGCCGGGGGTCGCTCAGGGCCAGCAGCGCCTCGTTCCCCGCGTGGACGTCGGAGTAGAGGCTGAGCGTGTGGGTCACGCAGGCGCGGTGAACGCCCAGCCGGTCCATCTCCGGCAGCGGGTCCCGGGGCAGGTCGTCGAAGGGCACGGGGCCGATGAGCCGGTGGGCGTCCAGAACTAATTTCGGCACAGACCGAAATTAGCCTTGCGGTGGCGTGACGGTCAAGAGCGGGCAGCCGGGGTTCAGGTCGATCCTCGCCAGGTGCCGGCCGCTCAGGGCCCACGCCTTCCAGGAGCCGGGCTCGAAGTGGAGCTGCGGGTTGGTGTACCACTCGTCGCCCAGCCCGGTGGCCAGGTGCCGGGCCGCGCCCAGCGCGCCGGGGCCTGGCTCGTCCGTGCCCAGCTCGTAGGCGTTGCCGCCGCCGAAGAAGGTCGAGACGAACACCCGGCCGCGGTGCACGGTCAGCTCGCCGTACCCGGACAGGGTGCCCTGGTGCCTGACCGTCCCGGTGGCCAGGTCGAGGGCGATCCAGGTGCCGGAGTCGCGCTTGTAGACCCCGTAGAGCAGGCCGTCGTGCACCTTGACGTCCTGGAACGTCCGCGCGCCGGGAACCGGGTCCGCCTGCCACCGCACCGTGCGGGAGCTCAGGTCGAACGCCGCGACGGAGGCCGCGGTCCGCACCGGCGGGACGCCGCCGCCGCCGAGCACGTCGCCGCCCAGGTAGACGACCCCCGCGCGGGAGTCGAGCGAGAGGCTCATCAGGCTCTGGCCGGGGATGACGCCCAGGTGGACGTCCATCTCACCGGTGTCCGGGTCCACGATCGTCAGGGCGCCCTCCAGCTTGCCGCCCAGCGGGGCGGAGGCGACCAGCAGCTTGTCGGTCACCGGGTCGTACTCGATGTCCCAGGGGCGCTGCTGGTCGTGGCCCAGGTAGCCCAGGCTGCGGATCCGGTCGGTGCGCAGGTCGACGGAGATGATCTGGCCGCTGGGGTAGATCGCGGCGTAGATCTTGTTCCCGCGGCGTACCAGGTCCTTGGGCTCGCCGGGCACCCGGAACCTGCGCTGCGCGCCGGTACGCAGGTCGCGGACGTCCATGAAGAAGTGGCCGCCGACGTAGACGGCGCGGCCGGGCACCAGCAGCATGCTCTGCGGACGCTCGGCGCCGGCCGGCAGTCCGGCCTCGATCAGGTCGGTGAACTCGGACTCGCCGGTGCGCAGGTCCAGCCACCACATGCCGCCGCTGCCGGAGAAGCCGGCCAGGGTGTGGTCGTCGACGAGCGCGAGCCGCCTGGTCTCGTCCTCCTGCGACGGCGGGCCGGCGACCTTGGTGAGCGCGCTGTCGCCCGTACGGTAGCGGTGGACGGCGCCGTCTGGGCGCGAGGTGCCGTAGACCGTGCCGTCGGGGGCGACCGTGAGCGCGTCGAGGCTGCCGGAGCCCAGGGAGACCCGCCTGGCGTCGGTGCCGTCCTTGCGCACGTCGATCAGGACCGGCCCGCTCACCGCGAGGATCCGGTCGCCGTGCTCGGCCACGACGCCGATGCCGCCCGCCCCCTGGGCCAGCTCCCTGACCGCGCCCGTCTTCCGGTCGATGGCGACGAGCCTGCCCTTGTCCAGCAGGCCCGCGTAGACGTTGTCGGCGTCGGCCGCGACCGCTCTGACGTAGCGCTCCCCCGTGGCCAGCACGCCGAAGTCGCGCACCGCGCCGGTGGCCGGGACGTACTCCCTGACCCGGCCGTCGGGATAGGTCCCGGCGTAGAGCGTGCCGTCGGGCGCCACGGCCAGGGACCAGATGTAGCCGCCGTTGCGGCCGAACGAGGCGAGGTGCGCCACCTCGCCGGTGGCCGGGTCGAAGCGGTAGAGGTCGGGCACGGGGTAGGTGCCGACGTAGACCTTGCCGCCGGACACCGCCGTGGCCCAGCCGCCCTCCGGCTCCCCGGTGGCCGGGGCGTCGGGCAGGCGTACGCTCCTGACCACCTTGCGAGTGGCCAGGTCGATCTCGGCCAGCACGGGCGGCTTCTGGCCGCGGGTGACGACGTAGCCCTTGCCCTCGTGGACGACGGCGCCCACGATCGCGCCGGTCACCGACGCCGGCCCGGACGTCTCCACGCGCTGCCCGGCACACGACGGCGCCCCCTGCGCGAGGCTCCGGGCGGCCGCTCGCACGGGGGCCGCCGACGCTGGGGCTGCCGACGCCGTGGTTGCCGAGGCTGGGATCGCGGATACGAGCAAGGTGGCGGCCAGAGCCGCCGACACCACGAGGGGACTGCGCGGCATGACCGCACCTCCGCACATTGTTGCCCAATTTTGGTCCAGACCGTAATCTTCTGAGCAGGATTAGTCAATGGAGGCTGGTGTGACGGCGTTCGACGCGCGTGAACTGGTCGGCGAGCTCGAGGTGACCCTCGACGTGGACGTGCTGGTCGGGGCGTACCCCGACCGCGACGGACCGCCGGGAACGCCGGGATCCGTCCTGGAGGCCCTGGCCGCGCACCGCATCCGGGCGGGCGCGGTGGCGTCGCTGCGGGCGGCCCTGTTCGACATGCGCTCCGGCAACGACGAGGTCCTGGCCCTCTCCGGCGGCCCGCTCGCGCCGGGAGACGGCACGGACGGGGGCCCGGACGGGGGCACCCCAGCCGGCGTGGTTCCGGTCGGGACCGTGGATCTGCGTGACCCCATCGGCGCGGTGCGGGAGATCGACCGGCTGGCGCCGCTGGGCGTGCGGGCGATCAGGCTGTTCCCCGACGAGCAAGGCGTCGAGGCGGGCTTCCCCTCGGTCCGGCACGTCGCCAGGAGGGCCGCCGCGCTCGGCCTCGTGGTGCTGACCGGCGGCGACGTGCGGCGCTTCTGGCAGCCGTTCGCCGGCCTGGACGCCAAGGTGGTCTTCCTGGACACGCACTTCTACCACCTCGGCGACTTCCTGGTGGTCGCCGCCGACGAGCCCGGGTTCCACACCTCGACCCGCCTGCTCAACTCCCCCGACGCGCTGGAGACCGTACCGGCCGACCGGCTTCTCTACGGCTCGCGCACCCCCCACTACGAGCCCGTCGTCCCCCTCCTGCGCCTGGCGACCGGCGGGCTGAAGCCGGACGAGATCGCCGCGGTGGCGGGCGGCAACGCGAGGAGGCTGTTCGCATGATCATCGACGTGCACGCCCACTGGGGCCCGTGGTTCTTCTCCATGGACGTGGCCGGGGCGAACCTCGCCACCATGGACCGCTTCGGCATCGATCTGTCGATCGTGTCGGCCACCGAGGCGGTGATCTACGACGCCCGCGCGGGCAACCGGGCCCTGGCCGAGTGGCTGGCCACGCAGGACCGCCACCTGGGGTACGTCACGATCAACCCCCGCAGGCCGGCCGACGGCGAGCGGGACCTGCGGGAATACCTGCCCACCGGCAAGTTCGCGGGCGTCAAGATCCACACCGACTACACGGGGTCGCCCGCCTCCTCGCCGCAGACGCGCGAGGCGCTGGCCATGGTCGCGGCGGCCGGGGTGCCCGCGCTGGTCCACACCTGGGGGACCACGGTGCTGGACCTGGCCCAGGTCTGCCTCGACACGCCCGGCCTGCGCGTCATCGCGGGGCACATGGGCGCCGACGGCTTCGCCCACGCCATCGAGGCCGCGAACGCCTGCGACCGGCTCTATCTGGAGCCGTGCTACTCCCACGCGCCGGCCGGCCGCATCGCCCAGGTGGCCGCCGGGGTGGACCGCACGCGGCTGCTCTTCGGCACCGACTCGACCCTCATCGACCCGGCCTCGGCGTACGGCGCGGTGGCGGCCGCGGGCCTGGACGCCGAGACGGCCGAACTGGTGGCGTGGCGCAACGCCGCGCGGCTCTTCGATCTGGACATTACGGCCTAGGCCGTAATAACGTGCGGCCAACCTTCCCGAGGAGTATCAGCGAATGATCCCCCGCCGCCGTTTCCTCCAGGCCGCAGCCGCCTCGGCCGCCGCGACCACCATCCCCGCCCTCGCCACCGGCCCCGCCCACGCCACACCCACCGCCACCGCTACAGCCGCAGCCACCGCCACAGCCTCGGGGCGCGAGCCCGAGGGCACGATCACCGATCTCGGCCCGGCCAGCGTCACCAGCCCGCTGGGCAACGCCGAGTTCGTCGGCGACGTGCTGTACCTGGGCTCGCGCGGCCTGGCGCCCAACGTCGTGGGCGCCTGGGATCTGGCCCAGGACAAGGTCACGGCCCACTTCGAGATCCCCACCGGCGTGGGCATCTGGGCGATGTGCAAGGTGGGCACCGACGTGTACGTGGGCACCCACTCCAGGTCGGACCTGTACCGGATCGACACGTTGACCGGCACGACCACGAAGGTAGCCCAGTACCCCGACCCCTACATCTGGACCATGGCCGCCTCGCCCGACGGCAAGGTCTACATGGGCATGTCCCAGCCGGGACGCGTGGTCGAGTACGACCCCGCCACCGGCGCCAGCCGCGACCTCGGCCAGCCCGCCCCCGGCGAGGCGTACGTGCGCAGCATCCAGGCCGACGACACCCACGTCTACGCCGGGGTCGGCAGCAACGCCCACCTCGTCGCGATCGATCGCCGGACGGGCGAGAAGCGCGAGTTGCTGCCCGCCGAGGTGGCCGACCGGGACTGGGTGTCGAGCATGTCGATCAGCGGCACGCACGTGGCCGGCGGCATGAACTCGCTGGCCGAGCTGCTGGTGCTGGAGAAGGCGAACCCGGCCGCGTACAAGATCGTCAAGGCCACCGCGCCGGGCGAGAAGTACATCGTCTCGGTGCTGATCCACGACGGATGGGTGTACTTCGCCGGCCGCCCGTCCGGCACGTTCTACCGTTACCGCATCGAGGACGGCACGTACGAGGTCCTCGGCGTGCCGTTCCCGGAGGCGCAGACCGTCCGGATCCTGGAGCACGGCGGCCGGATCTATGGCGTCCAGGAGCCGGGCATCTTCGTCTACGACCCGGCCACCGGCGCGATCGACTACGTGAGTCACGTGCAGAAGGGGTTCAGGGCGGCCCCCGAGGAGCCCATGTCCGTGCACTCCGACGGCAGGCTCGTCTACGTCGGCGGCAAGGGCGGCTGCGACCTGCACGACCTGGCGACCGGCCAGGTCACCCGGCTGCCCATCCCCGGCGAGCCGAAGACCATCATCACCGCCGGGCACACCACCTACCTCGGGGTCTACACCCAGGCCGCCCTGTACTCCCACCGCGCGGGCGACCCCGAGGCCAAGCTCCTCCTGCGCACCGGCCACAACCAGGACCGGCCCAAGGACCTGTGCCACGACAGGCTGACCGGACTGATCGTGATGTCCACCCAGCCGGAGCCCGGTCACCAGAACGGCGCGCTCGACGTCTACGACCCCAGGACCGGCCGGCTCGACACCTACCGCCCGGTGGTCGAGCGCCAGACGGTGTTCTCGCTGACCGCCCGGCTGGGCACCGTCTACCTGGGCACCAGCACGCAGGAGGGCCTCGGGTCGCCGCCGGTGACGTCGACGGCCCGGCTGGCGGCGTTCGACCTGCGTACCCGTGAGGTGAGGTGGGAGGTCGAGCCGGTGGCCGGCGCGAGCAGCGTCACGAGCCTCAAGCACACGACCCTCGCCCTGTACGGCATCACCGGCGACGGAGTCCTGTTCGAGTTCGACCCGCGCGGGCGCGAGGTCACCCGCACGCTGAAGGTCTGCGAGCGCGGCGGCGACCTGGTGCTGGCCGGGCGCAACGCCTACACCAGCGACGAGAACGCGGTCTACGAGATCGACCTGGTCGCCTTCACCTCGAGGAGGCTCGTGGAGGGGCTGGCGAGCGACTGGTTCGGCGGCGGTTCCCGGCTCGCCATCGATCCCTCGCGCAAGGCGCTGTACGGGCTCAAGGGCCGCAACCTGATCCGGATCGCCCTCTGAGCCCGGCGGCGAACCGGCCCCTGAACTGACCGGGGCACCGGGCTGGGGGCGGCCCCTCAGCCCGGGACCGCCGCCAGGACCCCGGCGCGCTCGCCGTCCGGCAGGCCGGGGCCGTACGGGTCGACGGCGTGCGACTCGGGGATGAGCCCCTCCGCGGCGGCCACCCACAGCATCCGCTGCACGTAACCCTCCATGGGCGCGGTGAACGTGGCCGCGGCCAGCCGGTCCAGCCGCGCGGACGCCCGCTCGAACCCCCGCAGATCATCCCCCTCGAACGCGCGCAGCACCGCCGCCGTCGTCTCCACCGACGCGGCCGCGATGCCCACCAGCGCCGCCTGCGCCCCCCACAGGAGCGAGGGGCCGAACATCCGGTCCTCGCCGGTGATGGCCAGCCGGTCCGCCTCGCGGGTCCGGGCGATCGCCTCCTGGCAGCCCATCGCGTCGGACAGCAGCGCCGTCTTGAGCCCGGCGACGCCGGGGTGCCGGACGATCGCGCGCAGCACGGCGGGCGGGCACGGCGCGGTGTACAGGTCGAACGCGATCATCGGCAGGCCGGCCGCGGCCCACACCTCGTCGTGCAGCGCCGCCCGGTCGCCCTCCGACGGGAACACCAGCACGCCGTCGGCCCCCAGCTCGGCGGCCACCTTGGCCTCCTCGGCCGCCGGAGTCGAGCCCCCGCCGACGCCGGCGATCACGGGGAGGCCCGTACGGCACGCGCGCCCGATCAGGCCGGCCCGGACGTCGGGCGGCAGGAAGGGGCCGCGGCCGGTGTGGGCGAGCACGGCCAGGGCGTCGGCGCCCGCGGCGGCCAGGCCGCGGAAGTACGCCTCGGCGACGTCGAGGTCCACCTCGCCCGATGCGGTCATCGGCGTCGCGGCGGCGGCCACCAGGGCGCCCCGCAGTCGATCGCGCAGCCGCGCGGCCCGCGGGTCGATCGGCGCGCTCATCGTGCTCATCGTTGTTCCCCTCACCGGATGGCCTTCATCAGACGGTCTGGGCGACAAGCGTAGGCGCTCAGCTCCGGGTCACTTCAGCCCGGTCATGGCGATGCTGTTGACCAGGTAGCGCTGCAGCAGGAAGAACACCAGCAGGCAGGGCACCGCCGAGACGGCGGCCGACGACATCAGCGTCGCCCACTGCAGCTCTTCCGTCTTGAGCACCGTCAGCCCCACGGTCAGCGTGCGGGTGGCGTCGCTCTGCGAGATGACCAGGGGCCACAGGAAGTCGTTCCAGTGCCACAGGAAGACGAACACGCCCAGCGTGGCCAGGATCGGCTTGGTCAACGGGATCACGATCGTCCAGTAGACGCGCAGCTCGGAGGCCCCGTCCACCTTGGCGGCGTCGAACAGCTCGTCCGGCAGCCCGAGGATGAACTGGCGCATCAGGAAGACCGCCTGCGAGTTGGCCAGCGTCGGGACGATCAGCCCCCAGAAGGTGTCGGCCCCGCCGAAGTCGGACACCAGCACGTAGAGCGGGATGAGCGTGGCCTGGAACGGCACCATCATCGTGGCCAGGAAGGTCCACAACATGGCGTCGCGGCCGGGGAAGCGCTTCTTGGCGAAGGCGTACCCGGCCATCGACGCCGTGAGCAGGATGATCACGACGGACACGGCCGAGTAGACCAGCGAGTTGATCGTCCACTCGGCGAACCCGGAGGCGCTCAGGACCCGCGTGATGTTGTCGAGGGTGAGCGAGTCGGGCCACTGCGCGGGCAGGGTCGGCTCGCCCCTCGGCGAGAGGGCCACGACGAGCATCGCGATGAACGGGCCCATCGTCAGCAGCGAGATGACCGAGAGCAGCGTGTACAGCGCCCACTTGCGGCCCCGGCGCCGGGGCGCGGCGGTCCGCCCGCCGGCCCGGGCCGTGGCGGGACGCGCGGCCGTCATCGTCACGTGTTCTCCTTGCCGACGAAGCGGCGCTGGATCAGCGAGACGACCAGGACGACGGCGAAGAGCACCATCCCCCACGTGGCCGCGTAGCCGAACTCCCAGAACCTGAAGCCGCGTTCGAAGATGCCGTAGATGAGGGTGTAGCTGGCCTTGGCCGGCCCGCCGCCGGTCATCACGTAGATCGTGTCGAAGACCTGGAACGAGGCGATCGTCTCGATCACCAGCACGAAGAAGAGGGCGGGCTTGAGCAGGGGCAGCGTGATGGAGCGGAAGCGCTGCCAGGCGCTCGCGCCGTCCACCCGGGCCGCCTCCAGGTAGGAGCCGGGGATGGCCTTGAGGCCGGCCAGCAGGATCAGCATGGAGTAGCCGAAGCCCTTCCAGCAGGAGACGAGGGCCAGCGCGGGCAGCACCAGCTCCGAGCGCTCCATGAAGGCGACCGGGCCCAGGTCCAGCTTGGCCAGCATGCCGTTGATCAGGCCGTCGAACTCGTAGATCCAGCGCCAGATGAGGCCGGCGAAGACGAAGCTGGTCACGTACGGCAGGAAGAGGATGCCGCGGAACAGACCGCGCAGGAAGACGATCGAGTTGAGCAGCAGCGCGGTGCCGAGCGAGACCAGAACGACCAGCGGCACGTAGATGGCCGTGTACACCAGCGTGGCGCGCAGGCTCGACCAGAAGTTGGGGTCGTTCACGAGCCGGGTGTAGTTGTCGGCGCCGATGAAGCTCCACTCGCCGCCGATATTCCAGTTCGTCAGGCTCATGCCCGCCGCGCCCAGCGTGGGGAAGATCTTGAAGATCAGGAACAGCACGAGCATGGGGAGGACGAACAGCAGTCCCGTGATCGGATCGCGCAGGCGATGACGCACCGGGGTTCACACCTTTCCAGAAAACGGGGCCTCCACGCGGGGAGGCCCCGATCGTGTCAGCTGCCGCCGGCCAGCAGCTCGTTGCCCTCCTTCGCGGCCGCGTCGAGAGCCGTCTTGGCGTCCTCCTTGCCGAGCAGCGCCGCCTGCACGTGCGCCGCGATCATCGACATGACCTGGCGGGCCTTGGGGTGGGTGTCACCGGGGAAGGCGAACTCCAGCGACTTGGCGAACTCCTTGGACGTCGCCGACTGGTCCGGGATGGTCACGTCGGTACGCGCGGAGAAGAAGCCCGACTCCTTGGCCAGCGGCCCGGCCACCTCGGGAGAGGCGACGTAGGCGGCGAACTTCTTGGCCGCGTCCTTGTTCTCGGAGTGCTTGGCCAGCACCAGGCCGCCCGGGATGCCGAACGCGACCCGCTTCGAGCCCTCCAGCGGCAGGCCGATGCCCACGTTCTCCGCGCCGATGGCGGCGCCGAGCTGGTCTGCCTGGAGCGCCGTGGCGGCGTGGTACATCGCGGTCTTGCCGGAGGCGAGCGCGCCGCCCTCGATGTCGTTGCCCTTGCTGGCGGTGTTCTCCGGCAGGCCGCCGGCGGTCTTGAGGTCCAGCAGGAGCTGCAGGCTGTCGATGCCCTGCTGGTTGTTGACGGTCACGCTCTTGCCGTCGGCGGCGAAGACCGAGCCGCCGTTGGCCCATAGGATCGGGTAGAAGCTCTGGTTGAGCGAGACCTCGGGCTTGCCCGGGTAGTCGAGCACCGCGACCTTCCCGGCGGCCAGCTTGGGCGCGGCCTCCTTCAGCTCGGCCAGCGTCTCGGGCACCTTGGTGACGCCCGCGTCGGCGAAGAGCTTCTTGTTGTAGATGGGGGCGGTGATCGTCTGGTAGATCGGCACGCCGTAGAGCTTGCCGTCCACGGTCAGCGCGGTGAGCGCGTTGGGCAGATAGCTCGCCTTGGCGGGGGCGACCACGTCGTCCACGGGCTCCAGCGTGCCCTGCTGGGCGTACTGCGGGATCTGGTCCGGGCCGAGCACCACCAGGTCGAAGCCCTTCCTGGAAGCCAGCGCCGTGGTGACCTTCTCCTGGCGTCCGTCCCAGGGCTGCTGGTCGATCTTGACGTCGATGGCGGGGTTCGCGGCCTCGAAGTCCTTCTCGACCTTGTCCCAGAAGGCCTTGTGCTTGGCCTGGTCCATGATGACGGGGTACATCCAGAGGGTGACCGTGCTCTTGTCCGAGCCCGAGCCGCCACCGGATCCGCACCCGGCGATCACGACGCTCAGGGCGGCC
This sequence comes from Nonomuraea sp. KM90, assembly GCF_052246675.1. Taxonomy (NCBI): domain Bacteria; kingdom Bacillati; phylum Actinomycetota; class Actinomycetes; order Streptosporangiales; family Streptosporangiaceae; genus Nonomuraea; species Nonomuraea sp. KM90. Next base: position 15,527 of record NZ_JBQQCB010000080.1, on the reverse strand, counting down.
ACGACTCCGGCTGCCGTTAGCTTCCTCATCGGTGGCTTTCCTTTCCCGAATACCGGTCCTGACCGAAACCTAGTGAGCGGCGAGCGGCCGGTCAATGCTTGATACATGAACGTAACTAGGCCCTTCCGGGATAGCGCCGGACACTGTCGGCGATCGCCGCCACGTGCTCCGACGTGTAGTGTTCGTTCCAGTCGATGACCACGAGCGTGCTGTCGACCAGCCGCTCGGCCGCCGGGCAGCCGGCGGGACGATAGCCCTCCAGGGGATAGTCCGAGGCGCCGTAGATCGGCCCCTTCCACAGCGGGGCCCGGTTGAGAGGCTCCTTGAGGTATCCGGCCCGTGCCGGAATCCCGGCCGCGCTCAGGTGCGCGGCCAGCTCGGGGGCGTCGCCGCCGGGCAGCACGAGCGGGAACAACCACCAGGCGTGCCCGTCAGGGCGGGGCAGCCGGATCACGCCGCGCCCCTCCCCCGCGCCGGCCGGCTCGCCGGCTTCCAGCACCCCGTCCAGGCCGCGCAGCGCCTCGATGAGCTGTCCGGCGGTGCGGCGCCTCGACTCCACGACGCCCGGCAGCTTCGCCAGTTGCGCCCGGGCCACCGCCGCCTGCAGCTCGGTCATCCGGTAGTTCAGGCCGAGGCTCTCGTGCGAGCGGCCGGCGGCCCGGTCCCAGCCCTTGTCCGCGAACAGCCGCATGCGCCTGGCCAGCTCGTCGTCGTCGGTGATCGCGACGCCGCCGTCGCCGCAGGTGATGTGCTTCCACTGCTGCAGGCTCAGGGTCCCCACGTGGCCGGCCGTGCCCGCGTAGCCCCTGGTGGGCAGCTCACCGAGAAGCTCACCAGGCTGCCCGCCGGCCTGCCCGTCAGACGGCCCGCCGGCCTGCTCGCCAGGCGGCCGGCCGGCCTGCCCGGCGGGCAGCTCCGCGAGCCACGCCTGGGCGCAGTCCTCGATGAGCACGAGGCCGTGCTCGTCCGCCAGGGCCCGCAGCGCGGCGATCCGGGCCGGCGCCCCGAACAGGTGCACGGCCATGATCGCGCGGGTGCGCGGCCCGATGAGACCGGCCACGGAGTCCGGGTCGAGGTTGCCGTCGGACGGGTCGACGTCCGCGAAGACAGGAACGGCGTTCTGCGCCAAGATGGGGGCCACGGTACCGAAGTCCGTGATCGGCGTCGTGATGATCTCGTCCCCGGGGTCCGGCGCCGCCGCGACGACCGACAGGTGGAGGGCCGCGGTGCCGGAGCTGCACGCGATCGCGTGGCGCGAGCCGTACAGCTCGCCGACCTCGCGTTCGAGCGCCCGCGCCTCGGTCCCCCAGACGGAGTTGAGCATGCCGGAGCGGATCACCCGCTCCAGTGCCGCCATCTCCTCGTCGCCGAGGGTGCGGCCCGCGGGTTCGGCCATGTTGGGAAAGTGCAGGGTCACCGGATAACCTTTCGGTCTAGACCGTATTAAGGAAGAGGAGGCGCGGGTGGGTATCGTCATCGGAGTCGTCGGCCCGCACGATCTGGTCGACGACGTCGCGGCCACCTGCGAGGAGCAGCCGGGGGTCAGCGCGCTGCGGCTCGACTACGATCACGAGTCGCAGGCCCCGGCCATCGTCGAGGCGCACACCACCTCGGTCGAGGGCTGGCTGTTCACCGGCATCGTCCCGTACATGCTGGCCCGCGCCGCCGACGTGCTGTCGCGTCCGGCCGCCTTCGTCGACTACTCGGGCGCGACGCTGCTCAGCGCCCTGGTACGCCTCCAGCACGAGGGCCACGACATCACCCGCCTGTCCATCGACACCATCTCCCCCGCCGACGTCACCGCCACCTTCCACGAGGCCGGGCTGCCCACCGACCAGCTGCGCACCCTCGGCTACCGCCCGGAGCAGACCTCCAAGAAGGTCATCGCCTTCCACCGCCGCGCCCCGACGCATCCCGTGATCACCTGTCTCAGCTCGGTGCACGAGGCGCTGCGCGGCGAGATGCAGGTGCTGCGACTGGCGCCGTCGGTGCACTCGGTCCGCGTGGCGCTGCGCCAGCTCCTGCTGACCGCCGAGGGTCAGGCGCAGGAGGACGCGCAGATCGCGCTCGGCCTGGTGGAGATGGACGGCGAGGAGGGACTGCTGCGCGAGGCCGGCGCGCTCGGCGGCACGCTGGCCGCCTTCCGCGGCGGCACTCACCTGCTGGTGACCACCCGGGGCCCCCTCCACGACGCCACCGGCGGCTTCACCGGGCTGCCCATGCTGACCAGGCTCACCGCGCACAGCGCCGTGGCCCGGGTGGGTTTCGGCCTCGGGCGCAGTGCCGCCGAGGCCGAGAGCCTGGCCCGCCGGGCGCTGGCCAGGGCCCGGCGCATCGGGAGCGTGGCCGCGGTGCTGTCATTGCGCGCCGACACCGACATCGTGCTGGAGTCGGTGGCCGACGAATCCGCCGGCGAGCAGAGCCTGTCGGTGCTCGCCCGCCGGGTGGGGCTGTCGGTGCCGACGCTGGAGAAGCTGCTGGAGGCGCGCGACGCGGCGGGCGGGCAGGCACTGACCACGCGCGAGATCGCCGAGCGGCTCGCCGTCCAGCAGCGCACGGCGCGGCGGATGCTGCACCGGCTGGAGCTGGCGGGGCTGGCCGAACGCACCGGCAACCTCACCAGCGGCTCCAGCGGCCGCCCTCTGACGCTCTACCGCCTCACCCTCTAGACCCGGCGCCCCCTCCCGGGGCACGTCCGCCGACCGGTCGGGACCGTTCAGGCGAGCCGGACCGTTGAAGGGCGCCGGGCCGTCATAGCGTGCCCAGCCGTTCAGGAACGCCCGGCCGTTGAGGGGCACCCGGTGGTTCAGGGGCGCCTGGGCGGTCAGGCGAGCCATCGGTCCAGGCCCTCGGCCACGAAGTCGTCGTCGCGGAGCCACGGGTAGGCCGCCCAGATCCGGTCGATCTCCGCGAGCTGGCCCGGCGAGAGCTCCTCTGCCGGGTCGAGGCACCAGCGGCCCGCCAGCAGGCCCTGCCGGCGCAGCACCTCGTGGATGCCCGGGATGCACCCGTGGAAGCCGTTCGCCGAGTCGAAGATGGCCGCGTTGGCGTCCGTGAGGTGGCCGTCGAGGCTGAGCAGCCTGCGCACCGCCCCGTCGTCGCCGGAGCGGGCCAGCGTGGCCTCCTCCAGCAGCTCCACGGCCCGCCGCACCCAGACCGCCCACTGGCCGAGCAGCCCGCCGACGAATTCCACCTCCACCTCGCGCCCGTCCACGACCACCCGGTGCGAGGTGATGAGATCGGCCAGGATGTGGTCGTCGTTGCCCGTGTAGAGCGCCACCTCGCCGGCCCGCCCCGCCCGTACGACGCCGTGCAGCACGTCGAGCGTGCGGTAACGATCGAAGGGGGCGACCTTGATCCCGACCACCGACTCGATCGCCGCCAGCCGCGTCCAGAACTCCCGTGACAGGGCGCGCCCGCCCACCGCGGGCTGCAGGTAGAAACCGATCACCGGCAGCACCTCGCCCACGGCCCTGGCCCGCTCGATCAGCCCGTCCTCGTCCAGCTCCCGGTACGGGCTGAGCAGCACCATGTGATACCCCAGCGACCTGGCCAGCTCGGCCTCCGCCACCGCCTGCGCGGTGGGCCCGGTCGCGCCCGCCACCAGCACCACCTTGCGCCGGAACTCGCCGGCCGTGGCGGCGGCCAGTTCGAGCACGGGCGGCAGCAGGTCGGTGCCGTGAATGGCGAACTGCGTGGTGTGCACGCCCACCGCCAGCCCGCCGGCCCCGGCCTCCACGTAGTAACGCGTCAAAGCACGCTGGCGGCGCTCGTCCAGCCGCCTGTCCCCGGTCAGGGCAAGGGGATGAGCCGGGATCACCAGGCCACGCCTGAACAGGTCGCGCACGGACGTCTGCGCCTCTGGAGCCGTGCTGAGCACGTGGGTCCCCCTCTTTTCTGCTGAAGTGAGCACGCGGATCAGAAACGCCCGTCGCGGCGTTCGAACTTGGTGGGCTTGCCGAGCAGCGGGCCGCCGTCCGCGACCCAGCGCGCCGTGTGCTCGATGAGTTCGGCGGGGGTCAGCTCGGGGTAGCCGAACAGGCGGTGGCATCTGGAGGCGTTCGAGAGCAGCGCCGTCGGCGCCTCCTCGCCGGTGAACACCGGCTCCTTGCCGAGCGCGGCGCCAAGGTCCAGCGCCGCCCTGCGCACCGAGACGAGCTCGGGCCCGGTGACGTTGAGCACGTACGGCGGTACGTCGGCCAGCAGCAGGGACCGGAGCGCGACCTCGTTGGCGTAGCCCTGCCAGACCACGTTCACCTGCCCCGTTGCCAGGTCGATGGGCTCGCCGGCGAGCACCTTCTGGGCCAGGTCCACGAGCACCCCGTAGCGGAGCTCGACCGCGTAGTTGAGGCGGATCAACGACAGGCGGGTGCCGTTCGTCTCGGCGAAGTGCGTCAGCACGCGTTCCCTGCCCAGGCAGCTCATCGCGTAGTCGCCAACGGGGCCGACGGGCGAGTCTTCCGTGCTGCCGCCACCGCCCACGGGGACGAGGGGGTAGACGTTCCCGGTGGACAGTGCCGCGATCCTGGCGCCGGCGAAGCGGTCGGCCACCCGGCCGGGCAGGTAGGCGTTGGTGAACCAGGTGGCGTGCTCGCGGCCCTGCGTACCGAACTTGGCTCCCACCAGGAACACGACGTTGGGCGCGTCGGGGAGCTCGCGCAGGGCGCGGTCGTCGGCGACGTCGGCGGCCACCACGGTGGCGCCCGCGTCCTGGAGTGTCCGGGCCAGCCCTGGCTCGGAGAAGCGCGACACCGCGATGATCCGCCGGTCTCCCCGGCCGGCGTTCAGGGCCAGCCGCACCAGGCTCGGGCCGAGCTTGCCACCGGCGCCCAGGATCATGATGTCGCCGTCGAGCCTGCCCAGATCGTCGATGAGCCCGGCACTCGGCCGTGCCAGCCGCTCCTCGAGTTCCGCTGTCGTCCGCACGCGGTCTCCTCCATCCCTTATTTACGGTCCAGACCGTAACCGGATGGAGCTCCGGCTGTCAACGGGCACGACCTGGTCAGGCACCGTTACGGCCCGGCCGGGGGCTCGGGCCAGGCGCGTTACGGCCCGGACAGGGGCTTGGGCCAGGCGCCGTTGCGGCCCGGCCAAGGGCTCGGGCCAGGCGCCGCGACGGCCCCGGCCAGGGGTGCTTCCTGGGAGCGGGTCAGGCGCTCTCGCGGGCGGGGAGCGCGCTTTCGCGAGCCGAAACGATCACGTCGAGCACGGCCCTGGTCTCCTGCCACGGCACCGGGCTGGGCGCCCCGCCCACCATGGCGAGGAATGCCTCGATCGTTCCCTCGTACCCGAGCCCCCTCACCGGATCGTCCCCGCCCTCGATCACGATGGTCTCGGTGGAGTCCCGCTTGTGCAGGGTGACGGCGTACGACTCGGACTCCGAGACGCCGAGGATCTCGACCGTGCCGGTGATGCCGTCGTCCCAGCGCAACGCCATCACCCCGGTGTCCTCCGAGCGCAGCGACGCGTAGTGCCGCCTCGCCCCGGCCGCCCCCACCAGCCGGACGGCGGGACCCAGCAGGGCCACCAGCAGCTCCACGCCGTGGATCCCCATGGTCACCATCGTCCCGCCGCCCTCGCCCGGCGTGTCCTGCCAGGCGTTGTAGCCGGTCGCCCAGATCCCCACGTCGTGCCGTACGGTGGCGCGCACGGCCAGCACCTCGCTCCGCTCGGCCCGCGCGCCCGCGAAGGCCGGGGCAAAGCGCAGCACCGAGCCGGACAGCACGCGGTCGTGGATGGGCAGCCGGTCGAGCTCGTCCAGCTGGGCCCGGGCCGCGGCGGCGGGCTTGTTGACGAAGCAGGCCACGCCCGTCTCCAGGACCCTGGCCAGCGCCAGCGGCACCTGCGGGTTGGGCACGGTCAGCACCACCCCGTCGATCCCGCCCGCCAGCGCCTCCTCCAGGCTGCCCGCCACCTTCGCCGCGGGATTCTCCGCGGTGAAGCGCCGCAGCCGCTCGGGATCCGGCTCCCACACGACGAGCTCGGCGTGGCGGGCCAGGGTGCGGGCGTCGGTGAAGGGATGGCTGGTGGCCAGCCCGGCGAGGGCGATGCGCACGGTCGTCTCCGATCTGTCAGGAAGGGAGGCCATCATCGCAGCGCCCCTCCGGCCGAACGGCAAGGGTCCTGACGGTACGACAATCGCCTATTTACGGTCAGGACCGTTATAGTCGGCTGGGCAGATCGCCTCCCGGAGCGGCACGACCGGCAGCGAGCCGGCCCTGGCCCGCACGGCACTCTGCGGTCCTGTGGCCGGGTTTCCGCAGGTCAGGGAAGCCTCTCCTTCGTTGCGGATCTTGGCCGCATATGCCACATTTCTAGAAAGAGGGGTATATATACGGAGGAATTGCATGACCATCGAGCTCGCCCGCCCGCATCCCCCCGAGCAGCACCACAGCCACCGGGACGTTACCGGCGGCTGGCTGCGGCCGGCGGTGTTCGGGGCGATGGACGGGCTCGTGTCCAACTTCGCGTTGATCGCCGGGGTCGTCGGCGCGGCGGGGGCCGGGCAGGGGGCGGTGCTGGCCGGGTGTGCCGGGCTGCTGGCCGGGGCCTGTTCCATGGCGGCCGGGGAGTACACGTCGGTGAAGTCCCAGACCGAGCTGATGCGCGCCGAGATCGCCGTCGAGCGGCGCGAGCTGGCCCGTAACCCCGTCGGCGAGCGGGCCGAGCTGGCGGCGCTCTACCGGGCGCGCGGGCTCGACGCCGAGCTGGCCGAGCGGGTGGCCGACGGGTTGTCGGCCGATCCGGAGCAGGCGTTGCGGGTGCACGTCCGGGAGGAGCTCGGCGTCGACCCGGATGACCTGCCCTCCCCCTTGCTGGCGGCCGGCTCGTCGTTCTGCGCGTTCTCGGTCGGGGCGCTGGTGCCGCTGGTGCCGTTCCTGTTCGGGGCGTCCGGGCTGGTGGTGGCGCTGGTGTTGAGCGTGGTGGCGCTGTTCGGGTTCGGGTCGGCCGTGGCGGTGATGACCGCGCGGCCGTGGTGGCGGGGCGGCCTGCGCCAGCTCGCCCTGGGCGTGGGGGCGGCCACCGTCACCTTCGCGCTGGGCCACCTGCTCGGCGTGACCATCGCATGACGCGCGCCGAATAACGCGCGCCGCATAGTGCGCGCGGGCCGGCGCTCAGGAGCGGTCAGCGGTCAGGAACGGCCGACACTAAGGAACGGCAGGCGGTCAGGGGCAGCCGGAGGTCATGGGCGGCCGGAGGTCAGGGGTAGCCGGAGGTCATGGGCAGCCGGAGGTCAGGGGCGGCTGGAGGCGGCCAGTTTGATGCCGAGGCCGATGAGGGCGGCGCCCGTGAGTCCGTCCACCGCCCTGCGTACGGCCTGCCGGGCGAACACCCTGCGCAGCGTCCCCACCACGTTGGCCACCACCAGGAACCAGGCGACCGTGCCCGCCAGCGCCACCCCCGAGAGCATCAGCGCGGACGCTCCCGAGCTGAGGAACTGGGGCACCAGGGCCACGAAGAACAGCGCCGCCTTCGGGTTGAGGACGTTGGTCAGCAGCCCTTCGGCGAACGCCGCCCACGAGCCGCGCCCGCCCGGGTCGGGGACGTCGAGCCGCAGCTCCCCGCCCCCGCGCCAGGCCGAGCGCAGCGCCCTGACCCCGAGGTAGAGCAGGTAGGCGGCGCCGGCCACCTTGACCACGGTGAACGCCAGGGCCGAGGCGGCAAGCAGGGCCGCGATGCCGGTGGCGGCCGCCACGACCCAGGCGAAGACGCCCACGGCGATCCCCGCCGCGGCCGCCATGCCGGGCCCGCGCCCCGAGACGGCCGAGCGGCGTACCACCACCGCGAAGTCCGGGCCGGGCGACATCGCCCCGAGCAGCACCACTCCACCGAAAGCCGCGATCTGCGCCATAGAGGTCATGGCGTCCACCTTACGAGCACCCTCCCCTCGGGGATCAAGGCGGACCGCTCCCACGTCCACGTCGGCACGGTGATCATCTCGGCGGGCCGGTCGAGCGGGATGGGAATGTCGAGCAGGGCGGAGTGCGGCGTGAGCGGCAGGCCGCCGCTCGGGATGACGACGGTCTCCAGCGGCGTGCGCTGGGAGGGCCCGTCCGGCTCGTCGAGCTCGCTGCGCACCCAGGTGGCCGGGCCGGAGAAGGCCATGAACGCCAGCGCGCCACGCGGCGCGGCCCCGGAGTGGCGCAGGGCGCCGGCGGGCAGCCAGCCGTGCTGGCCCGGCAGGTAGGTGATGCCGGAGACGTGCAGCTCGCCCGCCAGCAGCACGAACTCCTCCCCGGCCAGGTAGTGGCCGTGCTCGGGCCGGGCCCAGCCGGGCGGGAAGCGTACGAGCGTCGCGGAGCCGTCCAGCCGGGCCACCCGGACCGGCAGGTTCGACCCGGGCATCAGGAAGGCATGGCCGGGCAGCTCCGCGTCGTCGAGCAGGTCGGTCAGCACGTGTGCCGTCTCGGCTCGTCAGCGCTTGCGGCGCCGCTTCGTGAAGATGGCCCGCAGCGTCAGCAGCAGCACGACCGCGACGAGCTGCCCGCCGATGACGATGCGGTTGACGTCGACGGCCGGCCGCCACAGGGCGTCGCCGTCCTTGAGCACGAACACCCCCGCCGGGGTGGCCCCGAAGCCGAAGCCGCCGCCGCTGCCTCCGCCCTCCTCGCCCTTCTCGCCCCGGTTCTGGCCCTGGCCCCCGCCGCCGCCCTGGGCGACCCTGGCGACCGGGATGACGACGACGTCGCCGTGTTGGATCGGCTCGCCGAAGACGCGTTTGACGGTCGCGGCGTCCTTCGACTGTTCCACCAACTCCATGATGTCCATCCCCCCATCGTCACCCCGGGACGCCGCCCCGTCGAACGCCGCTGGTCGTCGCCTGCTCACGGGCCTCCCGGACCTCCCGCCCTCTCCTCCTACCCACCGCACTCCGGTGAAGGTCTTCTCCGGGAGCGACGATCAGGTAGGGGGCGAAGGGGAGGCGCCGGGCACGCGGGAGAAGGGGCGTGGGAGGCGGTCAGTCGAACGTCGTGGAGATCTCGTGCCAGCCGTCCGGCGGGATCTCCGCCGCCCGATCCGGCCCCCAGGACCCCTTCGCGTACGGCAGCGGCGCGTCCGTCAGGTCGAGCACCGGCTGCACGATCCGCCACGACTCCTCCACCAGGTCGAACCTGGCGAACCTGCGCGGGTCGCCGCTGACGGCGTCGGCCAGGATGCGCTCGTAGGCGGCCTCCATCGGCCCGAGCACCTTGGTGAAGTCGACGCTGACCGGCACCGGCCGGGTGTGCTGCTTGCCCGGCTCCTTGGCCAGCAGGTCGAACGTCACCCCGGCGTCGGGCTGGAGCCGGAACCTGACGAGGTTGGGGCTGTCGGGGGCGCCGCCGTTGCCGAACATCGTCACCGGCGGCCTGCGCAGCTCGGCGACGATCTCCAGGTCGGTGGTGGGCAGGCCCTTGCCGGAGCGGATGCACCACGGCACCCCGGCCCAGCGCCAGTTGTCGATGTAGGCGCGCAGGGCGACGTAGGTCTCGGTGGTGGAGCCGGGGCGCACGCCGTCGGTGTCGAGGTAGCCGGAGTACTGGCCGCGTACGACGTCGGCGGGCGCGATGGCCTGGACGGCGCGCAGCACCCGCCACTTCTCGTCGAGCTGGGCCCGGGCGTCGGTGGACGGCGGCGGGTCCATCGCGAGGATGGCCAGGAGCTGGAGCAGGTGATTCTGCACCACGTCCCGGATGGTGCCGTTGGCGTCGTAGAAGGCGCCCCGGTCGCGTACGTCGAAGTCTTCCGCCATGGTGATCTGCACGCTGCGGATGTGGGAGCGGTTCCAGATGGGCTCCAGCAGCGTGTTGGCGAACCGGAAGACCATGAGGTCCTCGACCGGCTCCTTGCCCAGGAAGTGGTCGACCCGGCGCAGGTGGTCCTCGTCGAAGTGCTTGAGCAGCTCGTCGTTGAGGCTGCGGGCCGAGTCGAGGTCGTGCCCGAACGGCTTCTCCACCACGAGCCGCGAGTCACGGTTGAGGCCCACCCCCGAAAGGCCCTCGGCGACCGGCGCGAACAGCGACGGCGGCACCGCCAGGTAGTGGACCAGGAAGCCCTTGCCCGCCACCTCGTCGCGCAGCCGGGCGAACGTGCCGGGGTCGCGGTAGTCGCCGGCGACCAGCCGCAGGTTGCCCGCCAGCTTCTCGAACGCCGCGTCGCGGACGCCGCCGCAGGCCTCGCGGGCGTGCTCGCGCAGCCCGTCGAGGTCGAGGTCGGTCTTGGCCACGCCGATGACCGGCAGGTCGAGCCGGCTGTCGGCGGTCAGGTGGTAGAGCGCGGGCAGGAGCATCTTGCGGGCGAGGTCACCGGTGACCCCGAACAGGACCAGCGCGCCCGCCTGCTCCTTGTCGTGCGCCATCTCAGGCGCGCCTTCCGCGCAGCTCCCGGTATTTGCGGATCAGCTGTTCGGTGGAGGCGTCGGGGAAGGCGGTGGGCGGCTCGTCGGAGGTGAGCGCGGGCGCCAGGTCGAGCGCCATCTTCTTGCCCAGCTCGACGCCCCACTGGTCGAAGGAGTCGACGCCCCAGATCGTGCCCTCGACGAACACGATGTGCTCGTAGAGGGCGACGAGCTGGCCCAGCGTGGAGGGGGTGAGCTTGGGGGCGAGGATCGTGGAGGTGGGGCGGTTGCCCGGCATCACCTTGTGCGGCACGATCTCCGGCGCGGTGCCCTCGGCGGCGATCTCGTCGGCCGTCTTGCCGAACGCCAGCGCGGTGGTCTGGGCGAAGAGGTTGGCGGCGAGCTGGTCGTGCATGCCCTCGCGGTCCTCGTGGGGCTCGGCGAAGCCGATGAAGTCGGCCGGCACGAGCCGGGTGCCCTGGTGCAGGAGCTGGTAGAAGGCGTGCTGGCCGTTGGTGCCCGGCTCACCCCAGAAGATCTCGCCGGTGCGGGCGGTGACGGGGGTGCCGTCGGCGCGCACGGACTTGCCGTTGGACTCCATCGTGAGCTGCTGCAGGTAGGCCGGGAAGCGGTGCAGCCGCTGGCTGTAGGGCAGGACGGCGCGGGTCTCGGCGTCGAAGAAGTCGGTATACCACACCCCGAGCAGGGCCATCAGGACCGGCATGTTGGCCTCGAACGGGGTCGTGCGGAAGTGCTGGTCCATGGTGTGGAAGCCGGCCAGCATCTCGCGGAACCGCTCGGGCCCGACCGCGATCATCAGGGACAGGCCGATGGCGCCGTCGTAGGAGTAGCGGCCGCCGACCCAGTCCCAGAAACCGAACATGTTGTCGGTGTCGATGCCGAACTCCGCGACCTTGGCGGCGTTGGTGGAGACGGCGACGAAGTGCTTGGAGACCGCGTCCTCGCCGAGCGCCTCGACCAGCCAGCGGCGCGCGACCCTGGCGTTGGTGAGCGTCTCCAGCGTGGTGAAGGTCTTGGAGCTGACCACGACCAGCGTGGTCGCCGGGTCGAGGCCGGCGAGGTTGCCGGTGATGTCGGCCGGGTCGATGTTGGAGACGAACCTGGCCGAGATGCCGGCGTCGGCGTAGTCGCGCAGCGCCTCGTAGGCCATGGCGGGGCCGAGATCGGAGCCGCCGATGCCGATGTTGACGACGGTCTCGATCGGCTTGCCGGTGGCGCCCTTCCACTCCTTGGACCTGACCCGGTCGGCGAAGGCGCTCATCTTGTCGAGCACGGCGTGCACGTCGGCCACGACGTCCTGCCCGTCCACGACGAGCTTCGCCTCGCGCGGCATGCGCAGCGCGACGTGCAGGACCGCGCGGTCCTCGCTGACGTTGATGTGCTCGCCGCCGAACATGGCCGCGATGCGCTCGCGCAGCCCCGCCCGCTCGGCCAGGGCCGTGAGCAGGTCGATGGTCTCCTGCGTGGCGCGGTGCTTGGCGTAGTCGAGGTAGAGGTCGCCGGCGGTCACCGTCATGCGCCCGGCCCGCCCCGGGTCGTCCGCGAACAGCTCGCGCAGATGCCTGCCCGCCAGCTCCTCGTGGTGCTTGCCCAGGGCCGCCCACTCCTGGCTCTGGGTGATGTCGCCGTTCACGCTCTTCCTCCTCGCGTCGCCAACCCGATCATGCCTGGTTCCATCGTCCCGTAACCCCGTACCCCCCGCGGTTGATTCCGCGCATGGCGGAGCGGAGTCTTTAAGCCCCTCAGTGAGATTCGCGGCCCACGTGGTCGCCGCCGGAGCCGACCAGGAAGTCGAGGTCGGCGCCGCGGTCGGCCTGGGTGACGTGCTCGACGTAGAGGCGCTCCCAGCCGCGTACGGGCCGGGCGTGCCCGGTCATGACCGGCTCCCTGGCGGCCAGCTCCGCGTCGGGGACGTCCACGTCGAGGCGGCGGGCGGCCACGTCGAGCACGATCGGGTCGCCGGTGCGCACCCGGGACAGGGGCCCGCCGGCGGCGGCCTCGGGCGCGGCGTGCAGCACGACCGTGCCGTACGCGGTGCCGCTCATGCGGGCGTCGCTGATGCGTACCATGTCGCGCACGCCCTTCTCCAGCAGCTTGGCCGGCAGCGGCAGGTTGCCGACCTCCGGCATGCCCGGATAGCCCTTGGGCCCGCAGCCGCGCAGCACCAGCACCGAGGTCTCGTCCACGTCGAGGTCGGGCGAGTCGAGGCGGGCGTGGACGTCCTCGACGCTGTCGAAGACGACGGCCCGGCCGCGGTGGCGCAGCAGCTCGGGCGAGGCGGCGGCGGGCTTGATCACCGCCCCGCCCGGCGCGAGGTTGCCGCGCAGGACGGCGATGCCCGCGTCGGGCAGCAGCGGGGCCGAGCGCCGCCGTATGACGTCCTCGTCCCAGATCTCGGCCCCGGCGAGGTGCTCGACCAGCGGGTGCCCGGTGACGGTGATCGCGGCCGGGTCGAGCAGGTCCTCGACCTCCTTCAGCACGGCCGCCAGGCCCCCGGCCCTGAACAGGTCGTCCATCAGGTGCCGCCCGGCCGGCTGCAGGTCGACCAGCAGCGGCACGCCGGAGCCGGTGCGGTCGAAGTCGTCCAGGTCCAGCTGGACGCCGAGCCGGCCGGCGATGGCGAGCAGGTGCACGACGGCGTTGGTGGAGCCGCCGACGGCGGCCAGCGTGACGATGGCGTTGAGGAAGGAAGCCCTGGTCATCACCTGGCTCGGGCGGCGGCCCTCCTTGACCAGCTCGACGGCCAGGCGGCCGCTCTCGTGGGAGCGTTCGAGCAGGCGGCTGTCGGGGGCCGGGGTGCCGGCGGTGCCGGGCAGGGTCATGCCGAGCGCCTCGGCCATGCAGGCCATGGTGGAGGCGGTGCCCATCGTGTTGCAGTGGCCGCGGCTGCGGATCATGGACGACTCGGACCGGAGGAACGCCTCGCGGGAGAGCGTGCCCGCGCGCACCTCCTCGCTGAGCCGCCACACGTCGGTGCCGCAGCCGAGCGGCGCCCCGCGGAAGTGCCCGGTCAGCATGGGCCCGCCGGGCACCACGAGGGCGGGCAGGTCGACGGAGGCGGCGGCCATCAGCAGCGACGGGATCGTCTTGTCGCAGCCGCCGAGCAGCACCACGCCGTCGATGGGGTTGGCGCGCAGCATCTCCTCGGTGGCCATGGCGGCCAGGTTGCGCCACAGCATCGCGGTGGGGCGGACGTTCGTCTCGCCGAGGGAGACGACGGGCAGGTTGAGCGGCACGCCGCCGGCCTCCCACACGCCGTTCATGACGCTCCGGGCGACCTCGTTCAGGTGGGAGTTGCAGGACGTGAGATCGGAGGCGGTGTTGGCGATCGCGATGTGCGGCTTGCCGCCCTCGAACGCCTCCTGCGGCAGGCCGCGCCGCATCCATGCCCGGTGTATGTAGGAGTTCCGGTCGTTGCCTGAATACCAGCGCGAGCTCCTGAACTCCATGTTCGGCACCTTATCGGGGATTCATTCCGCCCTGTCGAGGAATCAGCAGGGGCATGGACCATATAGACGCGTACTGGCGGGCGGCCAACTACCTGTCCGTGGGGCAGATCTACCTGCTGGACAATCCGCTGCTGACGGAGCCGCTGCGGCCGGAGCACATCAAGCCGCGCCTGCTCGGCCACTGGGGCACGACGCCCGGCCTCAACTTCTGCTTCGCGCACCTCAACCGGGTGATCCGCGAGCGGGACCAGGACATGATCTACATCGCCGGCCCCGGCCACGGCGGCCCGGCGGCGGTGGCGCACGCGTGGCTGGAGGGGTCGTACTCCGAGCGGTATCCGGACGTGTCGCAGGACGTGGAGGGCATGCGGCGGCTGTTCCGCCAGTTCTCCTTCCCCGGCGGCATCCCGAGCCACGTCGCGCCGGAGACGCCCGGTTCGATCCACGAGGGCGGCGAGCTGGGGTACGCGCTCGCGCACGCGTACGGCGCCGCCTTCGACAACCCCGACCTGGTGGTGGCCTGCATCATCGGCGACGGCGAGGCCGAGACCGGCCCGCTGGCCGCGAGCTGGCACTCCAACAAGTTCCTGGACCGCCGCCGCGACGGGATGGTCCTGCCCATCCTGCACCTCAACGGCTACAAGATCGCCAACCCGACCGTCCTGGCCCGCATCCCGGAGCCGGAGCTGATCAAGCTCATGGAGGGCTACGGCTACCGCCCCCACCTCGTCGGCGCCGACCACGAGGAGATGGCCGGCACGCTGGACCTGGCGTTCGAGGAGATGGCCGCCTACAAGGCGGGCGACGCGGCCCGACTGCCGATGATCATCCTGCGCACGCCCAAGGGCTGGACCGGGCCCCGCGAGGTGGACGGCCTGCCGGTCGAGGGCACGTGGCGCGCGCACCAGGTGCCGCTGGCCAAGGTCCGCGAGAACCCCACCCACCTGGGCATGCTCGAGGAGTGGATGCGCTCGTACCGGCCGGAGGAGCTGTTCGGCTCCGACGGCCGGCCGGTCGCCGGGATCCTGGACACGGTGCCGAGCGGCCCGCGCAGGATGAGCGCCAACCCCCACACCAACGGCGGCGAGCTGCTGGAGCCGCTGCGGCTGCCGGACTTCCGGCGGCTCGCGGTCGAGGTCAAGGCCCCGGCGGAGCAGTCGAGCGAGCCCACGCGGGTGCTCGGCGGGTTCCTGCGCGACGTGATCGCCGCCAATCCGAGCACGTTCCGGCTGATGGGCCCGGACGAGACGGCGTCCAACCGGCTGTCCGAGGTGTTCGAGGTCACCGACCGGGCCTGGGACGCCGAGCTGCTGCCGACGGACGAGAACCTGGGGGCCGGCGGGCGGGTCATGGAGGTGCTGAGCGAGCACCTGTGCCAGGGCTGGCTGGAGGGCTACCTGCTGACCGGGCGGCACGGGCTGTTCAACTGCTACGAGGCGTTCATCCACATCGTGGACGCGATGTTCAACCAGCACGCCAAGTGGCTGGAGTCGTCGCAGAAGATCCCGTGGCGGCGGCCGGTGGCGTCGCTGACGTACCTGCTGTCCTCGCACGTGTGGCGGCAGGACCACAACGGCTTCAGCCACCAGGACCCCGGCTTCCTCGACGTCGTGGCGAACAAGAAGGCGTCGGTGGTGCGGGTCTACCTGCCGCCGGACGCCAACACCCTGCTCTCGGTCGGCGACCACTGCCTGCGCTCGCGCGACTACGTCAACGTGATCGTCGCCGGCAAGCAGCCG